>CAYHGN010000100.1:0-14259 GCA_964356005.1 uncultured Sphingobacterium sp.
CTAACAATAACAATTGCTAATAAATAGTCTTTGATAGACCAAAGGGAATCTCCCCCATCCCCACCAACAATGTTGTCATTCAGCGAAAGCTGGAACCTCCCGACTCTTAGCAGCTCCGGGTAAAATAAACCTTGCCGGAGGAGGTAGCTTCAGGCTATTCCCCTGTGCCTGGTGTTATCACCGACCAATTATATGATCGTGCCTGGTATGGTGAGAACACCCAACCAGAGGGGAATGATATAATCGTGCCTGGTACGGTGAGAACACCGACCAGAGGAGAACGCGATTTCTTGCCGGAAATAAGCAGAGCCTTATCTAACAATTTATAAGCGTATTATTTTAAGCTTCCTTATTTCGAACTCAGCTTATCCTGTCAAGCTGATCCAGAAGATCATCAAGCCCGTCTTCAGTTTTAGTAATTAGTTTCTTAACCTGCATATAGAAAGAATCAAGACCTTCTATATCCGGCGAATATCCTCCATACTCCAGGAGGCCAATTTTTGTGTTTAAATGATTAAACAATTCAAAAGAAATTGTACCTGCACTTTTTCCAATATAGATTTTAAAGTCACTGATAGATGTGTAGAATGTATTTCCATCAGCCTCTTCATTCCAGTGCAGCTTTCCCTCTTTTGTTAGTTTCCTAACTTTATTATAAACTGACAATGTTTTATTCGCTTCCATAAGATTAGGATTAAATTTCGCCATTTCGCTTTCTTGAAAGCCATTCCAGACTTAATAAAGCAAGTATTATAAAAAACAATAGTTTCAGATCTATAAGCTCAGTATATTTTGGATTTTCGTAAAATACTGATTTCACCTGTTCATTTGCCCGGATCATTGCAGGTAATTCATCGAGCTGCGCAGGAAAGAGCATCTGACCGCCATTCTGCTTTGCAATTGTGAATAATAACTGATGATTTGCGATACTCTGCTTATATTCAGAATCTTGCCTGCTTATTATAAATTGTCCTTCTGCCTGATATTTTACACTCCCAAGAGCTGTTCCTGCAGTATAATTGTATTCTCCGGCAACTAATTCTCCGGCATCAAGTTTATATGAGTTTGAAGCGCGCGAAAAAACGAATGAATAGCTTTTACCATTCTTGTTTTTCAGGGAAATATTGACATCAGGTGTGTTTACCAGCTCAAACGCATCATTATATAACTCCGCATTCAGAATAATGTGTTCATTCTCATCAAACGTATTTTTTGATGAATAGACCCTGAATTTACGTTTATCATCTGCGCTAATTAGGTACTGGACAGTTTTGGTAATTAACTCATCAATAGCCTCATGACTCGCATTTTCCTGGAAATCCTCCAGCCTCCAGCGCCAGATTCCCTCTCCGGAAAGAACGGCAATTCTGCGCTGAACATCCTCACCAAACAATAACAATGGCTTTTCTGTCGGTAATTTTCCGATCTGCTGGTTCATCAGCAAATTTGAAGGTCCTTTCAGACTATAATTACCAAAAGGTGTTAAAAGAGGTCCGAAATTGCTAATCCTCGATCTGCTGCTTTCACTAAGTGTAAATGCATAAAAATCAGTTTTAATAGCTGCGGTAGCTTCCTGCATCATCCCACTTGAATTTAGTGTAATTAAGCTTTGAGAAGCTGATAAAGCAGGAATATTGCTCTGAGCACCCAATATATACAGGATCGGTTTGGCAGCTCCTAACCTTAGAATATCACTTGCATTAATACTTATTGAAGGTAATTGATGCAAAATAAGCAAACCTGCTTCTTCAATTTCTGCCGGAGTAGCCTCCTGGCCCATGCGAACCTTTACTGAATAATTCTTATTGATCTCAATGGATTGCCGGATTGCACTAATATCCGGATGAGGGGCATTGGCAATGATCAGGACATTCTTTCTTCCGTCAATAACATCGACAAAAATGGTTTGAGTATTATTGATCAGGGATAACTCGTTTGAAAGGGCAGCAAGTTTGATTGTGTAGGATTGAACCCCTTTTTTTTCGGCGGGTAAATTCAGCAAAATAGTTTGGCGAAATTCATTGGAATTGATTGAGATCACTTGTGATATCAGAACACCTGATTCTGAACTAATTGTAAGCATTGATGTACTACCTTCCGATTGATATGCTTCTATGCTAAGCCCGATCTGAAACTGATTACCCAAATAAGCAATATTGTTATAATTCACATTGGAGATCAGAAGATCACGCTTGGCTATGGTATCACCAAGAGCGATGGTATAAATTGGTGCCTTGATGTTTGCACTTTCATATTGCGGATTTGCACCCCTGTTGTAAATGCCATCTGTTCCAATAATAACAACGCCAATATTTCGATTAGAGAACTGATCATCAATCAGTTTAAAAACAGAAGATATATCAGTCAATGAGCCGTTATACATTAAGTCAAGTCCGCTTTCAATCTGTTCAGCAAAATTGAATGTTCGTAGCTCATAATCAGCTGTGAGGTCCTTCTCAAGTTTTTTGAGCTGATCGGTATATTTTTGCTGGTTGAAATCTTTAGTTTTTGAGAGTAGAATTGAAGCTGAATTGTCCTGTGCAAAGATGATTAGTGGTTTCTCAACAATTCGGCTAATTGTTTTAACCAAAGGAGAAAAAAGTAAAAATGCGATTGAAGCAATTGCAATCGCCCTGAGCGCAAACAGAAAATATCTTAAGTTATTATGAAGGTGTGCGGATGGTCTGTATAACAGAAAGGCATATGCAAAACCTAATCCCAAACAGACCAATAGCCATAAATAGCTTTCTGAAGAAAATTGAATTTGGAATAATAGCGGCATAGCTAATACAAATATGCCTTTTTAAATTTAAGCTTTCAATCTTTCAGGAGATATTAATCGATCTCAAAATTAGCATTGACTACTGCAATTATTTCCTTTCTGATGGAGCTGACATCATTCACACCATAATCAGAAGTCAGGTTTGAATTTTCAGGAGTAATTTGAAGTACTCCCATTCTGGCACTTTTAAGTGTCCCCAATTCACGTCCGGTCGCTTTTGCAATTCGCTCGCCACGTATCATTGCATCTTTTGCTGCAGCTGCCTGTATTTCGATTTTTATATCTCCGATCTTGGTATAATAATATTCAGGCTGATTGACCTGAAAGTTAACTCCCCGTTCAACCAATGAACTGATTTCAATAGACATTGCTTTGATCAGTTGAACATCAGAAGATGAAATATCTATCGTTTGAGAGGCATTAAATGACCTGATTCCAGTATTCTGTCCCTGCTGATTGAATGAATAATTAGGAAAAGACGTGATCGTCTGTACATTAACCTTATCACCGGCAAAACCTTTAGACTTAAAATATTCCATTAGGATCGGCTTTTGCGCCTGAAGTAAACGATAAGCTTCCAGAGCCGTTGCAGCCTCAACACTCAGAGTTCCACGCAATACGCCCAGATCAGAAACAATAACCTGTTTGGCAGAGCCAGTAACAGTAATCGTTTGGTTCTCACTTTTAATCTTTCGCCATGTACCTGAAAAAATAAAAGTTGAGACGATCATGGAGAATCCCAATATGGCAAATGGGATGATGAAGCGATTGTTTATCATGATATTAATTTACGAAATTAATTATATACAATACAGGCAAAATCCATACCATCTTTAAGCGGAAAGCCTAAAGCTAAAAGCAGAAAGCTTAAAGCTAAAAGCAGAAAGCAGAAAGCAGAAAGAAAAAAGTAAATTAATCCCTCAGATCTCGTACATCAGACCTCAGACCTCAATTCTCCATTCTCCATTCTCAATTCGTAATTCTTATTTCTCAATTCGTAATTCTTATTTCTCAATTCGTAATTCTCTACAGCATCCCCCCATCAACCGGTATCACCTGCCCCGTAATATAAGAACTCATATCTGAACCCAGAAAAACGCATAGATTGGCGACATCTTCAGTTTCACCGGCACGTTTCAATGGAATAGCCTGTGCCCAGTCTTCTACAACTTTAGGATCGAGTACTTCGGTCATTTCTGTTCTGATAAAGCCCGGAGCAACTACATTCGAACGAATATTTCTTGAACCCAGTTCTTTGGCAACTGATTTAGAGAATCCAATGATCCCGGCCTTGGATGCTGCATAATTTGCCTGTCCGGCATTTCCCTGCACTCCCACCACCGAACTCATATTGATGAAAACACCTTTTCGGTTCTTCATCATGATCTTTGAAGCTGCCTTGGTTACGTTGAAGATAGATTTAAGATTAACGTTTAATACTTCATCCCAGGCTTCTTCTGTCATCCGCATCAATAAACCATCTTTTGTTATGCCTGCATTGTTTACTACAACATCCAGACTTCCAAAATCAGCAACAATATCACTGATCAGTTTCTCGGCTTCATCAAATTTTGATGCGTCTGAACGATATCCTTTAATCTTCGTTCCAAAGCTTTGCAATTCCTTTTCCAAAGCCTCACCCTTCTCAACAGAAGACAGATAAGTGAATGCCACATCAGCACCGTGCTCAGCAAATTTTTCAGCGATCTTACGACCGATCCCTTTTGATGCTCCGGTTATTAATGCTATTTTTCCTTCAAGTAATTTCATAATGGATTTTAAATGTAAAATCAGAATTTTATCAAAAATAAATTAAATTTTATCAACAGAAGTATGCTATGGAACATCTTGAACAATTTTATGACGAATTAAGCAGCAGCTATACCGAACTAATCAGTAAATGTGTACCGCGCTATCATGAAATGCTTTTTAATATGTTCCGGTATATTCCTGAAAGTTTTAAGCCCAAACGTATTATTGACCTGGGATGTGGTACCGGAAACCTGACACAAAAGATTCTTGATCACTTTCCGGATGCCGAGATCCATGCACTCGACCTTTCCGAAGATATTTTGGATGAATGCAAAAAGCGTTTTACCGGTGCGAAAAATATCAAGTTTATTAAGGCTGATTTTCGGCAGATGAGCCTTGAGTACAATACTTATGATCTGGTGATGTCTAGTATTGCAATTCACCACATAGAAGACCCATTTAAAATACAGCTGTATCATGATGTCTTCCGTTCATTGAAAGATAATGGCCTGTTTATTTTTGCCGATCAGACCCGTGGGATTACTGATGAGATCTATCAAAAGAATATTGCCTGCTGGAAAGCAGAAGCCCTAAAACTAGGCTCAACCGAGGAAAACTGGAAGATGTGGATGGAGCACCAGGATGCACATGATCACCACAGTCCAGTAGGCTGGCACCTCAATCAACTGGAAAATGCCGGTTTCAATCAGGTCGACCTGCTCTCCAAGTATTTGATGTGGGGGGTATTATGGGCAAAAAAACTCAGGAAAAACGCTGAGCAGATAAATCTTCTGAAGGAACAAACTTCATTGAAAGTGAGTTTACACAATGGCGGGTGTTTTTAGGCGTTAATTTTTCACCCTTAAAAACATGGCCTAAGTGGCCGCCACAATTCTGACAAAGTATCTCAACGCGGTGCCCGTCTTTATCAGTCACCTTTTTAACCGCTCCCTCAATTTCATCGTCAAAACTTGGCCATCCGCAATGAGAATCAAATTTATCATCAGAACGGTACAAAGGAGTATTACACTGCCTGCAGCAGTAAACTCCTGATTTCTTGTTTTCGAGATATTCTCCTGAATAAGGCCTCTCAGTGCCTTTATGCAGGATGATATATTCTTCTTCGGGGCTTAGTTTGTTGTATTCCATTTGAGACAAAGATAAGTAAGCTGCATAAAATTGTTCAAATCGCGTGGAGATATGACATGGAGTATACAATTTAAACTAGTTGCTTACCAAATCACTATTGTTCGGTTAAAGCTTTTGTTCTTCGACCCCAAAGGGGTCGTATGTTTATAGAAAAATCTGTATCGTCCTAAAATAAGTTTACAGTTAATTGATTAATCCTGAATTAGATTTACAGGTTACTATAAACATTTGACCCCTTCAGGGTCACTAGAAAGATTCCAACCTGGATTGTAATCAGTAGGGTTGAAAACACCATAAATCTTTTCTTTGCTATTTCCGTATAGAGCTTATTCGGTCTTTGAAGATGGGGCTTTCTTTTGAAAATCGGTCAAAACATTCAATGAAATACATAAAAACTTATTTCATTCAGCACTTAATTTTAATCGCATAGATGTTAGAACCAAATAGTCTACTTCTTGAGTATTTGATAACAGATCTCCACTTTTGCGACGCCCTTCCCATAGAAGCCCAGTTCTCTGGCAGCGGCCTGGGAGAGATCAATAATAAAGACTTTGGAATGAGGACCACGATCATTTACCCTAACTTCTACTGAACGTCCATTTTCCAGATTGGTTACCGTCACAAAAGTTCCGAACGGTAATTTAAGATGGGCAGCAGTCATTTTCCTGTTGTTGAAAATTTCGCCGTTTGCGGTACGCCTGCCATGAAATTTACTGGCATAATAGGTGGCTCTTCCAAGGACATTACGCATTTTATGTGTAGAAATACTATCTCTATAAAGGCTGTCATTCTCTAAACTATACTTCGGTATATCTGTCTGCTGAGCAAAAACTGAGTGAACTAAAATAAAGCTGAAGAGTATAAAAATTGGTGTTTTCATCTGCTTCATTAATTGGTTAATAAATGCAAAGGTCGCCATTTTGAGCCGAAACAACAAATTCGATGCTTTATCAGCACTCTGAATTGGTATTAGAATAAAGCTCTTTTAATATTCTCCGCTTGCCTAAAACCGCTTTTATCTGCAGCGCTACTATCAATTTGGTAAGCGATTTATAATATTTCACTTAATCAGACTTACTGAAAAAAAGCTAAATTTGTAACAGCTATGAACATACTATCAATCAATTTGAATGAAGTTAAACAGCTTTGTGATTCACACAAGGTTAGAAGCCTGTTTGCTTTTGGCTCAGTGACTACGGAACGGTTTAATGCAAATAGTGACATAGATTTTATCGTCGACATTGCTGATGATGATCCCCTTTCTTATTCCGACAAGTATTTCGATTTAAAGTTACGGCTGGAAGAACTATTCAAACGGAAGATTGATCTTCTGGAACATAAAACCATTATCAATCCATATTTGAAAGCCCGGATTGAACAGACCAAGGTGCTTGTCTATGGAAATTGAAGTCAAGACATGGTTGAGTGACATACTCCAGGCTATCCATGAAATAAATCTATTTCTGCCTGATAAAAAAGACTTTTTCAAGTTCCAAAAAGACTTAAAAACAAAAAGGGCGATCGAACGAAACATCGAAATCATTGGCGAGGCAATCGGCAGAATCCTTAAAGTCCAGCCAGATTTGCAAATCACAAACGCCAGAAAGATAGTCGATACACGAAACAGAATAAGTCACGGGTATGATAGTGTTTCTGACGATATTATTTGGGCTATTGTTGTCCGGGACATAGCAAAATTAGAAAAAGAAGTATCTAAGCTTCTATAGGAGTGAAATAGGGACGGATCCAAGCTATAAATGTTAATAGAATCTTCTACAGTAAAACCACTAATGCCCCATTTTTAAACCCGCTGTTAGCTGTATTTGCTAATATTTTTTGTGGAAATGTTCCTGTTCCTTATTTATTGGATTTAGACGATGCTTCGCTTCGTTCACCCTCAGTTCTATCCTTCTGATCTTACCGCTAATGGTTTTCGGCAAGGAATCAGGAAATTCTATTATTCTTGGCACCTTATAATTTGCCAATCGTTTTTCAGCAAATGAAAATATGTGATCTGCCAGGCTCCTACCCGGACTAACTCCTTCTCTCAGCATAATGAATGCCTTGACGACATAGCCTCTGATTGGGTGAGGACTTGCTATTACAGCCGCCTCAACTATATCGTCATGTTCTATCAGAGCGCTTTCAACTTCAAAAGGACCAATTCTATATCCCGATGCTTTTATTATATCATCATTTCTACCCACGAACCAAACATAGCCCTCTTCATCCTTGTATGCTTTATCGCCGGTGTAATATAAATTATGTCTGAATACCAATGAAGTTCTTTCCTGGTCATTCAGGTATTCTATAAATAGTCCATTATTTTTGATTGTGTTTAAGCGTACACAAATTACACCCTCCTCCAGGGGAGGGACTTCATTACCCTCATCATCAAAAATTCCGATATCATATAGAAAAGTGGGCTTGCCCATTGAACCGGGTTTAAGATCATTTCCCGGTAAATTGCAGATCATGGCAGTGGTCTCCGTTTGCCCATAACCATCACGAATCGCAACACCCGTGGCTTTTTCCCATTTATCAATCACATCGGGGTTCAATGGCTCGCCAGCGGCACAGCAAGATCTAAGGCTTAACTTATAATTACTGATATCTTCCTGAATCAACATTCGTATTACTGTAGGCGAACCGCAAAAAGTGGTGATCTTAAATTCTTCCATTGCCCCTAATTGTTCTTTAGCAATGAAACTGTCTGTTTGATTGGCAAATATGGTTGCACCGCAATTCCAGGGCGCAAAAAAGCTGGACCATGCAAATTTTGCCCAGCCTGATGAAGAAATATTATAATGGATGTCCCCTCTTCGGCATCCCAGCCAGGAAGAAGTAGTTAAATGTCCAAAAGGATAGGTAAAATGTGTATGAACAACAATTTTTGGTAAACCGGTTGTTCCTGAGGTAAAGAAATACAAAAAAGGATCATCGGATTTAGTTCTTACCGGACTGGCAGTCATTTCTTCATTATAAATATCTTCAAAACTATTCCAGCCCTCTTTTTGACCACCGACTATGATCTTGAGTCCTATTTTTGCTCCAAGCTTTTTTTCGGCTTCGTCAATCAGGTCCGCATGGTCAAGTTGAGCAATGATTATCTGAGGTAAAAGCGTATTAAATCGATACAACAGATCCTGAACTGTCAGATTCGTGGCTGTTGGCATGATGATAAAGCCACCCTTGATTGTTGCTAATATACTTATCCAATTTTCGGGGATCAATGGTAAAACCGAGTAAATGATGTCTCCCTTCTGACCACCATGTTTTCGGATATAATTGACCAATTGATTTGATAATTGATAGATAGCTTCGAATGAATAAACTTTTTTTGAGTTTTTATATTTCCATATCAAGGCATCAGAATTTCCATGCTTTAAAACATTCACAGGATAGAAAATATCTTCTACCCAATTGAAGTAATCCGGTTTATCGAGTTGCAGGGATGAAAGTGAATTCAAGTCTCCCTTTTCGATGTTTTTGATTACTTCTGAGTGGAAATTAAGGATATGCATATTGGGTTTTTATTGAAGGTAAGGGTTTGGGGCTATGCGAAGGGCGGAACTTACAGTATAAATGTTCATTCGAAATACAAAACTTTTGGTTACCACTAAATTGTTTTTGCAACAACAATGTCCGCCTTTTGGGTATGTGCTGTTAGGTGCTGCCGTTCTTTTCATTCATCAATTGGTTTTATTCGGTTTAACTGTCTTGTTACAAAGTCCTGTTGCCACTTATTTTTGTAGTCAAACCACAGTTGTCTAAAGTCGCCAGAGCTGTCAATTACGAACTTAAATTCTCTAAATGGCTTTCTCTTTCTTAATGCGTCTATTAGTCGGCTTTGCAGGTTATTGTCTGTTAACTGGTCAGTAAACTCACTCATAATTTCAAATGCTTCGCTCGAAGTCCATTTGTCTATTTCGTAATAGTCCGTAAAGTTGTTTTCTAATTGTTCAAGTTCTTCAGCCCACGCTTCTGTGTCAAAGTCTGAATAGTTGTTGTCGTCTGGAACGAAAAGTATTTGTCTTGTTTTAATGTGAATAAAAGCACGAAAACCGCAGTCAAGTCGCTCTGCAATTTCTTTAATGTTGCCTGTTATTGTGTTGTTCATTTTTATATGTTACCTATCAAATTTAGTGGTCTTTTTGGTCAACCCTTGATCACTTTTGGCTTTCTAGCGTATTCTTTCCAACATTGTAGGCGTAAACTGCTGCTGGTAGGTATTGAATTTGAATATTATTATATTCCTTTATCCCTGATTTGTCAATTGATGTCACAAGTGCTTGTTTTAGTTTATTCTCTTCACAAAATGTTGTAAGGCTTTTCAATTCATTTGGAGCTTCAAAATACCTGTTACTCCATTTTATTTCTACCGCCCAATCAGGTCTGTTAGTTTTTCTACTTATATTAACTAGATCAACTTCACCATTTTTCCATCTTGCATAATATGGTATGAAGGAGGTTCGTTGCATCCATTGACTAAATATCGCTGTCTCAACAATAGCTCCCATGCCGTCTGATTCCGCTGATAATGGAGCAAACAGTGCACTTCGCAAACTGGGATTAGTCAAATAGATTTTAAAGAAGTTTTCTCGTTGAAATCGTCCAGCCTTTTGATCAACTCGTTTTACAATATGAACTAAAAATGCAGCTTCTAAATAAGCTAAATATTGTCTTAGAGTCGTTTTTTTAACGCCACTACTCTTACTTAGTTCATCTATGCTACATTCCTGACCACTATTCCATGCTATTGTAGTAAATAGGGAATTTAGCTCCTGAACATCTTGAATTCCATATAATCCAGGTAAATCTCTAAGTAATACCTTGTCAATTATATCAGCCCTCATAAATCTACTCGGATTACTTTGTATTTCCTGGTTAAATATGACTTCTGGGTAACCGCCAAAATTTAAATAATTAATAAAGTGTTTGTTTAATTCCGTGATGTTGGTTGTGGATGAAAACAGTGAAATATTTCCTTTCCAATTAATGGTATCAGGCTTAATCAATGCTCCTAAATTTTTAAGATGAATAAACTCATAAAATGTCAATGGCGGAAGCATAAAATCTGTAAATCGACCAGCCCCACTTTCATTACTTTTTAGTTTTAAAGCAGCAGCAGCAGAACCGCTAGCAATAAATTTTGTGTTATGATAAACATCAACTAATGTTTTTAAGTGGACTTCCCATTCTTTTAGATACTGTATTTCGTCAAAAAAGATGTACCAGCCATTTGAGTTCATGTCTCCAGTTGCTTTTTTGGCCATTGTGAATAATTCGTCTAATGGAATGTTATTATATATAGGGGTTTCAATTGAAGCATACAAAATTTTTTGTGGCGAGATGCCTTCAGAGATTAATTGTTGAATAGTATGATAAAGCATTACTGTCTTTCCTACACGCCTTGGCCCCATTAAAACAGCTGCTCTATGTACTGTAGTGCTTTTTACCAATGGATAAAACAGATTGAAATATAGTCTGGGATTAAACGATTGATAATAACCATCCAAGCTACCTGTCGCCCACCAGGGATTTTCAAATTGAAGCCTTGCTATAATTTGTTCTTCTGAAAAAGGATTTAATGCCATAATAGGAATAAATATAGCAAATAAGGTTATTAAAAAAACCTTATTTGATTAAAATTTTGAATATAGGATACTTTCAGTGTCAACAAAGACTTAGGTTTGTTGTCTGCTCGTGTGCATTAGATCGCGCAGCCGGGTGGGGAGGGCACACTAGCTGCAACGGTTTGGCGGTTTCAAGCTGTAGCGGATGGTTGCTATTAGCCTGGCGTTAGCACTAAAGTAGTTAGAAAGCAGATGGTTTCAAATAGCAGTGACCGCTATAGTTTGAAGCCGTTGTTAGTGGCTGATTATCTTTATCGTACTATAAACTTGTCAATTTTCGCTTCGGTTATTTCTCCATCCTCAATTAAAAGCTCTTGGAATTTTTTTAAATCAAATAGCCTTGGATTTTGAATCTTATTGGATATTAACCGAAGTAACTGCTTTGAGGTCAATAGTGTCGTTGTTACCTGTGTCTCAACTCGAATATTTTTGATTGCAGTCCCAGAGACTGTATCAAATCTACTTGATACGATAAGGAAGTATATATTTGAAAAACCGCCTTTTCGTAGTGGTTCGGAAAAAGTTTTTATATACTCGATGAATTTCCTGTCTTCTGTACCGATTTTATAACTGTCTTTTCTCGATTTTGCGTCAATTAAGATCGCATATCTGTTTTGAGTTTCTTTTGCAATACCGTCAGGATTTCGACCAGTGCCTTGTCCGTAATCTGTCACTTCAAAACCGAGCATTGTAAAGGCTAAGTTTACATTTTTTTCAAATTCTCTTGCCTTTTCTTCATTTAATGAAAGGTCAATAAGGTCTTGAACGATTGGGGGGATAAATTTTAGGATATTAAAAGTTAGTCCCTCTATTTTAGCCATTGATTTTGGCTGAAAAGTTTGATTTAAAGAACGATCTGGTATCAAATCAATAACATCTTGCCAATCCTTTTTGTCAAAGTAAAATTCCAGGAATTTATATGGCAATTCGCTCCATTTAAAACCATGTGCGGCTTGCAATCTACTCACAGTTGGTTTCAGCTTGTTAAATGTCCAGTCTGGAGTAGATGGTAATTCTCCTTTTTCTCTTGCAAGGTTCCCCCATTGTAGCAATGTTTGTTCGAGGTTTGACTTAGATTTAGCAAATGAATTAGGAATGTCTCCGCATTCCTGAACTAATTTAGAATATGGTTTACTCCCAAATGCTTTTACTAAATTGCCTTCAGATATACTTGTTTCCTTATAAAAATCTACTGAGGTTGGTTGTTTCCCCAAATAATTCTTAAGTCGTTTGTATTCTGCTATTATTTCTTCTTTCGTTGATTCCACTATTGTCGTTTCGAAGTTGCCGCTAACTTGTATTATATGGATGATAAAACTACCACATGCCAATCAAATTTGGATATATTAAAGCTATTTACCTTCCTATACTAAATATCCCCATTCTAAAGCCAATTCCCTAATCCAAATTGAAAATTATAGAAGTAATTAATATCAAACCTTCAATTTCATCTTGAATTTTCTGAAGAAGTTCAGAAAAGCCTCCTTACAGCATTTACTTCACATTTAGCTCCGGCAGGTTAAAGACAAAGGTTAAAAATTAGCGACAAAGCAGGAAACGTGGTGGGATATTGTCAATACGGCAAAATGGGTACACTGATATATCATAAGAACAATTCAACTCCGGGATAAAAGACAAACCTTATCAAAAAGGCATAAAAAAACCGGCCACTCAGCCGGTTTAAATTTTAAAATGTTCAGAAAAGAACCATACTAAAAATCCAGATTTTATTAGGATAAAAAATTCTTTGTTCTTGAGTCTTGGCTCTTTGTTCTTGATTCTTGGTTCTTACCTACCCCAATTTCGCCAATTCCTCAGCCATTGCTGCACCGATCTCTGCAGGAGATTCAACAACTCGGATTCCGCATTCTCTCATGATCTTCATTTTTGCAGCTGCAGTATCATCGGCACCGCCAACAATTGCTCCTGCATGACCCATACGGCGTCCCGGAGGCGCTGTTTGTCCGGCGATAAAGCCTACAACCGGTTTAGTCCCGTGCTCTTTAATCCAGTAAGCCGCTTCTGCTTCCATTCCACCACCGATTTCACCGATCATCACAATTCCTTTAGTCTCAGGATCATTCATCAAGAGCATTACTGCTTCTTTGGTTGGTGTACCAATGATCGGATCTCCACCGATACCAATTGCTGTTGTGATTCCCAATCCGGCTTTAACAACCTGATCAACAGCCTCATAAGTTAAGGTTCCTGATTTAGAAACGATACCTACACCACCTTTTTTGAAGATAAATCCTGGCATAATACCAATTTTAGCTTCATCAGCGGTAATGATACCCGGGCAATTCGGACCGATCAGACGGCAATCCCTATCTGAAATATATTCTTTTACCAGAATCATATCCTTCGTCGGGATACCTTCGGTGATACAAACAATAACTTTAATTCCTGCTTCAGCAGCTTCCATAATCGCGTCAGCAGCAAAAGCCGGTGGCACAAAAATAATGGATACATCAGCGCCTGTTTTATCAACAGCATCCTTAACCGTATTGAAAACGGGGCGATCTAAATGACTTTGTCCTCCTTTACCCGGAGTTACACCACCTACCAGCTGTGTTCCATACTCTATCATCTGGGAAGCATGATATGTTCCCTCATTACCTGTAAAACCCTGAACTATTACTTTTGAATCTTTATTAACCAGTACACTCATTGAATATATTTTTGTACGACAAAGCTAAGAGAATCGCTCAGAATGTCAAAAAGTAAAGGAAAAAGATTTAGCGACTGTTTGAAATTCATCTAACATTTTTACAATACAAATATTAACAGGCTTTTATTGTTTTTTATCAAAGTGTCCGGGAAAAGCTTGAAATGGAATTTCATAAGTTTAGGAGGTTCCAGCTTTCGCTGGAATGACAATCCGAGGGGTGGAATAGGGAGATTCCGGCCTTCGCCGGAATCTGAGTGGTATCATTACAG
>CAYHGN010000101.1:0-14236 GCA_964356005.1 uncultured Sphingobacterium sp.
TTAAATTCCCGTATTTACAATTAATTAAATACTTTTGTCGGAGTTTTAAAAACGAGTATTTAGGGATTAATTAGAATTACATCTCTATTGACTTACATCCCGGATTTCCGGGAAAATGATATAAATGAT
Source organism: uncultured Sphingobacterium sp. (assembly GCA_964356005.1). Classification (GTDB taxonomy): domain Bacteria; phylum Bacteroidota; class Bacteroidia; order Sphingobacteriales; family Sphingobacteriaceae; genus Daejeonella. Next base: position 130 of record CAYHGN010000101.1, read on the forward strand.
TGGATGAAAGTAGCCATTATAGGTACCCGGGGATATCCCTATGTTTATGGTGGTTTTGAAACCTTTGTTAAAGAACTTGGCGAGAGGTTAGTAAAAAAGGATCTAGAGGTACACGTTTACTGCCAGTCAAATTTATTTAAAGAAAAGCCTTCAATTGTTAATGGCATTAAACTTCACTATATCCCTACGGTAGAAACAAAATCCCTTAATCAGATTATACATTCATTCCTGTCTATTATCCATGCTACTTTTAGCAGCTGCGACATCATTCTTGTAGTCAACCTGGCTGCCGGTCCAATGGGCTGGATACCAAAGATTACCGGCAAAAAAACAATAATCAATGTGGATGGTTTGGAATGGCTAAGGCCCAAATGGAAGGGGCTTGGTGCGGTTTATTTCCGCTATGCAGCCAGACTTGCAACAAAACTTTATGATCTGATTATTACTGATGCCGAAGCAATGCGGGAGGTTTATCTTAAAGAATTTAAACAGGACTCTCTTGTTATTGCTTATGGGGCACCTCCTTTCAAAAGAGCAAATCCATCCCTCCTGAATCGGTTTAATATCATTCCCGACGAATATTACCTGATTGTTGGACGATTAATTCCCGATAACAATGCAGATCTGATTATCAAAGCATATCTGAATTCTACATCTAAGAAAAAATTAGTGGTCGTTGGAGATGTTCCCTACCGGGATAAATATGCAGAAGATTTGAAAAAACTTGCAGGTGAAAAAGTGCACTTTGTTGGTTACGTTCGCGATAGTGATGAACTTATGGCACTGTATCAAAACTGCTTTTCTTATATTCACGGTCATAAATATGGCGGCACTAACCCCGCTATGCTTAAAGCCATGTCTAATAATTGTGCTATACTTGCTTTAAATACATGCTTTAACCTTGAAATGTTAACAAATGGTAAATTTGGCTTATTATTTGAAGAGACTACCGAATCTATACAAGAATGCATGAAGAAACTTGAAGGTGATGAATTATTAATTAAACAATTAAGATCTACGGTGAGTTCAGGATTGACAGATAAGTACAACTGGGATTGTGTTACCACAAGCTATCAAAATGCCATGATAGATTTGTACAATTCAAAATCAAAAAAATAATTCTCATGACGAGACCTTATTTTTTATATAACGGATTCAGATATTTAATCGATACCCCACTGCTTATCCTCTCATTTTGGGTAGCAGATTATTTAACCGCGGGTCCGATCCACGCCGGGCAGGAATCTTTTGTTTATATTTTTCTGTTACTTTCGATTATTGCCTGGTATAGCGCAGCACAAATTTCCGGACTATCTAAAGATTTACGCTCAAATAAATTTGCCGAGGAAATTATTTATGTACTGGTAACACTTATAATTTTTGCAATAACCTTAACATCTTTCTTGTTTTTCTTTCGCAATAAAATTGAATTAAGTAATAACTTCCTGCTTCTGTATTTTCCAATACTTTTTATATCAGTCCTTTCCTTTAAATATTTGTTCAGGAAATACCTGCACAGCATTTTTTATAGCGGTAGGCTTCAGGAGCAGATTATCCTTGTAGGTTCAACACCTGCAGCAAAAGATTTTTATGATACAATCAATCTGCACACCTATTATGGCTATAAATGTATAGGCTTTCTGGATGATGAAAACACAAAACTAAACGGCTGCATATATCTTGGAAAGGTTGGTGATATCAATAAAATTCTAACAGAGTATCCTGTAGATGAGGTAATTATTGCCTTACCAAATGCTCAACATCAGCATATAAGTGCCTGTATTGAGGCATGTGACTTTCATGCAAAACGGGTACGGATGATTCCCGATCTGTATTTATATGCAGCAAGTAATATTAGTATTAATACCATTGGACTATTACCAGTCATTAATTTCAGATCACTTCCACAGGACAGGTTGCCTAACAAATTATTAAAAAGGTTTTTTGATCTTTTATTCTCAATACTATTTTTCATCCTGATCGGATGGTGGTTCATGCCTATCATTGCAATTCTTATAAAACTTACTTCCAGAGGGCAAGTATTCTTTAAACAGGAAAGATGGGGCTTGAATAACAAAAAAATTATTTGCTATAAATTTAGAACCATGTATAATGGAAGCCCTGAAACTGATGTGAATGGAGAGTTCTTACAGGCCACTAAAAATGATCAGAGAGTAACGCCATTTGGTAAATTCTTAAGGGAATGGAATATTGATGAATTACCGCAGTTCTGGAATGTATTCAAAGGCAATATGTCTGTAGTTGGTCCTAGACCTCATGTTACCCCACTCAATATTTCTTCAATTCAAAATGTAGAACGATACATGCTCAGGCATCTTGTTAAACCAGGGATAACAGGATATGCACAGGTGAACGGCTGCAGGGGCGAAACCTCTGCACCGGGTTCAATGCAACGAAGAGTTAACTATGACCTTTATTATATTCATAGCTGGACTTTTTGGATGGACTGTCAAATTGTTCTACAAACTATAATACTTACCATAAAAGGAGATCAGAATGCTTATTAATAAATGGAAACAGGTGTTTCGGTTGTCTGTCATTTTGTTATGCCTTATGCAATTGACCATAAGTAAGGTACAGTCACAAATAGTTTGGGAGAATCCAAGACTTCCAATTAACAGTTTCCTCTCAAGGCAGGCACAGAAAGGGAATATTGATATTGTAGACTTCATTCTGCCAATGAGCAGAAAGGAAATTGCTTTTAACCTATCTGCACTTAAAGATTCCATTCACAAATTATCATACATTGAAAAACAGGAACTAGGCTTTTACATGCAGGAGTATACTGAATTCAATAGCAAAAGGATTGATAGTACTTTATTTTTTAAAAAAGATCCATATGGACGTTGGAGGTCCTTTTCGGCTGAAACAAGTGATTTTCTTGTAAGAATTGATCCAGCTGTGAGTCTGGAAACGACTCAGGGTGGAGGTAAAAGTATCCTTAAAACGAGTAGTGGATTGCAACTCTGGGGACATATGGGGAAAAACATTTCTTTTCAGGCATTTTTCACGGATATTATGGAATACGGAACCCGAATTGACACGATCAGGCAGTTTAGTAATGAAACCGGAATAGTAAGATTCGAAAATGTTAAAAAAGACTCCAAATTACTCACCTACAGTAATATAAGAGGTAGTGGGGCTTATGAATTCAGGAATGGATCAGTCAGTTTAGGAAATGACCAATTATTGTGGGGCTATGGTGAAAACGGCAGGCTGGTTATGTCTGATAAAGCCCCTGCTTATCCTTTTATCCGGCTGGATTATCAACCCCTTAAATGGGTTAAGTTCCAATATGCGCATACCTGGCTTCAATCTGCAATTCTTGATTCTGCCCGTACTTATCCAAAAGGAAATACCATTTACGGAAGCGACCGGGAAATTTATGTGTCGAAATTTATGGCCACACATAGTCTCAATTTCTTTCCTGTAAAAGGATTATCGCTCAGTATTGGAGAATCAATCATTTATAGCGACAAAATGGATGCAGGATACCTGATACCCGTTATGTTCTTTAAAGCTTATGACCAGATAACAAGCAGGTATAAAATAAATTCCGGTTCTAACGGACAATTTTTCTTTCAGGCCAGTTCAAGGAACCATATTAAAGGTATGCACCTATATTCCACACTTTTTATCGACGAAATAAGAGCTTCGGAAGCACTTAACAAAAATAAGAGCCGAAATCAGATTGGATTTAATGCCGGGGCATCAATCACCGATTTATTTTTACCTTACTTGACAATAGGGATGGAGTACACAAGAATTAACCCTTTTGTTTACCAAAACTTAATTCCAGCTCAAACTTATACCAGCCAAAAATATTTAATGGGCGACTGGATTGGTCAGAATGCAGACAGGCTAACTGCATGGTTAAAATATAATCCATTGCCCCGTTTGTCAACAAAAATCCGATTGGATTATATCCGTAAAGGTGAAAATGGCAGTCTTGAAGATCAGTATTATGCTGAGCCTCAACCCAAATTTTTAAGCTCAAAAGTCGAGAATCAAAAACAATTACTTATCGATGCCAATTACGAACTGATCAATAATCTCCATATCAAAGGTTCTTATTTTAAACAGACAGGTGTTATTCGGCCTAATCTTCAGACCTCGGCTGTACCTAATGAGTTTCGGTTTGGGGTAAGTTACGGGTTTTAGGGGCCTCACCGGCCGAAAGGAGTCCTTTTGGACCAGCCCTCTCAGAAGGAGAGGGAGGAACGAAGTGTCTTGTCCTGAAATAGGTTTACAAAAAAAACTTCTCTACTGGACGCCTAGGTATACTGCTATAAGAAAACATCCCTTCTTGAATTAAATTCTTTCCCTGTGGTCGGTGTTATCACCGTACCACCAACAAGCGCCTGTCTGAGACCTATGAGTGCCCACTCCACAGCAAATTTCCCTGTGGTCAGGGTTATCACCGTACCACAAACAATCGCATATCAGTGATTTATGATTTTACCCCACTCTTCAGTAAATTTATAAGAGGAACGCTTATTGTATTAAATATTTATATTTGCAAAATCTAAATAAAACCATGCGTATTAAATTTCTTATATATATTCTAATTACCGGACTGGTTTTAACCTTCCAGCAAAGCCGGGCTCAGACTATATCCCTTGATAAACTACAGAGCGTAAAAGTAAACCAGCTTTCAGATGCCCAAATTTCTGAAGTCTGGAAGAAAATTCAGGATCTTGGTATTCCTGAACAAGAAGCATATAAACTATTAGAACAAAGAGGCTTAGATCCTATTGAAGTAAACCTGCTTAAACAAAGAATAAACCTACTTGGGTTAAACAAGAGTGGAACTAAAATATCAGAGATCAATAAAAAAGATGACATTGATTTTAGCAGAGACACCATAAATCTTTTTAAAAAACCAGTTGCAATTGAAGCAGTAAAACCATCTATTAACTCTGAATTAAGCATTTACGGAACCGAATTCTTTAATCAGACTTCAATTAAATTTGATCCCGATTTTAATATCGCAACCCCAAAGGGTTATGTTTTAGGCCCGGGAGATGAACTAATCATCCTTCTTACAGGTCTTAATGAAAGCAGTGTACGGTCAAAAATAAGTCCGGAAGGCAATCTTCAAATTCCATATGCCGGGATTGTTTATGTTAGTGGTTTCACAATAGAACAAGCTTCCAGCCTCATCAGAACTAAAATGGCCAAAGTCTACCCTTCACTAAATAGCGGCCAAAGCTTTTTAAATATTAACCTGGGAACTACCCGAACCATTAAGATTACTTTAGTTGGCGAGGTACAAACACCCGGATCATATACTATTTCATCGCTTTCAACATTTTTCAATGCATTATATCTTTCAGGTGGGCCTTCATTAAATGGTTCATTACGAAGTATTGAACTCATTCGCAATAATAAAATTTATAAAACAGTCGATTTTTACACCTTCCTGCAGCAAGGCCTGATGGATGGGAATATTCGACTCGAGGATCAGGATGTAATTAATTTCCCTGTTTATCGAAAAAGAGTAAGCATTTATGGCGAGGTTAAAAGACCGGCGATATATGAACTGAAACCAGAAGAAACTTTAGATGACCTGATTAGGTTTGCAGGAGGATATACAGATATTGCTTATCGCTCTATTGCAAAAATTGACCAGATCACTGAACTGGAACGGGAAGTAAAAGATGTCCCGGCAAGTCTTTTTAGCAATTTTGTTCCGCGAAATGGCGACAAAGTTGAAATTGGATCCATCCAAAACAAATATGCAAACAGGGTTATACTCGAGGGGGCAGTGAATCGTCGGGGAGTTTATGAACTAAGCTCAGGATTGAGTCTTTCGCAACTATTAAAGAAAGCCGATGGATTGAAACCCGAAGCTTATTTAGAACGTGCTTATATTAAACGTACCTTACCAAATCTCGAAAAAGAGTTTATTTCATTTGATCCGAAAACCATTATCAATGGCAAAACAGATATTCCTCTCCTTAGGGAAGACTCTGTAATGATTCAGAACCGCTCAGAATTCATAACTGACCAGTATATCACCATTAACGGTAATGTTAAAAATCCGGGCAACTTTCTTTACCGAAAAGGCCTAAAGCTTACCGATGTAATCGCAATGTCTGGGGGATTAACTGTGCAGGCAGCCGGACATAATATTGAAATTTCAAGGATTATCAAAAATACCTCCGATAGTGTAGCTAATCAACTGGTTGAGACCTTTACTATTAATCTGGACAATGCCGGACATAGCTCCCAGGATATTGAACTTCAGCCACTTGATTTTATTAATGTGCCAAGGCTTGTTAATTTCAGACCATTGGGTAACATCTATGTGAATGGAGAAGTCTTATTCCCTGGAGAATATGCTGTTCAGAAAAGAGATGAAACTGCCCTCGACTTCATTCAAAGAGCTGGGGGATTAAGCCCTTACGGATCTTTGGAAAGTGCTCAAATTTACAGGAACCGAATTCGGGTTGATCTTGACCTAACCCAAAGCACAATAGATCCAATAACCAGAAAGAGTATGATTCTACTCCCTGGCGACAGCATTTATATCCCAAGAATAATTTCTTTTGTTCAAGTTTTGGGTGCAGTAAGTAATCCTCAATATGTTAGCTATCAGGGTCGAAGATTTAAGTATTATATCAATTCTGCAGGAGGTGTTCTTGAGGATGCACGTATAAAAGGTGCCTATGTACAATACCCAAATGGTCTGAATAAACCTGTTCGCAACTTCCTGTTTTTCAGGAACTACCCTTCGGTTAAGCCGGGAAGCACCATTACTGTTCCAAAGAAAAATCCAGATAGCAGATTCAGGTTAGGATTTGCAGAAATAACAGGAATTACTTCTGCTGTTACAGCACTCATTGGGCTGATCGCAATTTTAACGAGATAATATGAAGCAGGACAATTATCCTTACGAACCGGAATTCTCGTTCAGACAAACTATTGAAGGTCAATGGGAAAATGTGCTTTATTTATGGAATAAAAAGGGAAAGCTTATTGCTTTTGGCATTTTCGGCGCAGTTCTTGGAATTTTGTATGCTTGGTTAAAACCAATTACCTATACTTCAAGACTGACTTTTGTTGTTGAAGAATCCAAAGCTGGAGGTGGTTCCCTTCTTTCAGGGCTCGCGGGTCAGCTGGGCTTTGATCTGGGAGGTTTATCCGGAACAGGAGGAGTTTTGGCTGGTGATAATGTACAGCAATTATTGCGCAGTCAGAAAATGATCAAAAATACACTCTTAACTCCTTTTGCTGACTCAAGCACAATTTCAATAGCGGATGAATATGCAAAAACCTCCAAGCTGAGTGAGGTCTGGGGCAAAAAATATAATGATGGAAAGCCTATCCTCTTTCCATTAAATTCTGGCAACTATACCCGCTTACAGGATAGTTTATTGCAGGTAATTATCAAGCGAATAAGTGACAAGGAACTGGCAGTAGGAAAGCCGGATAAAAAATTAAGCTTTTTTGAGGCTACTGTTACCATGCATAATGAAGCACTGGCACAGGTATTTACTACCCGGCTCATAGATCAGGCAACACGCTTTTACATTGATACCAAAACCAAAAGACAGCGAAATAATGTCAACAGATTACAGGCAAGAGCAGATAGTATAGGATTGCTCCTGAACAGGAAAACTTATTCTGCATCAGAAGCAAACAGTGTGATGCTTGATGTAAATCCTGCATACCCTACTGCAAATGTCGGGCTTGAGTTAAAGCAAAGAGATAAACTGGTGTTGCAAACAATTTATGCTGAGATTGTAAAAAATCTGGAGATCAGCAGGACCATGCTAATCCAGGAAACACCAACCTTCCAAATCGTTGATGAACCTGAATTACCCCTCAAAAAGAACCGGACAGGTTACCTGATCTCTATAATTTATGGAGGTTTGATTACAGGAATTGCTGGAGCACTTTATTTGCTGCTTAGCAGGAAACAAGTTAGTTGATAATTGACAATGGACAGTTGACAGTTTAGACCCGATTGCTATCGGTGGAGAATTGAACGTTCGCCCGTCATTTCGAAGGAGGCACGACTGAGAAATCTCATGATCAAAGCTACAGACTCTCTACAACAGATTTCTCCTTGCGTTAATAAGATTCTCAAACAGAACAATCCTCTTCGCTCGTCGAAAAATGACCTACTATTTTGCTCATTTGCTAATTTGCTCTCTCTACTGCCTGTGATGTTGTCTGAACCATGATTTATTTGATTATTATGAATCATTACAATCAATCTAATCAAAAAAATCATAGTTCAGACAAAATGCTACAAAGATTTAAGTCTTCACCCCCTATCGACAAATAGACAAATCATCTCATCGACAAATTCCGCGCCCGCTTGCGACTGACGAAATCTACTTTCCAATCGCCTATGTGATTTCGTAAGTCTTTATTCCAAATTCCTTCTTCCACTTACCCCTAAAAAACATTCTCAAAGCAATTTTCTTTTGCAACCAGGATTTGCCTTTCAGATCTAAGAACCGTTTGAATAATTTCTTTTGATCAGGGTTTAATTTATCTTGAAAGCTAATGTAGAATTCAGATGCAAAGCGGATCTGATCTTCAAACAAATCATTCTTTTTAAAGGAATGAATAATTTCAGAAAGGAGTCTTTTTAACCTTCCTTTCCGCTTGAAATCTCCTACTTCTGTCGCATTATTTCCATGACTGCGGTAATACACCTGCGGCTCAGGCACAATGTCTGCCTTTCCAAAAGTATAAGCTATCATCGATATCCAGGTATCATGATTTAAGGTCCCCTGATCAGGTATAGCTGAAAAATAAGAACGCATTGCCGGGTTCATCAACATGGTACATCCATTGACAAAACAACCAAAAAACAAAGTCTCAAGACAGTAAATGTATCCTCCCTGCCCCAATTCAGCTCTGAAAGAGGGATTGATGAGATTTTTATCCTGATCAACCAAAATAAGATCTGAATAAACTATAGCAGGAGAATCAGTTTCGTCGATATTTTCCATGTACTTTGCCGCCAGACTTAATTTAGACGGAAACCAGATATCATCCTGATCAGATAATGCGATGTAATTTCCGGGATTACAAATTGAAACCGCTTTCTTAAAGTTCCCAATAAAACCAAGTCGTTCTTTGTTTATAGAATAATTAATGAGGCCCTTTTTACGATAATTTTCAAGAATTTCAGATGTGTTATCGGTAGATTGGTCGTCACATACAATGATTTCTGCAGGCCTGAGGGTTTGAGAAAGAATTGAATCTAATTGTTCTTCAAGATATTTACCCCCATTATAGGTAGCCATGGCAACTGATATTTGAGGATAATCAGAATTTCTGCGATCAGTTTGAGTCATACTTCCAAAATAAGCCCATTGGAGTTACAGATGTTAATTCTGCTAAAATAAGAAATTTCCCTCTGGTTGGTGTTATCACCAATCAGTCCATCAGTCCACCCTCCGATCGGTGTTCTTACCGACTAGCTTTATCGGGGTTCATGGTATGGTGATAACACCCAACCATAGGAAAATCACAGTTCAGACAAAATGGTGCCTCTTGTCTGAACCAAGATTCAGGTGATTTATTTGATTATTATGAATCATTGCAATCACACTAATCAAAAAAATCACAATTCAGACAAAATACGAACCTTTAAATCATTAATTTTAAACCAACCGACAGGCAGATATTAATTAATAAACGCCTGCCATCCTTCATGAAACAAAAACCCACATTTGTTACCATATTTACAGATTCTGAGAACTTCCATCTGGTTAAGGATGTTGGTCAGCTACCATACTTCATGTACAAAACTGAAGGTTATGATGCAGAATTAATCAGCTACAAAAATAATAAGGAATATCCTTACCTCAACAAAGAAGTAAAAGGATTAAAACTAACTTTCATCAAGAATAAGGGCAGATTATTCTTCTTTGAACTGGGAATTTTGTCTTATTTGAGGTCTTTCTCAAAATCAATTGACGTATTAAACCTGTTTCACTTTAAGAAAGATCATTTACTTTATCTGTTCCTCTATAAAACCTTGAATCCAACAGGAAAAACTTATATAAAACTGGATATGGATATCCTTTTTTTTAAAGATTATAATGCTTTTCTGTATTCTAAGTATTCGCTAAAAAATTACCTTTTGAAAGGCATAACAAAATGGATTTTTAAATTAACAGATTTTTTTTCTGTTGAAACTGAAGAAGCTATAGTATATCTTGTAAAAGTTTACCCGGAGTTAGAGCAAAAATTAATTTGCATCCCAAATGGAGTGGATAATCTCTATCTGGCTGAAGAAATTAAGTTAAGATCCTGGGAAGAAAAAGAGAATATCATCATCACAGTCGGAAGAATTGGAACACATCAGAAAAACACCGAACTATTTCTGGAAGCGATAAAAGAAGTAGAATTAAACAATTGGAAAGTATATGTTTTAGGTCCTGTTGAAGAATTATTTCAAACTTATATTGATACCTATTTTAAAATTAACCCTCATTTAACCAGAAAAATAATTTTTACCGGTAATATTACCGATCGGAAAGTGCTTTTTGAATGGTATAACCGGGCGAAAATATTCTGTTTAACATCACGTTTCGAAGGATTCCCTATCACATTCCCGGAAGCACTTTATTTTGGGAACTACATTATTAGCACACCTGTTTCAAGTGCTTTGGAAATCACAAATAATAATCAGGCTGGCAAGATAGTAAAAGCAGGAGCTAAAGATTTTGCGACTGCAATCCAAGAGGGTATAACAGACGGTTTTTTGACCTCAAAACGCTATGAAAATACCCTCGAATTTTCTATTGCTAATTTTACCTGGCCCGGCATTGTTAAAAAACTCTCAGATAAACTGAAGGAAGATGCGTAAACAATTACTGAAAGATTCCGCCATATACATGAGTGGAAGCATCATTGTTCAGATCCTGGGCTTTATTGGACTTATTAGTTTAATGCGATTTCTTCCGGTAGCTGAGTATGGAAAATATACTTATATAATTGAATTCATCTCTATTTTTGCCTTCTTCTCAGATGGGGGATTTACGCAACATATCATTAAGGAAAGTAGCCAAAATCCTGGCTCAGTTGAAAAAATATATTCCAAAGCCCAATCAGCCCAACTACTGATTAGCGGATTAATGCTTGCTCTTATATTGGGCATAAGCTACGCGGTTAATACGATACAGGACTTTTATTATCTTTCAATATTCGGTCTAAGCGTCGTGATCAGTGCCTGGTTCGCACCCATGCTGGCTATTTTGATTGCATCAGGCAGAAAAGACCTGATTTTTTATAAGGATGTAAGCCTTAGTGTTCTAAGGATATTGTTTATACTGCTCGGAATCTATTTAAAGGCCTCATTCTCATACTTTATATATTTAGGCTTTATTAACGCGATTGTTCTGCTGATCCTTTACCTCTATATCCGAGGGCAACAGGAATTTAAGCGTATATTAAACTTTAAGCCAGCAATAGCAGATAGTATTGGCTTCATTCGGCATGGGTTTTTATTTACGATCCTGATGGCTGCAAACGTGATATACAGTAAGATAGATATTATCATGTTAGAGAAAATGATCGGAAGTGTTGAAGTTGGCTATTACTCGGGTGCAACAAAATTCATATATCCATTTATGTTTATTTCAGGTGCATTCATGACTGCCATCTTTCCGAAGCTTGCAAAACATTCTGAAGAGAAAGATAAATTCAGGAATATCCAAAATATGGCACTTTACTATCTTGGAGGCATAGGAGTATTTTTAAGCATTTCACTCTACTTAGGTGCAGATATCATATTTCAATTATTTTTTGGGGATAAATATGATAATTCAATACCAATATTTAAAGTACTGGTTTGGTTTCTGGCAATAGTTTTCATCTATGGACCGATCAGCAACAGCCTGGTAGCAAGAAACAGGATTAAATTTCTGGCTTACCTCAACCTATTCATGATAATCCTCAATGTTGTTCTGAATTTCATTCTAATCCCTGATTATGGTGCGAAAGGTGCGGCATCGACTACGATAGTTTGTGAGATATTGATACTTTTGAGTACTATTCTGTATTCGAAAAAAAATGGAGTTAACAGGGTATAGGAAATATAATAATTTCAATATTTTAATCAAACCTATGAGAAGAATTCTAAATCTTTTAGCTGTTATTCCATTTTGGGGATATCGGAAGATAAATGGCTGGCTTTCATCGCAAGAAGCATACGGCTTGTATAAAGTAGCTAAACTATTGCCTAATAACGCCACCGTTGTGGAAATTGGCAGCTGGCAAGGGAAAAGTACATATTGTATTCTAAGTGGGCTAAAATCAGGAAAAGTGCATGCTATTGACCCATTCAATGCATCCGGCGGTGAAGACTGGAACGAGGATGAATATCTGCAAATTGCCAGGGGAATTGACTTGCTCGAAACATTCAAAACAAATGTTAAAAAATTTCTGAATGCCGGAAAGGTAGTTGTTCAGAAAGGATTTTCAAATCAATTTAACGACGAATTCGAAAAGATAGATTTCCTGTTTATTGATGGTGATCATTCCATAAAAGGATGTCAGGAAGATTATGACCTCTACGCTCATAAAATAGTAAAAGGAGGCTATATAGCCTTTCATGATTACCATCCGGGGCGTCCAGAATTAGGTCCCACCTACGTGGTCAATGAAATTATTAATAAAGAAAATCTATTTAGTTATTTCGGAAGATATGATTCTTTATGGATCGGTATCAGGAACTAATCATAGATTGTCAGAATCATTCAACGCCTTGTAATGTGTAACATTGCGTTTAATAAGGTCATTGCTAAACTCCGATTCTTTGTTTGTATGGTTAGAAAAATCTTTCTGATCCCTTGTAGCTGGATGATAGGTCTGAAGAAATTCCCTTCTACTCTCCTATTTGATCAAGTAAGCCATTAACACACCCGATAGCTATTGGGTTACTCATGTGCTATCCACATAAAAATCTTACACTTTCATCCATTCATTACAAGATATCACATCCACAGGCAGTCCTTTCCTTTCTAAACGGTCATTTTGATTCAGAGTAACAATTGTCCCTCGTTTTAATTTAAAAAACACCATTGCTTCAATCAGGCCGTTCAGCTCACGATCAAGATTATCTTGATCTAAATGATAACATACCTGTATTGCCTGAACTATTGCCCCTTTACTAAATACAATAAAATCACATTCTCCCTTCTCGGAGAAATAATAGATTTCTTTATAATGCCTTCTTAAGTGTAAATAAATGAGATTTTCAAATTTATGTCCTTTATCATCAGTAAAAGAACTTGAATTTACACTTACCATACCCGTGTCAATGGCATATACTTTCCGGGGATTTACCAATTGCTTCCTGATAGAATAACTGAACTTAGGGACAAGCTGTATTAAATATGCATACTCTAAATACGATAAATATTCCATCATCGTACTGGTCGAGGCGATATCGAACATACTTTTCAAGCGATTACCAGTAATTAGCTTCCCTACATTAGAAACAAGATACAATGCCAGTCGCTGCAAATTTTTTACATCTCTTATTCCATACCTGACGGCAATATGTCTAATGAGGATATCTTCAAATAAATGTTGAAGGATCTCATCTTTCTCATGTTTCACATATTCGGGGAAGCCTCCAGTATCCAGATACTTTAATATAGAATCTTCATTTGATTTTAGTTTTTTAAATAACTTGAATTCCTGATAGGAAAAGGGAAATAACTCTTTAGTAATATGTCTTCCTGTCAATTTTGTTCCTAACTCCCGACTCAATAAAGAAGCATTAGACCCTGTAACAACCAATTTATACCCCTCATCCAACTTCTGGCGCACATACTTTTCCCATTCGGGTATAATTTGGATTTCATCAAAAAGCAATACTTTAGTTTCCAATTCTTTAATCACTTCATCCAGCCGCAAAAAATCATTAGGCTCAAACTCATATAATCTTGGATCTTCAAAATTAAGATATAAAGCATCCTGGTATTTATCGTTCAGCAATTGGAAAAGTAAGGTGCTTTTTCCGCATCTGCGAATTCCGGAAACAATCAATACGGTAAGCCTTCAGGCAACTACATGTTGCAAAATCAGATTCAACTATTCTGAGTTT
>CAYHGN010000102.1:0-14185 GCA_964356005.1 uncultured Sphingobacterium sp.
CCAAATAGCAGGATCAGCTGTCATATAACCCGGCTTTTCTCCACCCTGCTCTCCCCTCTCCTCCGGAGAGGGGTTGGGTGTGAGGCCAAATCTTACCAGAGCACCCACACTCTTCCCAATCCAGTTCCTTTGCATCTCTTTTAAAGGATCCGGCCAGTCAATTCCATCCAGTCCCTGCAGCAACCGATCAGCATAAGCTGTGATACGCATACTCCATTGCATCATTTTCTTCTGCTCAACCGGATATCCTCCACGCTCGGAGTAACCATCTTTCACCTCATCATTAGCTAAAACAGTCCCTAACGCCGGGCACCAGTTCACAGTACTTTCACGGAGATAAGTAAGACGATATTTAAGCAACTCCATTTGCTTTTCAGAATCAACCAATCCCTTCCACTCTTCAGCAGAAAAAGTGAGGACATCGTCATCACATACAGCTTTTAAACCGGTGGTGCCTGAATTTTCGAATCTTCGGACCAACTCATCAATGCTTTCTGCCTTATCACTTTCAAGGTTATACCATGAATTAAAAAGCTGCATAAAGATCCACTGGGTCCATTTATAATAATCCGGGTCGCTGGTACGCACCTCACGACTCCAGTCAAATGAAAAACCCAAATTATCAAGCTGTTCGCGATAACGGTTTATGTTTGTTTCTGTTGTAATTGCAGGATGTTGACCGGTTTGAATAGCATATTGCTCTGCAGGTAATCCAAAGGAATCATATCCCATTGGGTGTAAAACATTAAAGCCTTTTAAACGTTTGTATCTCGCAAAGATATCGGAAGCAATATAGCCGAGGGGGTGTCCAACGTGCAAACCAGCACCTGATGGGTATGGAAACATGTCCAAAACATAATATTTTGGTTTTGCAGAACTATTATCGACTTTAAAAGTCTGATTTTCGGCCCAGAATTTTTGCCACCTCTTCTCTATATCTCTGAATTGATAATCCATTGTAAATTAGTATGCTGCGAAAATACTAAAATCTACGATTTTTTGAACCAGAAGCTGCCCTTAAAACCTCAATTAACTTACACAAAAGCCAGAAGATAGAATTTTAACAAAGTTTAACTTCAAATCAGGGTATTTCAGCGCTTATTATTTAGGTTTATGAACTGAATTCTTTATTTTCGCAACATATATTTTCGCTCATGGAAGAATTTGAAAAAAGTACATCATCCGGAAAAACAAAAACCATTTATGTTTCCACTGTGATCAGTATTGCTTTAGTTCTGCTAATGACAGGACTACTTGGCTTGATTCTGGTGCATGCGAAAAACCTCTCAATATACGTCAAAGAGAATATTGTGCTAAATATTATTGTCAACGACGGTGCTAAAGAAGTAGACATTACAGCATTACAAAAACAATTGGATGCGAATCCCTACGTGTTAAAAACACAATACGTCAGTAAAGAACTTGCTGCCCGAAATTTAACCAAAGACCTTGGAGAAGACTTTGTTGACTTTCTTGGTTATAACCCACTATTGTCCTCCATAGATCTTTATATGAAGGCTGATTATGCTAACAATGAAAGCATTGAAGCGTTTACTTCACAATTGAGTAAAAACCCATTGGTAAAAGAAGTAATTTATCAGAAGTCGCTTATAGATATGGTCAATCAGAATATCAGGGGAATTGGTCTGGTCATTCTTGCATTCGCAACTATCCTGCTGGTTATAGCCGTTGCGCTGATCAATAATACCATCCGACTTGCAATTTACTCACAACGTTTCCTGATAAAGAGCATGCAATTGGTTGGAGCAACTCAAAATTTTATTCGTAAGCCTTTCCTTACTTATGGGATTCTTCACGGATTACTCGCCGGACTTATTGCAGTAATTCTATTATTGCTTACGCTATATTTAGCACAGCAGCAGGTACCCGAAATGATTATTCTGCGTAACTGGTTTGAATTTGGAATCGTATTCATGGCTGTAATCGGAATTGGAATTTTAATTTCCGGACTGAGTACCTACTTTGCAGTAAGCAAGTTTCTTCGTTTAAAAATTTACGAACTTTATAAATAATGGCACAGAAAAATACCCCCATTAAGGAAAGCCCGCAAGAGAGTTTCGTGTTCGGGAAGAACAATTACAGATTGATGTTATTAAGTATCATAGTTGTCGTAATTGGCTTCATGCTTATGATTGGAGATACCAATATTTATGAATTCAGAAAGATTGTTCTTGCCCCAATCGTTGTACTTGCTGGCTTTGCCATCGGTTTTGTTGCAATTCTTAAAAAATAATGACTGTATTTCAGGCAATTCTGCTGGCTGTTATTGAAGGCCTTACAGAATTTTTACCGGTATCCTCTACGGGCCATATGATTCTTGGATCTTCTCTAATGGGTATCCAGTCAGATAATTTTGTCAAGTTATTTACAGTTTCCATTCAACTTGGCGCAATTCTTTCGGTTATAGTCCTTTACTTTAAACGGTTCTTTCAGACCATTGGATTCTATTTCAAGCTTTTGATTGCATTTCTTCCGGCAGTGTTTTTCGGCTTGTTATTAAGTGATAAAATTGACCAGCTTCTTGAAAGTCCACTGGGTGTAGCCATTGCGCTGCTTATTGGTGGTGTAATTCTGCTTTTCGTCGATAAGTGGTTTAAAGATGGCATCATCGATAATACGGATGAAATAACTTATGTTACAGCATTTAAGATCGGATTGTTTCAATGTATTTCTATGATACCGGGAGTTTCGAGATCTGCATCCACTATCGTAGGTGGAATGTCTCAGAAATTATCCCGGAAAACTGCTGCCGAATTTTCATTCTTTCTGGCGGTGCCAACAATGTTTGGTGCAACCGCAAAGAAGCTGTTTGACTTTTATCAGGATGGATTTTTGATCAGTCAGGAACAAGTAAACTTATTGCTAATCGGCAATGTTGTTGCATTTATAGTAGCCATGCTGGCTATCCGATATTTTATAACTTTTCTGCAAACAAGTGGATTCAGGATTTTCGGTTGGTACCGCATCATAGTGGGAGGCATTATTTTGATTCTGCTTCTTTCGGGCTATGATCTTCAAGTGATCTGATGAGTGAAACTATAAACAAGACATTCCCGGAATTTAATTTTGCCGAAGGTGAATTACTTCTCATTAACAAACCCTATAAATGGACCAGTTTCGATGTTGTAGGCAAGATTCGCAATTCATTTAAACCTTTAAAGTTAAAAGTAGGACATGCGGGTACACTTGATCCACTTGCTACCGGATTACTGATCATCTGTACCGGTAAGTTGACCAAAAAGATTGACGAATTCCAGGCTCAGCAAAAGGAGTATACCGGAACGATGATACTTGGAGCTAACACTCCATCTTATGATCTTGAAACTGAGATTGACGAGACTTTCGATATCAGTCACCTTAACGAAGAGAAAATCAGAGCTAATACACCACAATTTACCGGAGAATTAGATCAATACCCCCCTGCACATTCGGCTGTCAAGGTAGATGGCGAACGACTTTATATGAAAGCTAGGAGAGGAGAAACCGTAGAATTAAAAACACGAAAGGTCAGTATCAGCCAATTTGAGATTAGCAGAATTGATTTACCGGAAGTTGATTTCAGGGTTGTTTGCAGTAAAGGAACCTATATCCGCTCGCTGGTGCATGATTTTGGAAGATCCCTCCAAAATGCTGCCCATTTAAAATCACTTCGCCGTACTAAAAGCGGTGATTATGATGTCGAGAATGCTTTTGAAGTAATGGAGTTGGTTAATCACATCAGGCAGCTTAAAGAACAGGCTAAGTTAAAATAATAATTATTCTTAGTTTTGCCATCTCTCTCAAAAAATGAAGATTTACAATCACATTGACGAATTCAAACAAATCCATAATGCCGTAGTAACTATCGGCACTTTTGATGGGGTGCATATCGGACATCAGAAGATCATCAGTCGTTTACAGGAACTTGCAAAGAAGATTGAAGGTGAAACTGTTATTTTAACCTTTTTTCCACATCCACGTATGATCCTTCATCCTGATGATCTGAATATTAAGCTGATCAGTACAATGGATGAAAAAGCTGAAAAGCTTGCCACAATGGGAATCGACCATCTGATCATCACCCCCTTTACAAGGGATTTTTCAAACCTGACACCTCAGGAATATATCAAAGAAATACTTGTTGAGAAGATCGGTACCCGCCATATTATAATTGGCTATGACCATCGTTTTGGGAAGGATCGCAATGGAGGCCTGAATGAACTTCAATCCTTTGCTTCTGACTTCGGGTTCGATGTTGAAGAAATCCCTGAACAGGATATCAATGATGTTGCAGTAAGTTCCACCAAAATCAGGAATGCTATTTTAAGCGGTGATGCTAAAACTGCAAATGATTTTCTTGGTTATGCCTTTGAACTAAGCGGGAAGGTGATCAAAGGCGATCAGTTGGGTCGTGTACTTGGGTTTCCAACTGCAAATCTATTTATTGAAGAAAGTTACAAACTTATTCCTTCGGATGGTATTTATGCAGTTAGTATTGAATTCAGTGCTGAAGAAGCAAGTCAAAAAACAGCAAAAGGTATGGCCTATATCGGTCACAGGCCAACCATTAATGGAATGAGTCGCAATATTGAAGTGAATATCTTCGATTTCGATGAGGATATCTACGGACAAACAATTCGTATTAATTTTTTGCATTACCTGCGTGGAGATGAAAAATTCAATTCACTGGAAGATCTCAAAGAACAACTGACTAAGGACGAAAAAGCAGCCCGAAAAATACTTCTGCGACCAGAATAAAAATTTATCTTGTCAAAAAAAGCATATTGGCAAAATTAAATCTTGACAAACAGGAAGCTGAATTTCTTGGAAAGACCATACGTACCTGGGAGGCCGGGGGTTTGGTCGACAAGGAAACCTCTGAAAAATTACAATCTTCTTATGAGGTAAAAGGATTTGATTGGCGCCGACTTTCTCAATATTCCTTTTGGATTGCTCTTGCCAGTGGTATGGTTGCAATTGCCTCATTGATTATTGATGATGCAGTGCTCAAATGGCTGGAGAAACTTTACGATACACCGGATATTATAATCAGCATCGTTTCTGCTATCCTGGCTTCCTTACTATTTCTTGAAGGCAATAAGCGAAAAAAGAAATATCCGGAGCGCGTTTTCAGCAATGAATCCATCATCTTTTTTGGTATTCTACTAACAGCCAGTTCCATTGCTTTCCTCGGAAAAACCTTTGACAATGGAAAAGGACACTTCTCAATATTATTTCTTTTATCTGTGCTCGTTTATGCTGCTCTGGCCTGGAAGTTCAGTTCAGGTCTGATATGGGCATTCGCCCTTGTTTCTTTGGGGAGCTGGTTTGGTACTGAAACAGGATATCAAATCGATTGGAGTTTCTATTTTCTTGGAATGAACTACCCTCTGCGCTTTGTATTGTTTGGAATTTCACTGGTGCTATTCAGCTTCCTGATGCTTCGATTTAGTATTTTGAATTTATTCAGGGAACTAACCTATATCATCGGACTCCTTTATCTGTTTGTTTCCTTATGGCTACTATCTATTTTTGGAAACTTCGGAAGTCTGGAGGACTGGCTGCAGATAAAACAGATTGAACTTTTTTACTGGGGTATAATTTCACTGTTATTTTCCATTGGCTTTACCATTTACGGAATTCGCTTCAGGGATCACATCGCACGCGAATTTGGAATCAGCTTCCTGTTAATCAACCTTTATAGCCGCTATTTCGAATACCTGTGGGATATTACCGATAAAACCATATTCTTTGCAATCATGGCACTTTCTTTCTGGCTGATCGGTAGAAAGGCTGAAAAAATCTGGAATCTGGAGTTTTTGAAGAAGTAAAAAAATATTTTAGATTACCAGATTTAAATGAGTCCATTCTTCTGGAGTGTTATGAAGGGATAGACTCTCTATCGCCTGATTTAATTCCTCATTTGAAAACTCTTTCCATTATTGAAACAAAAGCCATTGTTAGAAGATTGCATGCCTTGCGTGACTTTTCAATTAAACAAATTACCCTGATAATCAGGATAGACTCCATTTTTAAAGAGGCCATATCTGATCTTATCCAGAAATTCCTCATCAAGAAAATACTTTTTAAACTTTGATAAGTTTTTAAAATTCCGAAAGCGGAAGATCACTATCTCTAAGAACTTAAGATTTTCAAGCGGGAGAGTTTTTTTATTATTTGAATATATAACTTTAAGATAACGCCTGACAAGGCCCATTACCAGATACTTTACATCCTTTGATTGATACCTCATATAAGTTTTACATACCAGCAGCAGTAGCTTTAACTCCTGATCCAGGATTTCCAGGTTTTCATCATCAAACTTAGTACACCAGTAATTTAAAATCGGTACAGGATCCCAGTCATCCGGACTGCCAAAAATAAGGGCGGCTTCCTGTTCGGTTAAATGGATGACGGGAGTGTTCATTCACTTCTTTTTGTTTTTGCTTCGTTTTCAATTTGCCTGACGTCGCTGTTCAGTTTACGCTGCAGCTTTTTCACATCCTCCGAAGGCGGCAATGCTTCCGGCTTTACACCTCTTTCCAAGAGCATTTTTCTTACAGCTTTATTATTCTCTATGTGTTCATTTGAAATAGAGGGCTCACCTTTTAAATCTTTTTCTAACACATTATGACTTGTTAGTTCAGTTGCAAAATCCTTTGCTTTAATGGTTAGTGTTGGTAAAAAATCTGCTAAAGGCCTGCTGCCGGGGATTGTCAGTTTGCGTTTCATATCTTGGGTAGAAAAACCGCCGAACAATGCTTTGTCACCCTGAGACCGAATAAGTGCAAATCCTCTCTCGTCCACTCCCCTTTCATAAATTATACCTGATAATTTCTTTTCTGATTTGCTTAGTTTTTCTCTTGCCGATACTCTGGCAACATCAAGCAGTCGCTGTTCTATAATTTCCTGTTTACGGGTTTGAACCGCAAAATAAGTTTGAGCAAAAGCAATTTCTGGTTTTGAAGAATCACCGTTTTGTGCTATCAGGTAGCAGGCATATCTTGTAAGAGCCAGATCATCAATTTCCCTTTTTGCACCTTTAGCCAAATCGATCATTTTCCCGATATCGGCAAAATGATCAGACACCTGTATTTCCGCACTTTCTGCTGCTACTTTCGCCTTGTCAATTAATTTAAGAAATTATCCCATTTCGAATAGCCAAGCAATAACTGTAGCTCTCTTGCACTCCAGCATTCAATACCCTTAAATAGATTACAGATATTTTCAAACTGCTTAAATAATTGGGCTATGTGATCCTTCTTCATTTCAATTTAAATATGTATAAATTCTGCCTTTTCAAATTATCACTAAGAAATATAAAAATACTAAAAATATTAGTATATGCAAATGAATTTTGGAAGTGTTTGCTTTGGAAGGCTAATTATATAGTCTTTGGTTAGAGAAGAGGCACAAGTTAATCCTGCGCTTGAACCAACCCTTAAACTTGCGCCAGAGGTGGATTTATTATATGATGTCTATTGCAAGTTCAGGGATTTTCCCTTTATATACTTGTGTGAATTTATGTCGAATATTTAACAACTCATTTTTTGAAATAGAATCTAAGTGTTTTTTCTTCCTATAAAGTTTTCCGTTAGTTAAATCTAATTTGATATTCTCGCTCAATTCATGAGCATGGGGGTTTGAGGGAAAAGGATCAGCATCATTTTTATGAATAACCCAAATTCGTCCAGAATTTTTAATCCGGACTTTTTTCTCCATAAATAGACAATGCTTAGGAATGATGTCATCAGTATAAATTGGATTTTTTAAAGTATCAAAATTGAATCTTGATAAAGCTGCTATAGCATCTTTTAGATTAAATTTTAAATCCCAAACGTCACCACCCCATTCCAGACCCTCTATTTCTTCATACACAATAAATAAAGCATTGAAAATGTCTGGTCTAGTAATATCAAGATTTGACGTTTTACTAAAATGGCCTGCTAATTTTTCTTGAAGATCATACATCTCATCTATTTCCATCACAATCTCCCTCCACAATCTTTATCTCCTCCTCTGTTAAGCCATAAAGCTGGTAAACAAGTTGGTCTATTTCATTTTCAGTATTCTTAGCATATTCAGTCTCACCTGATTCTCTTGCTTTCAAAATTTTATCAATCAGGGTTGAAATTTCATGTTGCTGTGATGGATTTGCAATATATATAGGTAATTTCTCTAAATAAACCTTTTTAACTTCAGCAAATAAGCGTCCCTTTTCTTGCGAAATATTCTGATATAAATAATTCATAAGCCTGCTATTTAGCAATCCTAAGATGTATTTTATATTGTAATCCCCTTTTATTCTCCCAATATTATAGACATTATTGAGATTTAAAGACTTTGTGAAGTCTAAATGCCCAATTAATGAATCAGAAGTTTGTCTTAAAATAATCTTATCTTCAAAAAAGGGTGCGGAATCCCGGGACTCAGCTAACCAATCTCCATATTTTAAATACATGGAAGGTTTTCTAATAAATCCATATCGATGAAAATCTTTACCAATAACACACAACTTATATGTTTCATCAACCAAATGACTGCTTGTATAAATCTTATCTGTAACTACTTCCCTGGTTTGTTTAGGTTTCCCTTTACCAACCTGATAAGGCTTTATACCCACAATAATGGTTGCGATATCGCCAAGCTTTGCAGATTGGTTATAAAATTTAGTTGGGTTTAGATCAGTGTCATTTAAATTGAAAACATCGTCACTTAAAAAGAAATCAGTCAATTCTACTGATTTAAATATTTCGTTTTTGAAATCAGAAAATTGCAGATCAAAACTTTTAGCTGTGACCGAATGTGCCTTTTTAACCAAAATTGAAACCGAATCACCAATATCTGCATCTGCAAAAACTTCGTACAGATACTTTCGAATCCTTAAAATTTGATTTGATTTGAAGATGTTTCTAATTTTCTTAAAATAATTTTGATATGTGAACGTTGCGGGAGTTATGTAGTCTAACAGTCCATTTTTTCTTAATATCTTGAGACCTCTTTCAAAGAACAAAACATAACTATTAGCTTGATATTCAAAGGACTGAAAATGAGTTTTAAAAAAATCCAATTCCGAACTTATAAATTTAATTCCATACGGCGGATTCCCAATCACCACATCAAAGCCCACAAAATCACCCTCATTATTCAGCACCTGAGGAAACTCAAAGCGCCATTCAAATGCGTTTTCATAAATTATATTTTTCTCATCCTCTTCTAGGCTGGCATCTATCTTTGCTACCTCATTCAATAATTTTTCAGCTCTTTCTTTTATTAGTTTTCCGTTTTTACTCGAAAAATTCGCCGCATCTTCAAAAAGCATCATCCCAAAGCCGCCCTTATCTTTACCTGTCAGAAGATAATGGTCTGCCAAAAGCTTTGCACGGCGGATCTTCCGCGGGTCGTAATTAGAAATTTCTGTCCGGAAATCACTTTTAATAGCCTGTATTAATTGCTCCATCTCCCGTTTCTCTTCCTTATTCCGGGCGTTCTGGTAGGTCTTCACCGCAAAGCGGTAGCTGTCTATTCCACCAGGTCCGAATTTGCTTTTCTTCAGGGCCTTTTTAAGATCCGCATCCAGGGCGAAACGGCTGATGAGGGAATTACCGGTTTTGATATTGATATCGATGTTGGGGAGGGTTTCAAGGTGCCTCACCCCTCCAAAGGAGTCCTTTTGGACCGGCCCATCTCCCCGTCCGTACCGGCTCGGGCGGGCAAAGGAGAGGGGAGCGCCTGCACCAAAGCCTTCTACTTGGGAGAGGGTTGGGTGAGGCTTGTAATACGCATTCTTCAGCAACTCTATCCACAATCTTAAGCGGCATATTTTTACGGAGTTAGGGTTAATGTCAACTCCGAACAGACAATTTTCAATAATACTTTGCTTTTCATGGAACAGGGCTTCCTGAACACGCTGGCTTTCTTTGCTGTTCGGGTTATAAGAAAACGGGTTGCCTTCTTCATCTGTAATCACCAGCTCATCATTCACCACCTCTACCCTGTATTCTTTTAAACGTCTCCCTTCCCGATCTGATAATATGTTGAGGTCAGCTTTAATGGCAATGATCTCGTTTAATGCCGAAACCAGGAAATGCCCGGAACCTACGGCAGGGTCGCAAATTTTCAAACTGTTAATGATCGCATTAGCTTCCTTACTATCGTCGATCTTATCGTACAGGTCGTTCAGTTCCTTGCAATCCCATCCATTGGCATCATTAAATTTCTGCACCACTGCCCTTCGGATCGTTTCGCGGCACATGTACATGGTAATAAAGCCGGGCGTAAAGAAAGAACCGTCTTTATATCCATTGATCTTTTCAAATATCAGTCCGAGCACTGATGCATTGATCAGTGTTTTATTATCTTCCTGTATGTCTTCAGCGCCTTCGCTGCTGAAATCGTATGCATCCAGAAAACCGAATAGATAATCCAGGGTAATCAGGGAGCCTTTCAGGGATTTGCCATTGCTATCCTTCCATACCGTGGAGCTGATCAAAGGAAGCTGAACAAAATCTTCCAGCCCGTTAATGAACAGGGTTTGATGTTCCAGTTCTGTCGGCTCAAATAATGAGGAGTTGAGATAAGGCACTCTGCCAAATAATTTCTGTATGTCATCGCTCCTCTCTTCCGGCAGTTTGGCCAATACCCGGAAGAAAAGTTTATCGAGATCATCAAAGTCCTTGATCTTTTCCCGGTTTAAAAAAGTATAGGCTCTGTCGCCTTTATGATAACTGAGCAACTGGGCTTCCAGCAGTTTAAGAAACAGGATACGGTTTACCCAGGTGATCACCAGCTCAAGCGCAACGGCATAAAGTCGCTCTTCTTTGGTCTCACCGTATTGAGAAGGTTTATCCAGCCGGGAAAGTTTATCATGGCTTTCAAGCTGAATTATGGTGTTTTCCAGTAAGGAACCGGGGTCTCTTGATCCCTCCTTTTTACGCTGAATGAGTTTTTTGCTGCCCTCTTTAACTTCGGCTAAGCCAATGAGATGCAGCAGTTCAGAATAAAATTTAGGCTGAAGGGAATTGCTGTCGTTTGCAAAGGAGAGCTTTAACAAATGGGCCGGGGAAAGCAGCTTGTAAATTGCTATGAGCTTATTATCATCCTTCATATCTGCATTTGAAACTACTGTTTCAAACTCACGGATCTGAAAGTGTGTGGCTTCCAGCACCATATCTTCCTGCCCGTTAAGCAGCTTACGCAGTTCCTCGTAAAAGAAAGGATTATCCTTATTATCGGTTTTCTTTAATTCATACAGCTTTTTAATAGCGGTGTTGCGGAATATCTTTTTATCAAACTCGTTGGCATCAAAGAGATACCAGTCGTCAATATTCGTTGCAACCAGGTATTTGATCTCATTATTATTGTGGTCAATACGTTCACGCATGTAATACAGGACCAGTTCATGCAGGGCTTTGGCATTTGGCTTATCGGCAGTAAGCATTTCGGTTTTATTGGTAATGCTCTTAACCTCAACAATTACACCGGTCGTATCGCTTGTTGATTTGCCGTTATGGATAACCAGATCGTTCTTCCCAATCGGGTTAATGTGATGTGTATCCTTAAACCAGGTATCCCGCAGGAAAAACATCACCTGTGATTTCAAGTGCTCCTCATCGCCTTTGTTTGAATTAGTATGTTCCAGAAAAACTGAAAAGTTCTTTTTAAACAGGTCGATAGCAGAGCGACTTATCTTTTCTTTCAGATAGGCTTTGTTAATGGATTGTTTAGGCTTAAGTAGATTGAGATGCATGAAGCGGTTTAAAGTAGCTTAAGTTATAAAAGATTAAGCAATAAAAATTTACAAAATCACCATCAAATTTCCTAATTTGAATTCCGAAAAATCCATCCTATGAAAACACGCCGTAATTTCTTAAAAACCTCCGGAACGGTAGCAATCGGATCAATGATCCTTCCTTCTTTTGTTTCAGCCAGGGCAAAAATTAAAAACCCGGGGATACAATTATATACTGTTCGTACTGAAATGCTTGCGGATGCACGCGGCACGTTAAAAAAACTTGCCGATCTGGGGATTAAACAGATAGAATCTGCCAGAAGCGCTAAAGGCAATTATTATGGCCTAAGCGCAAAGGAAATGAAACAAGCCTGTAAAGATCTGGGAATGACTCTGCGCAGCGGACACGTTGCTGTAGATGGGAAGTGGAAGCAAACCATGGAAGAAGCTGCTGAATCAGGGCAGGAATATATTATTTGTTCAAGTATGCCAAGCTCAGGACAAACAATCGATAATTACAGGAGAGTAGCGGACATGTTTAACCGTAATGGGGAGGAATGCCGCAAAACAGGCCTGAAATTTGGATACCATAATCATGACTATGAGTTTGAAAAAGTCGACGGGCAGGTTCTCTTTGATTTGCTTTTGGATAATACAGATCCGAAACTGGTGCACATGGAACTCGATCTGGGATGGGTAATTGCTAGCGGAAATGATCCTTTTGACTATTTTAAGAGATATAAGGGCCGCTTCCCGTTATGGCATCTGAAAGACATGAATCTTCAGAAAAAAGAAAGTACAGAATTTGGTAAAGGGGGATTGGATATCGCAAAGATCCTGCAGCATCAGGGAGAATCGGGCTTAAAATATCTTTTTATTGAGCAGGAAGAGTATGCAAAGAATCCTATAGAAAGTATGAAGTATAATATGGATTATTTGGAAAGGATTTGAATATAACCGATTGAGAGTAGAAAATGGAATTTGAAAATTAATTTCATTTCCATTCTCTACTCTTAATTCTAATTAAGCTTGTTTTGCAAATTGTACGTTAATCTGAAGCTTAATTTCATCTCCAACAACAATCGCTCCAGCTTCTGTAATACCATCCCAGGTTAATCCATATTCTCTACGGCTAATTTTACCCGAAACCTCAAAACCTGCTTTATCATTACCATAGAAATCAGTAGCTCGGCCACCATATTCTACATTTAATTTTACTGGTTTACTTACATTCTTTAAAGTCAGATCGCCCAATAATTCAAAATCATCGCCCACTTTTTTGAATGAAGTTGATTTGAATGAAATTTTTGGAAATTGCGCTGCATCAAAGAAATCAGCTGACTTAAGGTGACCATCACGCTGCTCCTGATTGGTATCTATACTCTCTACATCTAAAGTAAACTCAATAGCTGCATCCTGAAAATCCTCATTTTCTGATTCCATATTGCCTTCAAATGATTTAAATGTACCTGAAACTGTTGAAATTACAAGATGTTTTACCTTGAAATGCACCTCAGAGTGCGTTGGATCGATAATCCAATTTGTTTTTACTGCTGCTTCCATATTTTATTTTTTTAGTTTTTTCTAGTTATCCAGCAAAGATAAAATAATAGATGTTTAAACATGTAATTTAAACGTCATAAGATAATTGAGAGTTGAGAGTGGAGAGTTGAGAGTGGAGAATTAAGAATTGAGATAAGAAGAAATCTATTCTTTAACTCAAATTTGCATTGACAAATCGACAAATTAACTCATCGACAAATCAATTTGCTAATTCCCTAATTTGCTAATTTGCTAATTGTTGATTTCCAGAGAATAACTTATCTCTACTCCCCCGGCCACCAGCATATCATGAACAGAACAGTATTTTTTTACCGCAAGCTCAGCGGCTCTATCAGCTTTAGCAGGATCGATATCTCCTTTGAGGTGGAACAATAAATGAATCTTTGTAAAGAGATTTGGGATCTGTTCTCTTCGCTCTGCTTCAACATCAACCGAAAAATCATTGATTACCTGTTTTTGCTTTTTAAGAATACTGACCAGATCCAATGAACTACAGGAAGCTAATGCCATCAGCACCATTTCCATAGGCCGTACGCCCAGAGCCTGACCACCAATATCCGGAGAACCGTCAATATGTACTTTTACTGATGAGGAAGGGGCTGATGCTTCGAAATGAACTGCGTCATTTACTCTTTTTAAGGATACTTTCACTGCTTTAAACTTTTAACAAAGTTAGGAATTTTGCAATGCATATACAATTCGAAAGAACTAGTGTTATGTCATGTATAAATTGACGGATAAAGTTTTGGGCTGAAGCCCGATCTTAAAACCGGTTCCTTCCCCGGAGCTAAAGCACCGGGCTATTCAGCGATACGGCTATCCCAATACTCAGTATTTTTTGTTCAATCATTACACCAATACAGTCGCTCAATAGGCTCCAGCTTTAGCTGG
>CAYHGN010000103.1:0-13953 GCA_964356005.1 uncultured Sphingobacterium sp.
AAAACCGGCAGCAATCAGCAGTTCCAAACTCTCATCAAAGGCTTCAATAATAGAGTCAATTTCAGCTCCGGTATGGCTTTCTGTCATAAAACAAGGGAATCCATCCCAAATATGTATGCCTTTTTCACGCATCAGTGTGAAGAGCAGTTCGCTATAAGGAATTTCTTCATCAAATCGGATTTTCCACATGGATCCAAAACCAACCACTGAGATTGGAACTTTTAATTGCTTACAAATCGAATTTAATTTGCTCATCAATCCAGCAGCCTTTTGACTTAATTCCTCCTGCAGGGAGGGTCCCCTTAATTTGAAGTATTCCAATGAAGATTTTGCAGCTGCCAGGGCCAGCGGATGTCTGACGAAAGTACCTGCGAAATAGGTTACTCCGGCTTCCGGTACAGATTGATCTCCATATTGCCATGATCCGCCATCCAGCGCATCCATATATTGTTTTTTACCTGCTATCGCTCCAATTGGCAGCCCGCCGCCGATTACTTTACCATAAGATGAAATATCGGGTTTGATGCCAAAAAGCGCCTGGGCACCACCCGGGTGCATCCTGAACCCGGTGATTACCTCATCAAAAATCAAAACTGTTCCACTAAGCGCTGTAATCTCTCTGACTTTCTTTAAAAAATCTATCGGGTGAAAATCAGGGCGCCTGCTTTGAACAGGTTCAACCAGAACTGCAGCAAGCTCATGAGCTCTTTCCTGAATAATTTTAAGGCTTTCTTCTGTCCCATAATCAAGAATGAGCATGTTTTGTACAGCCTCCGGCATGATGCCTGCTGCTGCGGGTATGGAGCGGAAGGTTTTTGTCCCCCTAACAATAACCTCATCAAAAACTCCGTGATAAGATCCTGAGAAGGCAACAATGAGCGAACGGCCACTTACGGTACGCGCAATTCTCATCGTGCCTAAAACCGCTTCAGAACCGGTACTGCAAAGTGCTGCACGGTCGGAATTGGTGAATTCGCAGATAAGTTTGCAGACCTCTCCGGCAAGTTCATGCTGCGGACCGATCTCATAGCCTTTGTCCATCTGATCCTTGATCGCATTGAAAACTGAATCGGGTTGGAAACCAAGCATGTTTGAACCAAATCCATTCAATGCATCGATGTATTCATTATCGTCCAGATCCCATATCCTGCTGCCTTTCGATTTTTTGACTACAATCGGGTAAATGATTTCTTTAGTAAGCGGCCTGAATCCGGAAACTACCCTGGGATCAGCCATATAGGCTCTGTGTTTCTGAGTATACTCTTTGCTGCCCCGGGTTTTCCGGTTATAGCGTTCAATCAAATCATTTAAGAATTTGGTTTGAACCGGATTTAATTCCAGACTTTGCTTCTCAATTCTTGGACTGGCACCAAATGGCTTTTTAATTTCTTTTTCTTCTTCAGGACTCAGTTCTGAAGGGCTTAGATTACCAAAGCGGATATGATCCAGTTTCCTGTTCAGCTCTGTAATCTGCCGGTTTATCTCGCTCTCCGGACCGGTTTCAGGAACAGCAGCATTTTCAAAGGAATCCGCAGGAAGTCCCGCTTCCAGAAAATCTGCTAATAAGTTCAGGGTATTCAAATCTTCATTCAGCTGGCGAAAACTGATTGGCAGGGAAAATTCCCGTTTGAGTGTGATCGCGACCTGGGTCAGAAGTAAGGAATCAAGACCGATTTCTATAAAATTAAGATTCGGGTCAACATCCTTCATTTCTATGCCTGATGCATTTTCGAGGATGCGGCTTATTTTTTGGATCAGAACTTCTTTCCTGCTGAGATTTATATTTTCTATCTGACTGCTCTGTGAATTTTTATTTAAAGCGTCGGTTTGAATAGTTGAATAATGGGTTTGCCCCGGTTCAACCCAGCATCGCTTGCGGTCAAAAGCATAATTTGGCAGCTTAATAATATGGGGATTTCCTTCATATAAGTTTAACCAATCAGGAATAATTCCATTTTGCCAGAGTTTACCAAGAGAGCGAAGAACTGAAACATACTCTGAATCCCCTTTTACTTCAAAACCCGAAATAGCGTTGAGTGCAGTTCCCCTCGACTGCTGTTTTGCAAAGGTAGTAGCTGCATTCCCCGGACCAACCTCCAGCAATAAGCGTGTTGGTTCTTCCCATAGCGTGCTGATTGCGTCGGTAAATCGTACCGGCAAGCGGATCTGATTGATCCAGTAGCTGGCACTACAGGCTTCGGCCTCAGTCATCCACTTTCCGGTAACTGAAGAAACTAATGGGATTCTTGGCGGATTCAGGGTCACGGAATGCACTACCTTGCTGTAATTTTCTTTCATTCCGTCCATCATGGATGAATGGAAAGCATGACTTGTTTTAATCAGGACGTTCGGGATACTTTTTACCTGCAGTTCTGCAGAAAATATCTCAATCTGATTTGATGGTCCTGATACCACACTCAAATCAGGACTATTATAAGCGGCAATGGATAAATTCCCAGTTAATTGTTTCTCAATTTCTTCGGGCAAGGCTTTTACGGCCAGCATACTGCCACCTTCTAATTCGCTGGCGAGACGCGCACGTTCTGAAACGAGTTTCAGTGCATCCTCCAGACTGAAAATTCCTGCAAGGTGGGCTGCTGCAAATTCGCCGATACTATGACCACATAAAGCCGCCGGGCGGATTCCCCAGCTCATCCATAGCTTTGCCATCGCATATTCAGTGACAAATAAGGCCGGTTGTGTGTATCGTGTATTATGAATTTTCTCAGCCTCTGCCGGTTCAGTATATAAAATAGTTCTGATATCCTCTTTAAACCAGGGCAATAGCAGACTGGCACATTCATCCACCGCATCTCTGAAAATCTTTTCCTGATTGTAAAGTTCTACACCCATATTTAGGTATTGTGAACCTTGTCCGGGGAAAATAAATGCAAGTTCTGTCGCACTTTCCTTTAAGATTTTGGTATCGGATACCTTGTTCAGGTCTTTGCTTAATTTTTGAGCAAGATCAGCGGTGCTACCTGCAATAATAAATCTCCTTTGTGCAAAATCCCGACGGGTAGATTGCAGTGTCCAGGCTATATCACTGAGCTCAGTTTGAGGATTCCATTTCAGGTAATCACTGAGCCTGGATGCATATTGGTTCAGGCTATCTTCGGAATTCGCAGACCAGCATATCAATTGTGCTTTGTAAGAAGTTTCAGTTTTTTGTCCTTTTTGCTCCGCCTCTTCAAGAATAACATGAACATTGGTTCCACCAACACCAAAAGAACTGATCCCTGCTCTTCTTTTTTTAGTGCTCTCCCAGGGGCTGAGTTCAGCATTGACATAAAAAGGACTGTTTTCAAAATCGATTCCGGGGTTTGGCTGTTCGAAGAAAAGAGAAGGAGGGATCTGTTTGTGATGCAGAGCCAATGTGGTTTTGATGAAACCTGCAACTCCAGCTGCCTGAGTCAGATGTCCCATATTACTTTTTATCGATCCAAGGGCACAGAATTGCTTTTCTTCTTGTGAACCGAAAGCCATTTTTAGTCCTTCTATTTCTATCGGATCACCTAGCGGAGTTGCAGTACCATGGGTCTCAACATAGCTAATGGAAGAAGCATCTATACCTGCGTCGGCAATCGCCATACTGATCGTATCAGCCTGTCCTCCGGCATTAGGTGCTGTAAAACTGGCTTTCATCGCGCCATCGTTATTTAATCCGACACCTTTAATGATCGCATAGATCGTATCTCCATCACGTTCGGCATCTTCACGGTTCTTTAACAGAACCACACCTGCACCATCGCTGAAAACAGTGCCGCTGGCATTGGTATCGAATGGCCGGCAATGACCATCTTTGCTCAGGATGGCACCTTCCTCATATAAATGTCCGCTTCGAATTGGAGCAGTTACAGAACTCCCACCAGCAAGAGCTACATCACATTGCCCTTTTCTCAGACTTTCAACTGCCTGAGCGATTGCGAGCAATGAAGTTGAGCAGGCAGAATACACACTGACTGCCGGTCCTTTGAGATCAAGCTCAAAAGCGGTCCGCATCGCGATGTAATCTTTTTCATTGAGCGTAGAAACCTGGAATGCCCCGGCGGCGGCAATCAGATCAGGACGGGTATGTACATTGTTGAGATAATAAGTATTTGTGCCGCTCCCTGCAAACACACCAACTTTTCCATCATATCTTTCCGGTAGATGACCGGTACTTTCAAGCACTTCCCAGGCAATTTCCAAAAATATCCGCTGCTGCGGATCCATGAGTTCTGCCATTCTGCTGTTCATCCCAAAGAAAGGAGCATCAAAATACTCCGCCTGCTCCAATACCCCACGGGCTTTAACATAATCGGGGTTTTTACTTAATGCGGGAGGGATTGTTGAGTCAAGCTCTTCATCGCTAAAAAAACTGGTAGTTTCTTTACCAGACTGTAAAACATCCCAGAGTTCTTCAATACCGGAAGCCCCAGGGAAACGACCTGACATTCCTATTACTGCGATATCTGTGCCTGAAGCTCGATTCTTATTCCTGTCCGTTCTTTGCGTAATTGTTTTACCGCCAAGAAATAAAGCAAGCTTACTGATATATGGATCCTGATAGAGTCGTGTGACCGGAAGATTGAGTTGATGCTGCTGTTTTAGCATGGCAACAAAACGAAGTGCGAGCAGTGAATTCCCACCAAGTTCAAAGAAATTATCATTTACTCCAACTTTATTTAGACTCAGAACAGAAGCCCAGAGTTTTGCGAGCAATTTTTCGATTTCTGAAATTGGTGCTTTGTAAAGTACTTGTAGATCAGGGCGTTCCATCCCGGGCACAGGCAGGGCTTTTCTATCGACCTTTCCATTGCTGCTTAATGGCAGTTCAGGAATATCCATGAAAAGAGAAGGAATCATATACTCCGGTAATCTGGATCTGAGGTGTTCCGCTAATTTTTCTTTATTGTACTTCCCTTCCGAACCAACGATGTAAGCGATAAGTTTCTTTTCAGAATTAGGATTTTCATTTCCCTTAACATGTACGAGGCATTGTCTTATTCCGCCAAACTCCAGAATAACATTTTCTATCTCACCGGGTTCTATTCTAAATCCACGAATCTTTACCTGCTCATCTGCACGCCCGAGATATTCAATGGTCCCATCTTCAAGCCATCGGGCGAGGTCGCCACTGCGATACAGGCGGGTATTTTCATTGATGGCAAAAGGGTTTTTTAGAAAACGGCTTTCATTCAGCTCCGGCCGGTTCAAATATCCCCGGGCTACTTGCACACCTCCGATAAATAATTCGCCTTCTTCTCCTATTGCACATGGCTCCTGGTCTTGATCGAGAATATAGATGCTGGTATTCGCGACTGGTTTACCGATATAAACTTTTTTTGCATTAAGGGGAGCTGGCCAGCAAGTCACATCAATTGCAGCTTCAGTCGGGCCATATAAATTAAATAATCCCACATGTCCCAATTTTTCCCCAAAAAGGGCCAGTTGGTGTGGAAAAAGCTCCTCACCTGAACACAATACCCTCCTTAGATTTTTACAGCTCCCTTCCCTTATACCAAGGAGGAAAATTTCGAGCATGGAGGGTACAAAATGGATTGTGCTAACCTGTTCTTTATCGATTAATTCTTCCAGGTATTGACTGTCTTTTTGTCCGCCAGGTCTTGCCAAAACAAGTTTCGCACCAACCATTAGTGGCCATAGCAATTCCCATACTGATACGTCAAAGCAAAAGGTAGTTTTTTGCAGAACAACATCATCCTGTCCCAGATTAAAAAAGCTCTGGGTCCAGTTCAAGCGGTTAACCAAGCCCCTGTGTTCATTCATTACCCCCTTTGGCCGACCGGTTGAACCGGAAGTATATATTACATAAGCAAGGTCCTCAGGGTCGATCTTTGTCTCCGGAACCGCAGAGGTAGTGTCTTTCAAACCCTGATCAGAATCGAGTACGATGACCTCCAAACCGGGTTTATTGATTATTTCGGAGTTATTACTCGTTCTTTGATCAGTCAGAATTATTTTAAGATCTGAATCTTCCAGCATGAAATTAATTCGTTCAGCAGGATATTCGGGGTCAATTGGAAGGTATGCAGCACCGGCTTTCAGAATGCCGAGTATTCCGCTGATCATCTCTATAGATCTATCCAGGCAGATTCCGATTAAATCGTCTTTTTTGACTCCTTTTGAAATCAAATAATTCGCGATTTGATTAGTAAGGTTATTAAGTTCAGAATAGGTCAGACTTTTGTTTTGATAGACAACCGCAGTTTGTTTTGGATATGCATTTACAGCCAGATGGAAGAGTTCGCAATAGTTTTTCGGACCAGAGTAATCAACACGGGTGTCGTTAAATGAAAATAGAATTTTTTCTCTTTCTTCTGGCTTTACCATGAATTTCTGTCAGATACGATCTGAATTGATGATCTCCAAAAATAGTCGGTTTTTAGTCGTTTTAATTAAATATTTTTCGATAAATACAGACTGGTTTTTGGATAAATCAGGCCCGGTTCGGAACTATTTTGCAAATTATTTTATTCAGAAACAATTTTAATTTTTGGTAGAATAAATTCAAGAACCGTGCCGATGAGTTCTTGAATGCTGTGTTCTGCAGTTTTTAAAACAAGTTCAGATTCTTCAGGAATTTCGAAGGGAGAACTTATCCCGGTAAATTTTTTTATTTCTCCGGAACGGGCTCTTTTATATAGTCCTTTCACATCGCGTTTTTCGCAAACTTCAAGTGGACAATCCACGAAAATTCTGACCAGCTTCTCAGCTCCAATTGTTTCTCTGACCACTTCCCGGTCTTTGGCAAAAGGAGAGATAAATGCTGAAAGAACAATAAGGCCCGAATCAAGCATCAGATTTGCAACTTCACCAACTCTGCGAATATTTTCAGTACGGTCTTCTTCCGAAAAGCCAAGGTCTTTACACAATCCGTCTCTTATTTTATCACCATCAAGAATATAAGTCTTGAACCCTCTTTTGAACAATTCTTCTTCCAATGCATCCGATAAGGTAGTTTTGCCTGACCCCGAAAGACCGGTAAACCAAAGAACCAATGAGCGTTGATTCAAAAGCTTTTCTCTGTCATGAAGTGTTAATTTTTGAAGGCCCATCTTTATTGTATTTTTATTTTTCCTGATACCATGAATTAAACCTGAGATTAAGTTTTTTATATAAATCAATACATTCACTTAGAAGCACCTCGCTATACCCTGAAACCTTTTTCTCAGCGGGATTAAATGGTTTTATCCCTTCAGTTTTAGCACTTATCCCTAATAATGGAAACAGTTTTTCTAAAACATCTGATGGGGATAAACAGAACTCTTCGTAACAAAAGAACAGGCTGGATTCCTCAGGGTTTTCAAGTGCAAAGCCATAATAGCTTTTCCAGCTCAATAACCAGAAATCCAGTTCTGATTTAGGGGTATTTTCCATTGACCTGAAGATTTCATTATTGTTCAGGTCGAAAGGCTTTTGGTTCAAACCGAATTCAAAATGCCCGAGCCAATTCATGTAGTCGAGTGAAAATTTATCCTCTTGCTGAATGCCGGAGAAATGGGTATGCTGATTTAACAAAGAAAGTGCATGCTGCAGGGGGTCACGAAAAGGAATAACAATTCTGGCTTCAGGAAAACATTTTTTTAGGTAAGCTAATCGCAGGATATTATTATTGTTTTTTGATAGATACCTTAATTCACTTGGTTTTTCGGAACTCAGAAGTGAATTCCCAACGAAATCCCGAAATTTATTCAGCACCTCAGTATTAGTTTTCAGGACTTTAAGCCGGTCTTTAAAAATGTATTGATCGCCGGTGAAAACGCGCCAGAATACTTCTTCAAAGGCTTCCGGACTTTCAAGGCTTACCAATATACCATCCTTATGCGCCCTTTCTTTGAGCTCGGCGGAATCCTTTCTCAAGGATAGTTTCTTCCATAAATTTGGCATCAGAACAAATGGCATATCCTGATAGGTGAGGGATCTGAATTGACCTGTTTCATGTAGGTATCTCATCAGCATGGTGGTGCCTGAGCGGGCCAGTCCGGAAATAAAAACAGGATTTTGTGTAAATTCATGACCCTTTTTGCTGAAAATTATATTCTCTATATCAAAGGATATTTCGGCAATAATTTTCGACTGAAGTGCAATGCGATGCAAAAGCCTCGATGAAAAGCTATATCCTGAATCTGACATATAATTTCTTGAGTAAAAAATACGACAGAAATGCTACAATGGATAGAATGATACCACTCAGACTAATTAGATAATTGCTTAGATAATCAAAATTCAGTGACGTTATAAATTCACTTGCTTTTAAAAAGAAGAGTAAAATTCCAATGAGTGCTGCAGTGTACAAAATTATCAGCATTGAATGCTTCATTATTTCCAGGGAATTACTGAGTATGATCCTCTGTTTCTCTGAATCCTCTATCTGTTCAGATTGTATTGTTTGCATGGAAGATTGACTGAGACCTGAAATGGATCTGGCAGTTTTGATAAAGGGTATGGTATCAGCTGCCCAGGCGATCAGCAGGAAAACTACGAAAAGATAAATGATCGCAATCAGCTCCATTACTCCTCTTTTTTCTTTTTAAATTTTGCAATCAGTTTTTTGAATGGATACCACAGAATCGCAAATAATGCGAGGAAAATGGAAATCAGAATACCTACAACAGCGGCGATAAAACCACCGCCCATTCCGGGACCGATATAGGCTAAAGTGAAGCTTAGAAATGCCATATTTAAAATTAATTCTTTATAAATTTAAAACTATTAAACTCTGCCGCAGCAATAATTCTACTCCAACCCAAAACTGCAGCTGATTTTTCATCTATCCGTTCAACATATTGCCAGATAGTTTGTGTATTGTTGCCTCTCAGAATCCTTCCAAAATCTGTTTCTTCAATAAAGACATCGCCGTTAGGCAGTATTTCGGATCTGCCTCCGGTCATTGTTTTCACTTTTGCCTTACTTAGAAAAGCAGCATAAGGGGTTGATGTTTCATTGTTTTTGAAATCATAAATATAAACCTCATTATGCCCGTCTATGAAATCATAATTTTTATTACGAATGATATTGTTCCCAAAAATACTGATCCGACTATCATCAATAAAATTAACATCATGCTGATTCAGCCATGGGCCGGTTTTGAGCCATAATATTTTATTGGTGGCAGGTCTGTACAGGAATATGGTACTCTTATTCCTGATGCTGACCAGCAAATCGCCTTTTTGCCAATATTCTGTACTGGTCAAAGCAGGTTGAATATCGTTTAAATGCAGTGGATCCCGCTCCATTGGTCCAATACCGAAAAGTAGTCCACGGTAGCCGTTTTCAAGCAGAATATCGGTAATCGATTTTTTGTATAGTAATTTTCCATCGGGTGATACCTGTGCCAGAGCATCATCACGATAATCATCAAAGAAGCGGTTGAGGTAGTCGGAATTTTTTTCCATCACTGAAGAAGCCCAAATATTCTCATCAGCGTCCTTCTCCTGCGAGTGATGAAAAACACCATCCAGGCTCCAAAGGATTTTCGAATTTTTATCAATTTTAATTAGGGCACGATCTTCGGTATTAAATACTACCGAACCATCGGTAGATGGCAAGGGATGCCAGAAAACGATATTTCCTTCATTGCTATGCTCTGAAATGGGTCTTCCCTTGTCCCTGATTTTCATTATTTCATTGATGTTGGGAACCCAGCGATGCAAAACTTTCTGATCACTAAGCCGAATCAGTTTAAACCCGGAGTGTCCGGCATCTTTATCATATGCAGAAAGAAAGAGGAAATTACTATCTGTGAAATTTTTATCATCAGTTTTAAGTCCTGAAATTTTTGGATAACGATCTGTCAGGATCAATGGTGGTTTTGAAAAGATCTGCTTGATACTGACATCAACCAGTGTCGGGAACTTCGCAATAGCCAGGATAACTGAGCGTGTATTCCCCTGAATCAGATAACCGCCTTCATGTATGTAACCAACAGCCCAGCCAAACATCAGGGTAATGATGGAAAAGATCCAAATGGTGAGTAATAAAAGCCAAAGTGACACTTTCTTATTCA
Organism: uncultured Sphingobacterium sp.; assembly: GCA_964356005.1. Classification (GTDB taxonomy): domain Bacteria; phylum Bacteroidota; class Bacteroidia; order Sphingobacteriales; family Sphingobacteriaceae; genus Daejeonella. The sequence goes on from CAYHGN010000103.1 coordinate 10,013, forward strand.
TTTTTTATGATCCGTTTGATAGAGATGGTAAATTAAGTAAAAAAACAATAGTGCGGAATTGGAGAAAGACAATTTGCATTGCTTTCATTTAATCAATCCAAAGTTTATTGCTATAGTTGTTGTGTATTTAGGGTGCAATTGTTTTTATTGAAAAGGATTGCAGCACCCTGATAATTCCTATTGGCGGCTACATAAAGGTATTTACAGGCATCCTCCTTTCTTCCGAGTTGTAATAAACAGTTTCCAAGATAGAATTCTGATTTGCCATTTGGATAGACTCTTGCATCAACAACTCTTTTGAAATAGGATGCGGCCGAATTATAATCCTTTAAAAAGTAATAGGTAATACCGATGTTTTCCATGTTCTCGTAATCGTTAGGATTGAGTTTCATTATTCCCAATAAATTTTCCAGTGCCTCCGGAAAATCTCTCCTCATACCTGCGAACCCTGCCCGTATAAAAAATCGTGTATGTTGTATTTCACTATCGTTAGGATAGACTTTAACCAAACTATCTGCTAATTGCTGTAATTCTGTTCTGTCATAATGTACCGCAAATAAACTTCTCATATATATTTTCCAGGCATGAGGTTCATCCCGGTATTTTTTATATTCTTTGAATGCTTTTTGTATAGTTGTTGTATCATTTAATGGCACACTAGTCCTTGAAATGATATTGAATAATGAAAGATTCCGGGGCCTGATAAAAAAGCCCTTTTTGGAATAAAAATGTGCACTGTCAATCATTCCTCTTGAGGTATAAATAGAAGCTTTCAGCCATTCTTTTGACATGGAATATGGGTTGGCATTTTTATCCTGATTTAACAGGAACAAGGCTTCATCATATTTCTGCGAGCGGAATAAATACCAGGCTTTGATGTCATTGATTGGTATATTGTTTTCGGCAAGATTGGGAATGGACGGAAATTTTGGATTAACATCCATCCAGGTTACACCCGGCTGGGCTGTCCCAAAATTAAAATGAGTGAGTGTTTGAACCCGCATGGATTTATAGACCTCCCATGACACATATATTGACGAAATTGTCAGAAATATAACACTTGCTAAAGTTATAAATTTAATATTTAAGCCTTGTTGTTTAGGGGCATCTGAAGGTACTGCCTTCAAATACAGGATCACATTTAGTGCAAGAAAGAAAGCGAAATAAGCCTGCATTACAGGACGCTCAGCTGGAAAATTAAAAGTTGCATCAGTAAAATATCCCGCCAAAGCCATTAAGGAAATAACACTGAATAGTTTAATTTCCCTGTCTGAATTAGAAAACACAACTTTGGCTGTAAATATAAGAGCAAACAAAAATATTGAAATAAACAGTAATCCTGCCGGTATTCCAGACTCAGCTGTGATTTGCAGAAAGTCATTGTGTACGTGCTTAGAATAGTTGAAATCATTGTAAAATCCATATTCATACTTAACCGACTCGATTTTCCAATTGCCATATCCGCAGCCTGTTAAAGGGTTTTCTTTAATCTGTTTAAGGGAATTATTCCAGAAAAAGAGCCTTGCACTTATTGAAGACTCACTATGGTTTGATAGGGTTGCCAGACGTTCATCAATAGTTCCAAAAGTACTAGTCTTAACTTTTTCAGCACCTTTTAGATAGAGATATTGTGAAATGGATATTCCAATTAAAATCGGAATAATTATAGTTATAAAATTAAGCGCAGTTTTTCTATTTCCATAAAGCTTTCTGTTGTACAAAAGGTAAACTGTGAAAAGTAGAATTTGTGTAAAAAAACCTACATATGCTGCTCTGGCATTCAATAAAAAAATTAGAATTGCTAACAAGACTAAGGATATAATGTTTACAGCGAATCGCCACCATGAAAAGTATTGAAATACGCAATAAATAATGACAGGAGCTTTTATTACAAAACTTGCTGCAAGAACATTCTTATTGCCAGAATTTCCGGAAAGACTTAAGATCAGGGTGTCTATGGGAATAGAGTCAATATTTTGAATAAAATAGTTTAAAAAATATATACACTGAAATAATGTAAAGACATTGACGACCTGAAATATTGCATTTACATTTTTTGGATAACAATATACCAATGTGCAAATGACAAAAAATGAGAATAAAGTAATTATTAATCTGCTATAAACAACAATTGACTCTGTGGGATTCAATGCAAAAAGAATTGAAATGCCGCACAACACAAATACGGCAATGTAAAGCAAATTTATTACGTTTTTTGACAATAAATCATACAGTTTGTTAAGGACTGTTCTATGCTTTAATGTTAGATAGCTGATGGAGACTAGATTCAGCCCTGAAAGATAAAGCCATTGGGGACCCATAACTTCAATTGAGCCTAATTGTGGGATTAAATCAACTCCGAGATAAAGCAAAACCAATAGTAGTTCAACCTTGCCCGAATAATTTTCCGGCTGGGAAGTCTGTCTTTTTAAATTCTTCGTCTTGATCTCTTTACCCGTGATATTAGCCATCTTTAATCCTGTAACCTGATGTTGAAATTTTTATTTATATTAAGAATAGATTTACAATTCCGTAATTTTTACTAAAATATTCATGTACAATACAGCATCATTCAAATATAGGTGTCTGCTAAAATAGTATTACCATTATAGAAAGGTAACCTATATGAATTCTATTAGCTAACATTCCATTTTTCAATTAATTAAATTGCATTCTTTCTGCTCGCTTTTTCCCATATCGCACTCTGTTTATTTCTCAGGTAACGTTTTAAACCAACGATTGCCGCATAATTCATCACACAAAAATAATAGGGTACAAAAAATATTTTAAAGCGTAATTCTTTCTTTTCAAATTCCAAACCCAGCAAAGCCAGCAAGTAAAATATTCCTTGCCCCAGAAGCAAGGAATAATAGATCATATCGGGGTTTTGAATGCAGATCAGTATATTGATTATCAGTACTATAATCAGCAGAAAGGGAGTAATGGTCCAGCGCAATACTCGGTGGCTGATATACTGAAAGCTCAATAAGCCATATTTGAAAATGTTGAGCAAAGCTTTTAGCCTGAGCACAGATTGTATCCCTCCTGCAGCAATACGAACCTTGCGCTTTAATTCTTCCGAAATATTTTCTGATGCAGTCTCAATCGCAAAAGCTTCAGGTTCATAAACGATCCGGTATCCTTTTGCTGCAATCAGCATCGAGATCATGAAATCATCTAAAATGGTATCATCAGATATTGGTGAATATAAATTTCGGCGAACACTGAATAATTCTCCGGCCGCACCAATTGTAGAATAAAGCTCGGAGTCCCATTTTTTTAATAAGGATTCATATTTCCAGTAAAAGCCTTCACCGGCAGCACCTGCATCAGCTTTTTCATTAGAATGCACTCTTTTTTCACCTGCGATTCCGCCTACCTTTTCATCTGCATAATGCCTCGAAATTTTAATCAGCGCATCCTTATTTAACAGGGTATTGGCATCGGTAAAAATGATAATCTCTGTTTTTACATACTCCATTGCACGGTGCATGGCCGCTACTTTTCCTTTTCTTTTATCCTGATGAAGCACCATAATTTGTTTGTACTCCTTCAAAATATCGGGAGTTCTGTCTGTAGAACCATCAGTAATGAAAATTATTTCAAGCTTTCCATCAGGATATTCAAGTGCCAGTGTATTCCTGATTTTTTCAGTTATAAAGTCTTCCTCATTGTATGCAGCAATAAGTAATGTACAGCCAGGGAGATGTTCAATATCATAGAAAAGCTCCGCACGTTCTCCTTTAAAAATCCTTCTGATCCGTAGCATTAAATACAAAATGAATCCATATCCCAGATAGGTATAGACTATTATGAATAGGCTGATCCAGAAGATGATTTCCATCTATCAGTTGTCAGTTGTTAGTTGCCTGTTGTCAGTAATTTCTATATGCATGCCTGAATAGCCTTGACCGATTTTAGTCAACTGTAAGTTAATTGTT
>CAYHGN010000104.1:0-13913 GCA_964356005.1 uncultured Sphingobacterium sp.
GCAATCGGTAGGGTTGAACTTAACCTTAAATAATGACATTGCGCGTGCGCTAGCAAGGGCAGCACGGCAAAAGGTCTACCACCCCTGTAATTAAACCCGGGTGACAGCTCGAGCTTTTTGCCCGGGCAAAATTTTATCTAAAAAAGCAATTTATGGGCAAAAACTAGGGCAGAGCACGGGTAAGCGGGACAGAAGAGGCACAAACACTGCTTTCAAAAAAATAGAAAATTATTCAATTTAATACAACGCGGCAAGATTTTATATCGAATTTAGGTTAGAATGAAGCTTTATATGGGATATTATCCCGGAAGGTAAATTTTGAGCTATCTTTAAATGGCGGATAAGAAATTGCAAAATAAATCCTGATCAATTAATTTCAACCGGTATCCTTATTGAAAATCAAGGAGCAGAGATTAAAAACTGTAACAAAACCATTAGAATCTTATCTAAATACCATTAATCCGACAATATGCTGAGCATCAGAAATATAGTAAAACAATATGCTAATCACAGGGCTTTAGACAATGTCTCCATTGAAATCGAACAGGGTTCAGTTTTCGGACTGCTGGGTCCGAACGGTGCCGGAAAAACCTCACTAATCCGAATCATCAATCAGATAACCGCGCCGGATCAGGGCGAAATATTTTTGAATGGCGAAAAGCTCAACCCATCACACATTTCTAAAATAGGGTATTTGCCCGAAGAGCGGGGTTTGTATAAAAAAATGGAGATTGGTGAGCAAATGCTTTATCTGGCACAATTAAAAGGTTTATCAAAGACTGATGCAACAGCAAGGATCAGATACTGGTTTGAGAAAATGGGAATTCAAAGCTGGTGGAATAAAAAGGTAGAAGATCTGAGCAAGGGTATGCAGCAAAAGGTACAATTTATTGCTACCGTTGTTCATGATCCTGAACTCATCATCCTGGATGAACCATTTTCGGGATTTGATCCGGTAAATGCCCAGTTAATTACCAATGAAATTCTGGAATTAAACCAAAAAGGGGCTACCATAATTTTTTCAACGCACCGGATGGAATCTGTGGAGCAATTGTGCGATAGCATTGCCCTGATTCATAAATCGAAGAAAATTCTGGATGGAAAGGTGAAGGATATCAAGAATCTTTACAGAAATAATACCTATAGGATAGCATATTCCGGAATTCTAAATCCGACCGAGACCCCACTGTTCAATATTAATGAGGAGATCAAAGATGAGGAAGTTACGCATCTAACCATTCAAATCAATCCGGGTTATTCTTCAAATGATGTTTTGAAGTTCTTAATTCCACAGGTTCAGGTCACAGAACTGACTGAAATTGTGCCCAGCATGAACGACATTTTCATTCAAAACGTAAAAAACTAATCAGAAAAATGAATAAGATCCTACTCATCATAAAAAGAGAATATTTCAGCAGGGTAAAAAAGAAGTCATTTCTGATCATGACCTTCCTGGTACCCATGTTAATTATTGGGATGTATGCACTTATTTTTGCGCTATCAATGAAAGGTGGAGATAATATCCCGGTAGTCGAAGTCATTGATGACAGCGGAATATTCAAAAAAGGTCTCGAAAACAAAAAGTCGGCAACTTTTAGCAAATCCGAGCTTACGCTGGCAGAGGCTAAACAGAAAGTTATTAAAAATGAAGATGCCTTTGTGCTCTACATACCGGCAGATATTGCCAGCGGAGGTACAATTGAAATGTTCTCCCAGAAAAAGGCAGGACTTTCAGTGATTAGTTCGATAGAAAATCAGTTGAACGATCAGATGCGTACCAAACTACTCGCAGATGCCGGAATTGATGCCCTTACACTTGATAAAATAAAACCAAAATTATCTGTCGTATCGAAAGAATTAACCCTCGAGGGGGAAAAAGATAGCAGCTCAGGCGCGGCAATGGCAGTTGGATTTGCTGCCGCTATTCTGATCTACATGTCACTTTTTATTTATGGAATTCAGGTAATGCGGGGTATTATTGAAGAAAAAACCAGCAGAATTGTTGAGGTTGTTATTTCATCAGTAAAACCATTTCAGCTGATGATGGGAAAGATTATCGGGATCGGACTGGTAGGTTTGACACAATTCCTGCTCTGGATTACCCTTTCAATTGGCCTGATGACCATAGCAAGTCAAATCATATTTAAAGGCAAAATGGAGCAGATAAAATCTGAAATGCCCATGAGTAAACAGGCTGCTGCTGTGAGTAGTGACGGTCCCGGAATGGACATCATTAAAGCTGTTCAAACCGTTAACTGGACCTATATTCTTCCAATCTTTATCATTTTCTTTCTTGGAGGATACATGTTGTACAGCGCCCTCTTTGCTGCAGTTGGATCTGCCGTTGACAGTGATACCGAAACCCAGCAATTTATGCTTCCCATTACCCTGCCACTGCTGTTTACCTATATCATGTCATTCAGTTTTATTGTCAATAATCCTGACAGTAGTCTGTCTTTCTGGTTGAGTATCATACCATTCACCTCACCAATTGCAATGATGGTTAGATTACCTTTCGGAGTACCAAACTGGGAGTTGGCATTATCTATCATTCTGCTTATTGGTGGATTTATATTCACTACCTGGGTAGCTTCCCGCATCTATCGCGTAGGTATTCTGATGTATGGTAAAAAGGTTAGTTTCGCGGAGTTGGGGAAATGGTTTATGTACAAGGAATAGCTTAAAGCTGAAAGCTCATAGCTTAAAGCAGAAAGTTAAAAGGTGAAAGCAGAAAGATGAAAGTTAAAAGCAGAAAGGTATAGTTAACAGGACTCCCTCTAAAACTTATTACTTAAAACCTACAAATTCAACTCCAAAAAATGAATTCTATTGCTATTCTCGATCTGGGTACGAATACCTTTCAATTATTGATTGCGAACATAATTGATAATAAGCCTGTGCTTGTTTTTGAGGAGAGCATTGCTGTAAAGTTAGGTGAAGGTGGAATCGAGAAAGGTTTTATAAGCGAGGCCGCTTTTGATCGTGGATTGTCAGCGCTCAAACAATTCAAAAAATCAATAGATCATTATCAGGTTAAGCTCGTCAGGGCCGCAGCAACATCAGTAGTCCGGACTGCCTGCAACGGAGCAGAGTTTTTGGACAGAATCAAATCGGAAACCGGAATTGTGCCTGAAATCATTACAGGAGTGCGAGAAGCAGAACTGATATACCTTGGTGTAAGGGCAGCTATTAATATGGGCGATCAAAAATGCCTGATCATTGATATTGGTGGTGGAAGCGTAGAATTTATTATCTGCAATAAGAAAGAAATATTCTGGAAAAATAGTTATAACATTGGTGCGGCCCGGCTCATGGAACAGTTTCATCATTCAGATCCTATTTCTGAAAAGGATATAAATGAGTTGAATTTATATCTTGACAATACTCTTTCGGAGTTCAAAACCCAAACTAAAATTCACCAACCCGAAATGCTCATTGGATCGGCAGGTGCATTTGAAACATTTGCAGAACTCATTGATTCACAATTTAAGGTCAGTTTTGAAAATCCTGAAATAAAGATTGAATTAAATAATTTTGCAGAAGTTGCTGAGTTCATATTGAAAAGCACGCATGCAGAACGCAGCAGTAATCCTGCTATTATCCCCGTAAGAGTAGATATGATCATTATGGCCACCCTGATCACAAAGTACGTCCTGAATCAGTTTACTTTTAAATCCCTTAAATTGTCTGCTTATTCCTTAAAGGAAGGCCTGTTGTTCGAGTATCTAAAAAACTGAGCCTTATAATTATTTAGATAACTTACACAGTTCGGTGTAAAGACGATGCGTGGGTAGGCCTACAACATTGCTGTAAGAGCCCTTGATTCGCTCAACTGCTACTAAACCTATCCATTCCTGAATGCCATAAGCCCCGGCTTTATCCATCGGCTGACAGGTATTAACATAATAGCGAATCTGTTCAGCTCTAATCTCCTTAAAGAAAACTTCTGTAAGTTCATAGAAACTGCTGAGCTTATGATCCTTAAGCAGGCTTACTCCGGTAATTACATCATGTCGCTTACCTGACAATTCCGAAAGAATCTCAAATGCATGATCTTCATTTTCGGGTTTACCCAGAATGTGGCCGTCAAGCGAGACAATTGTGTCTGCAGTAATCACAATCTCATTTTCAATCAGCAGATCAAATGCTTCAGCCTTTTTTTCGGATATGTAAACAGCAATTTCAGCAGGCGATAGTCCTTTTGGATAACTTTCATCAACCTCCCTTAAAACAACCTCAAAATCAAACCCCATTAGCTTAAGCAGTTCTTGTCTTCGTGGTGATTTGGATGCCAGAATAATTGGCGGAAATTGTTTGATCATCTGTTTGGGCTTTGCCAAAAATAAGAAAAGCGGCTAAAAGCCGCTTTAATATGTAGAAAAAGAATCTTAAACTGAGCACGTCGTTATAAATATAGTTTATAATGCTTTTTTTGCACTTGTATTAAGTTTTTATCGTTTGGAAATGTGCTGCTGTGCTCTTTTTAAATGCATTCCCGCTTTTCGCTCATACTCCACAGGCCTTAAGCACAGGCCGGTATCCGCTACAATCGGGTTTAAAAACGTCAGACAGTACAATTAAAACCTGATCTATCTCCAGCTCAATCAAAATGGGTTTATTAGTTATTTCTCATTCTGGCACGACGTTCTTCCAGAATAGCTTCATAGGCTTTCTTCTGTTCATCGTTAAGTAAGGCATTCACTTTGCTTGAGGTTTCTGCCTGCAAAGGTGCCATTTTAGCACGCATTGCCTGAAAATCGCCACCATCAGTTAAAGTCGTTCTGAGACTATCTGTACGTTTCGCCGACCAGATGAACACTTCTTTCAATTTAGTTTTTTGCTCGGCTGAAAGCTTTAAAGTTTCCAGTTGAGCAATCTGACGCTCGGCTCTTTCCTCAGGTGTACCCATTTGACGGCCGCCCTGCGCATTGGCGAATGATGCCATACAGAATATCAAGCCCATGGCAATAATTAATCTTTTCATATTTGCTGGTTTTTAGCTTTTGATTAATAAAAAGGCAAAAGGTTTAAAGCTGAAGGAAATAATCAGATTTTGCTGCCATCAGTGGCAGAAGGATCTGCATTGGTCCATAGGTTCTGAATCTTCAATACTTTTTCAAGAATATCCCTAACGCAAGAATCACCGCCATTTTTCGGGGAAATATAGTGGGAAACAGCCTTAATCTCCTCAACTGCATCAGCCGGACAAACTGCAAGACCAGCCTTCTTCATCAGCTCCAGATCAGGAATATCATCACCCATGAAGAGCACTTGCTCCGGCAATAATCCATTTTTCCGAATAAACTCGTTGTAAGCGGCGGTTTTCGAATCCAGACCCAGATAAATGTCGGTTATACCAAGACTCCTTAATCGATGCTCTACACCATTTGATCTTGCCCCGGAAACAACTGCGATCTTAAATCCCCGCTTAACTGCCAGCTGCAGGGCATATCCATCCTTGATATTAAACTGCCTTAAAAACTCTCCCGACTCGGTAACTAATAACATACCATTGGTCATAACACCATCGACATCGAGAACAAATGCTTTAATATACTTTAGTTTTTCTAAGAACATGGGATTTAGATATGAGATGGGAGATATGAGATTTGAGATATAAACTCAGACTTACCAGACCCTATTTATTCTATTGATTATCGCGCCACTCATAAACCCAGGCTGTCTGGATTTGCTCCAGATGACCTTCATTAGATTGTTCGCGTGTACCTGCAAAATTCGGAAGACTCAAAATCCAATCGAGAAGTTCGGTGAAACGTATCCGGTAGATCTGAGATTCTCCGAAATCATCGCCAAATTTTTCATAAAGACCCATGGCTATATCTTCATAATCATTCCAGTAAATTGGTAATTCAAAACTTTCTTTCGCCATTTCTATTGTGTAATTGGATTAATGTCCTAAAAACTGATTTTGATCAGGAAGGGTTACTTCAAGATCACCATTTATTAACACACACTGACAACCCAAACGGGAGTTGATCCTTGGATTGACTGCGCGATCGATAAAATCTTCTTCTTTATCTGAAATTTCCTGAATATTATCCATGCCGAAATTAACATAAACCTGACAGGTACTGCACCCGCAAACTCCACCACAATTATGTTGTAATTCAATCCCGTTATCCAGACAAACATCAAGAACAGATTCGCCTTCGGCTATTGGAAGCTCTATTGCTGACATTGAAGCCTCTTCAAAATTGATTTTTAATTTAAAAATGTTCATTAATGCAAAAATAGCATTTTAAACTCAGCCCTGTGAGCGCTTGTGCAAATTGACTATGCTTTGACTAAGTTTAGTATAAAGTTCTGATAAGGCGGGATTATGTTTAAGAAGTTCGAGGTGAGCCTGAATGGTGACCTGATCATTTCTGATAGCGGGACCGGTTTGAACAGAAACAGGATCATTCATTTCAATTTTGCTGAGAGTTTCTTCAATCAGGGGTTTCAAAAGCTCGTAATCCAGCCCTTTTTCTTCCAATAATTCCTGAGCGAGCCCAAATAAATGATTAGTGAAATTACAGGCAAACACAGCGGCGACATGAAGTGTTTTCCGTTGTTCTGAGTTTAATTCAATTACCTTTTCTGATAAACGATCGGCGATTGCCCGGATACTTGCTAATACTTCGGGGCTGTTTGCTTCAATGATGATTGGAATCTGCCTGAAGTCAATCGATTTGATCTTAGAAAAGGTCTGTAGTGGGTAAAAAACTCCTATTTTGCTGGATGCACCTTCCAGAGCGGAAAGTCCGGTTGAACCGGATGTATGTACAAGTACTTGATCACTGAGCTTTAATTCAAGAGCAATTTCCCTGATCGCTATATCCTTAACTGCAATAATGAAAAGATCAGCAGATCGATCCAGATCAAACATATTGTCAATGGCTTCTGCTGCAAGTGTATCTGCTAATGCGTTTGCACGGGTAATGTCACGGCTCCAAACCTGTGATATTTCCTGCCCGGCCATTTTAAATGCGCGACCTAAATGGGTGGCTATATTACCACTGCCCAAAATGACAATATTCATCAGACTGGTTTGATTTCCTTATTTCTTCGGAAAATGGATAGAATAAATCCGATTACCATAATAATTGTTCCGCCCCAGAATAAATTTATGTATGGAAATTCAATAGCTTTTAACACTACCCAATCCTTCTCTGCTTTTGGTTTCTGATAAACCATCAGCTCAAGCTTGTCCTTATCGGGAAAAACATTTGAAAAGCGCAATTTAAGCCCCTTTTCATCAACTGTTTTTCCAAAATCGAACTTAGAACCATCTTTTAATAAATAGATAGGCTCTGATGGGTATACCTTACCATCCGAAACTATATCTAACTGCAAGCCAATGGCGATATCCCGTTCACCAACAGGAATATTCTGAATCTTTGCGTCACGGTTAATGCCTTTTACCAAAATATATCCTTCTCTGAATCGAACTGTATCGCCAACATTGACTTCATAGGTTGCGGGCTTTTCATATTTCTCATCCTCAGAATGCCCTTCATGATCTTCATGATCTTCTTCTTTCAAAGGCACACTGCTAACATGGGTATAAACATCATGGAACAGGTAATGCCGGGTATCTGGAGAAGCAATAATCTGCCGCATTTTGGCATTCTGTTGCGCATTTGGGTAGAGGGTGAAGTTCTCTTGAACATCGCCACTCTTTTCATCAATCACCTTGTAATTTATTCTGTAATAGGTATTTACACCCTTGGTTGAATCACCCATATAGGTAACTGTATAACGGTCCATCTTTGTGGGCTCATCCCTGTACAAAATAATATTTTCGCGGGGGTTATTACTCTTGGCGAACTCATCACCAAAACCAATTCCGGTATTATTGATTGAAATAATTTTATTCGTTGCGGCGGCAACAAGTGCTCCGACAAGCAATAAAGCAAAGCCAATATGTGCAACTGCAGATCCCGCAAGTCTCCACTTACCTTTGAATGCTTCACCGAGAATCTTGGCATTTGCCAGTATAGAAAATACCGCCGCAAAGGTCAGGATGATATACATCACATTGGTATATATATTCATCAAATAAACGGCTGCTGCGGTAATAAAGACCGAAACAAGCAATGAAATTGAAATACTAATAAAAAACTTTTTAGGATCTGTCTTCTTGTATTTCAGGAACTGTGAAAATGCAGAAATGAATGCTATTACCACTGCAAAAGGAACCTGCCATTTGTTGTAATGAGCAATAACATCCGGTGGTGGTGCGATCTCTGTGCCAAAAACAGCATTAAATACCGGTACTGACGTAGTGGCCAATATCTGAACACAAGCGATTGATAATACCAAAGCACCGATAAACAGCCAAAACTCACGGGAATATGTTTCTTCATCCTTTTTGGTTATCGGAAGTTCCTTCCAACGGATAACAAGAAAGAAAATAGCTATAAAAAGGAATGCAACTACGTAAAGAACCAAATGCCAGAACATCCCTAAATCGGTAAAAGCGTGTACAGATGTTTCGCCTAAAATACCGCTACGGGTAAGAAATGAAGCATAGAGTACCAGTACAAAGCTGATTAATACCAGAAAGGTGGCTGTAAAATAAGAGTGGCCTGAATTTCTATAAGCTATCAGGACGTGAACGGCTGCAATCAAAGTCATCCAGGGAATAATTGAAGCATTTTCTACCGGATCCCAGGCCCAGAAGCCACCAAAATTTAATGCTTCATAAGCCCAGAATGAACCCATAATAATACCTGTTCCCAAAATCATCACCGCAAAAAGTGTCCATGGCAAAGCAGGTGTAATCCATTCAGAATATCTTTTCTCCCAAAGTCCGCCGATTGCATAAGCAAAAGGAACTATCATGGATGCAAAACCAAGGAACAATGTTGGTGGATGTATGACCATCCAGTAGTTCTGTAGCAGTGGATTTAATCCGTTACCGTCTGTGATCATACTCAGGTAATCTCCACGTGCGAAAATTGGCCCTGGTACCGCATCTCTCAATAGGATAAAAGGAGAACTTCCGATTCTGAGTCCGAAAACCTCCACCCCAACAAGCATTGATGCAATAAATGCCTGAGAAAGCATGATAGTAGTCATGACTGAGTTTTCCCAGGTTTTGCCCTTTGAAAGTATAATTGTTCCTAAAAATGCCTGCCAGAACATCCAAAGCCAGAAACTACCTTCCTGCCCTTCCCAAAAGGATGAAATAATATAGTAAACAGGAAGTATCTTCGATGAGTGAGCCCATGCATAATGGTATTCAAACAAGTGATTGTAGATGATGTAATACAGGCATGATCCTATTCCAATGACGGCAACTGTATTTAAACGAAATGCAATTCTTGCGATTCGTTTCCAGCCATCAGAACTTGCCTGAACTGACTGGTCTTTAGAAAGTGCAGTGGTAGTCGCAAAATAATAAGCAAGGGTTGCCAGAAGAGCAGTACAAAACGACAAGATGATGAAGAACTGACCTAACTTCCCCGGAAGAAGGTTTTCTCCAATGTATTGAATATCCATTAAGATTTAAATTTTTGCGGATGTTGCAGTCACTTCAGTGACCTCTACCTCATCGCTTGTATATTTAGAAGGGCACTTCATTAGAATTTTTGAAGCATGAAATTCATCACCAATCATTTTTCCAGTTAATACAATCTGTTCAGAACGTTCAAAATCCTGTGGCTTTGATCCATTAAATACCACTTTACACTCTTTCCCCTCATTATCTTTCATGTAAAATGCAAAATAATTGGCGTCCTGTTGTGGTTTATAAAAAAGCTCTTTTTCTTTATTTAATTGTCCAACAACATGTAATTCTGAACTGCTTTCTGTGGCATCTGCAAATGAGCCATAAGTACTTGAATCAGCATAGGTACTGATTATTATACCAATTGCTAATGCGATGATAATAATGCCGGCGATGGAACTCTTTTTCATAATCTGCTTTTAAATAATCCTATCAAATGCAAATACAAAAGTACTAAATAGTTCAATTAATAGTCAAAATAACAAGAATGTTTCTATATTAGAATCATTCTAAATAACAAAGGGAAACTTATAGTCTCCCTTTGAATTTTAAGCTGATCTGATCATGGCCAGATTCCCATATTCATGTAAGAAATGGCAACTTTATCGATGGAACCGACAAAAGCTGCGGTTCTGAGTCCGTCAATCTTAGGGTTTCCCATTTGTATATCGCGTATCTCATGATAAGACCGAATCATCGTGTCTTCAAGTCCCGAATTAACTAATTCCAACTCAGAAGCCCCTTTTACTATAATACTCTTCTGAGCAGAATCAAGGGAAACACCTGTAATCTTTTCCACCATATTGACCAGGTTCTGATTGGCATTTTCCTCATATCTTTTATCCATACGACCAAATGCAACATGCGAAAGGTTTTTGAGCCATTCGAAATAAGAAACCGTAACACCACCGGCATTACAATACATATCCGGAATTAAAATACATCCCCTTTTTATAAGAAAATCGGCTGCATCGGGAGTTGTTGGTCCGTTGGCGGCTTCAGCAATAATTTTTGCTTTAATATTAGCCACATTAGCTATTGTGATCTGATTTTCGAGGGCCGCAGGCACCAAAATATCGCATTCCTGTTCCAGACCTTCTGCAGAATTGATGAATTCTTTAGATGAACCGGCAAAACCAAGAATTGAACCGGTGGTTTTGCGATGGTAGAATACCTCATCAAGATTAAATCCATTAGGATTGTAGATTGCTCCTTCAAACTCACAGATACCAACAACTGTTGCACCGAACTCAATAAGGTATTTAATAGTATGGTAACCCACATTTCCCAAGCCTTGAACAATCACCCGTTTACCTGACAAACCTGTACTCAGACCGAGTTTATTCATATCTTCGGTGATATCAACACATTCGCGCACGGCAATAGCAACCCCACGGCCAGTTGCTTCCCTCCGACCAGCGATCCCATGCAATGCAATCGGCTTGCCAGTAACACAACCCAAAGCGTCTAATTGCCCAGGATTCATTGTTTGGTATGTATCCGCAATCCAGCTCATTTCACGTTCGCCTGAACCATAATCCGGTGCAGGAACATCAATACCCGGACCAATAAAATTCTTTTTAATTAGTTCAACTGTATATCGACGGGTTATAGTTTCCAGTTCGGCAACAGAATAATCTTTTGTTTTAATCTTAATACCTCCTTTTGCACCACCAAAAGGAACATTTACAATAGCACACTTATATGTCATGAGTGCTGCGAGTGCCATCACTTCATCTTCATTTACCATCTCGCTGTAACGAATACCACCCTTTGTTGGTGATTTGTGATGAGAATGTTCTACTCTCCAGGCATCAATTACTTCAAATCCATTCTCACGACGGATTGGAAAACGGAAACGATACACACTGTTACATGACCTGATCTGGTCAAGTAATCCTGCCGGGTGGGAAGTAAATTGTGCTGCATGATCAAAAAACTGGCAAACGTCACCAAAAAACGAAGTTTCTGAGTGCGCTGCGTCTATAGACTTAGCCATAAGAAAATAAATTAATTTGAATAATTGGTTATTTGCTGCAAAGTTGATAGAAATAAACCGATACTAAAAATGAAAATTACTTAGTGTACAAGATACAATAACCATCAAATCAATGTAAACCCTATCTAAAGAACTTAAACAAGGTTTATTTATTGCTTTTGCTTTTCAATTTTTTTTAATCTGCTATCTATAGAAAAGAGATAAATAGCGAGACCGATGAAAACAACAGAAATAACCAGTACCACAACATAAATCTTTCCAGAACTTCTCAAGGCATCAGCCATCTCAACTCCGTTGGAACTCTGTGCCAGGAGGTTTAACGTAATTGACAGAATTAAGCTTAGTGTAAGAATAATTTTTTTCATCGTATGGTTATTAGTTGGTTAGTTGTTAGTTGGTTAGTTGTTAGTAAATTCTACTAAATGGCAAATAGGATCTCCTATTGTCAACTCTCAATTCTCATTTCTCAATTAATTAAGTTTTCCCTATTCTCAACTTTCCGGATCCTATATCTGATTGTAGTAATCCAGGTACTGATCAGGATCCATCCCAAAACCGCCGGATAAAATACCGGACGCAACTCGGGTGCCATATCTTTGGTATTAAATCCAGGGTTACCACCATTTCCAGGATGGAGCGAGTCGGTCATACGCGGAAGAATGAATAACAGTACCACCATAATTGGGAATGCAAAAATATTATAGACTGCTGATATTCTACCTCTTTTTTGCTCTTCTTCCAAAGAGTTTCTTAGGACGAGGTATGCCAGATAAACAAGCAATGCAATTGCAGCACTATTTTGTTTCGGGTCATTGCTCCAGGCTTCGCCCCAGGTATATTTAGCCCAGGCGGCGCCGGTCACCAGACCCAGAATTCCGAAAATGATTCCGACGTTGGCACTTTCAACAGCCATCAGGTCATCATTTTCTTTGGCTGAATTCAGATATCGTATACTGTAAATGAATGAAACGGTTAGCATGACGATCATGGCAAACCACATAGGAACATGAAAATGGATATTCCGGATAGTTTCATTTAAAATTGGCTTTTCCGGTACATGAAATAAAAACCCCGCAATAATTGAGTAAAGCACAAGAACTGTGGCCAGGATTTTCCACCAGTTTTTATTCATAATGAGTGTTGAATTAATCTTTCCAAAGGTAAAACATTATTTGTAATACTATAAAGGTCTTTTACTTGGGATTTGCAATGAAATTAACCAGATCATCAAATCGAACAAACCATTGGATTGCAATACAGCTAAAATTAGATTAATTTGGTATACATGTCATCAGTATTTACCAGCTTTATACCTTAGACCAGGTTCAGGATAAATTAATCGGCAAGATTGGCAGCCCCGTAAGAGACAAGTTTGAGTATGAGTTGCAAATGGATTTAATTGGAAACGCTATTAAACATGCCCGCCAGGAACGTCACCTGACGCAGGAGGAACTGGGTAAGCTTATTGGCGTTCAAAAAGCTCAAATCTCAAGACTGGAAAGCAATGCAAGCAACGCTACTATTGACACCTTAATGCGTGTTTTTACAGCACTGAAAGCAAAAGTAAAATTGCAGGTTGAACTGTCGGATTTGAATATCAGCGTGGAACACTAGGTTCTACACACGAAGAACCTTCCTGGAATGCGTGTGATTGTGTGTGACGACCTAAGATGTCGCTCATCAACTCGTCCCTAATTGAATTATCCTGTTTACATAATTACTGGGGCAATAATTTCGCCAAGGCTCGTGTTTTCTGAAAGGAAAACATATCAAGGATCGCCTGATCAGGCTTTATTCCAGTGACCTACGTTCAATCGCAGACTATAGGTAAATATTTGGTCAGATTTTCCACAAAGTATATAATAAGTTTAGTTTTAATCGAAAATCTCCCACCCATTAAATCAGTTGTGACCCTTCGAAACAATCTAAATTTTAGTAATATTGAGTTATGACTATTCAATCATACCTCGACACATTAAACCTTCGTTACAAAACCGGAATAAGCAGGGAACATACCTATAGAGGGGATTTGCAAACTCTATTAATGAGTCTACTCCCTGATATTCTGGTAACCAATGAACCTGCTAGGGTAGCTTGTGGAGCACCTGATTATATGCTTACACGCAAAGATGTTCCGGTAGGATATATTGAAGCGAAAGACATTGGCGTTGATTTACATGCAAAAATCCTGAAGGAACAGTTTGACAGATACAAATCCGGTCTGAGCAACCTAATATTTACTGATTACCTTGATTTTCATTTTTACAAGGATGGAGTTTTTACTACAAGCATTTCCATTGCAAAGATTGAAAATGGAGCAATAATTCCTATTCCCACCAATTTTAAAGCCTTTGAAGGCTTAATTAAGAACTTTGCCTTAACTATATCCCAGACTATAAA
>CAYHGN010000105.1:0-13779 GCA_964356005.1 uncultured Sphingobacterium sp.
ATAACAATTGCTAATAAATAGTCTTTGATAGACCAAAGGGAATCTCCTTATTAACTAAAAAATTTTGTCATTCCAGCGAAAGCTGGAACCTCCCGACTCTTAACTTAATGACATTGCCTGAAGGGGTAGCATGTGAACATTCGACCCCTTCAGGGTCGAAAAACGGGATTCTTTTGGGTTCTATAATCATACGACCACCTTCTGGGTCGACAACCTGAGTGGTTTCATTAATTTTTGAATTAGAGTGGAGGGCCAAAATTACCCTGGAATGCAGTTTAATTTTTATTTATTGTAATCTGATACAAAACACAATCCCTCAGCCTTTCATCATTAATCAGCAGCGGATGCTCAAACTCCATTACCTTTTCCATGCCGATCTTATTCATCACCTGTTCCGATTTTAGATTGATTTTCGGGACGATTGAAACTATTTTTTCAAGTTTCAAGACTTCATTCGCGTATTCCAAACATCTTTTTGCTCCTTCACTTGCATAACCATTATTCCACTCGTCACTGCTTATTCTCCAGCCAATGTCAATGCAAGGGGTGAATTCTGCTTCAAACGACTTTTCAGTTAGACCGATAAAACCAATAAACTCATTATTCTCAAGCTTATCAACCGCAAAATAACAAAAGCCTTTTTCTTTAAATTGCTGTTGCATCTTTTCAATAAATTCAATTGTCTGATCTTTTGTAGCAATTCCGGGAAAGAACTCAATCACTTTTTTATCAGCATTGATTGCAGACATCAATTCAATATCACTCTCAAGCCAATTCCTAAAGCCCAGACGTTCAGATTTGAATAAGTATTTTTGGTCAAAACCCATCTGGTAAAGCTCCTCGCCTCCGAATTTCCTATGATTAAAACCCTAATTCTTTGCCTTTCAAGTAATGCAGCATCCAGCTTAAAGTGGTCTGGGCTGATTTAAGTATCATTGCCGGCTCTACAGGGCCATGAGGTTGTCTTGGGAGTACAAGAAATCTAACAGGCACCCCTCTGCGCTTTAATGCATTGTAATACATTAAACCCTGACTGAAAGGTACCCTGATGTCAGCTTCTCCATGTTGTAGAAGCACCGGAGTTTTAACATTTTGCACAAATCGTAATGGGGAGTGTTCGTCGTAGACTGCCCAATCTTCATAAGGTTGTTTTTCCATATAGGAGGGAAGAAACCCTGGAATGTCATCGGTTAGGTCCTGAGTTACCAAATCGACTACGGGTGCTCCGATACTTGCAACTTTAAACCTGTTTGTATGTCCAACAACCCAACTGCTCATAAAACCTCCATAACTCCAGCCCATGACACCCATTTTGTCGGGATCTGCCCATCCTTTGGAAATAGCATAATCAACCCCGGCCATCAAATCTTTGTAATCGCCACCACCCCAGTCGCGGTGATTGGCTTCCCTGAATTTCAATCCGTAACCATTTGATCCTCTCGGATTTGGTCTGAGAATGAAAATGTCATTCTCAGCAATCGCGGCAAGTGGGTAAACTGCCGATCCTCCAATAAAATTTTCACTGAAAACGCCCGCCGGACCGCCATGAATATTAAGAATAAAGGGATATTTTTTTCCTGACTCATAATTAAGTGGATAGGTTAAAAGTCCTTCAATTTCCATCCCGTCGAAACTCTTCCACGAGATCAGCTCAGTTTTAGGAACTGCTAAGCCTGCCAGCTCAGGGTTTATAGTACTGATCTTTATTGGAGAATAGCTGGAAGAATTGCTGATATAGCCATCCTGTGGCATTGCAGTATTCTGAAGTATAAAACCGAAATGTGTGCCATTATAATTCAATTCAAATCCACCCAAAACTCCTTTCATACCTGTATTCCATTCAATCGCCTGATTCCCATCACTGCTCAATCGGAATATTCTGGAACTGGTATGAAATGACTCCAGGGTAAAAACTGATTTCCCATCGCTGCTCCAGCCAATTAGCTCAGAAGGACCATTTGGGGTATTGGACAATGTTTTTACGTTTCCGTCCTTAAGTGTAAAAACTTTAACTGAAGTTGTGCCTCCCCATATCCCTTTTTCATCCAGATTATAATAAGCTATGAAATTGCCATCAGGACTGAACAGGGGTTGATTTTCACCCACCGGGCTATTGGCAATAACCTTAACTTCACCTGAACTGACATTGATCATTGAGATATCACAGAGCGTATTGTCTTCAACACCTGCAGATGCCGCGTGAGCATAAGCGATCCATTGATCATCCGGACTCCAGCTGAATGAATTTATATGTCTGTTCTCCTTACTCAGTGCTGCTACCTGAGGCATTCCTTCCTTGTCTTTTTTATTTAGCTGAAGTACATGGAGGCGCCCCTGCTTAAATTTTTCATTCATAAAATACCAGTCATTCCCGGATTTCTTGTTTCCTCTCTCTTCATCAGTTTCAGAATCAGCACTGGTAAATGCAATTTGATTTCCTTTATTACTCCACTTAAAATCGTTTATTCCGGTTTTAAGATCAGTTAATCGTTCTGCTTCACCTCCTCCTAAGTTCAGGAGGTACAGATTATTCTTTCCATCCCGGTTGCTGGCAAATGCGATCTGTTTTCCATCAGGGCTCCATTTGGGATTAATATTGTTCTTTTCGCCATGTGTAATCTGAATAGTGTTCGTTTTATTGATGTCTGACATAAACAGATGACTGATAAACTCGCTTTTGCCTTCATTTGTTTTTATCTCTCTTACAGCATAAACCACCTTTTTCCCATCCGGAGATACCCTTACTGAACTGATTCCCTTGTGTTTAATAGTTTGTTCTGGCGACCAGTTGCTTTTTGTTTGAGCGTTGATGTTGCTAAGCCCAAGGATTAGCAGGCTGATTAAGGAAATTCTTTTCATGGGATTGATTTATATTGGGAAATTGTTGAATATTTAATACTAATATAACCTGAACTCGACATAATAATTAAAAAAACACATAGAAACATAGAGTTGATAGTTGTTATTTTTCCTTAGAGGCACATAGTTACTATGTGTAATTTAAAAAATAATAATAATCAACCTATGTGGTTAAATAATGATTGTCAATTATTTATGTATAGGACTTACAATAATATAAACTATTATGGTAAAGGTATCGCAAGGAAATTTTATTGTCTTTTTTGATGCGTTTTATGTCTTAATCTATCATTTTATTTATTAAGAAATCGCTCTTGAGAATAGAATATTTATCGGGAATTCGAAAATTATCACAATCTTCAAGCCTATATTTTAACGAGAATACAAATCCAGATATGCCATACAAAAAAACTTTCAACTTGTTTTTAATTCTCTTATTAATTCTGTCTTTCTCAGGACAGGCGAAAGCTCAGCAAAGTTTGCCTCCGGGTCTTGACCAGTATATTGAGAAGGTGTTAAAAGCTTTTGAAGTTCCTGGACTTAGTGTCTCAATTGTAAAGGATGGTAAAGTGCTGCTCGCAAAGGGTTATGGCATTAAAAATCTTGCCGGGAATGATAGGGTGGATGCAAATACGCTTTTTTCAATTGCATCAAATTCAAAAGCCTTCACTGCGACCGCATTGGCTATGTTGGTTGAAGAAGGCAAGTTAAAATGGGATGATCGGGTTATTGATCATTTGCCATGGTTTAAAATGGCCGATTCCTATGTTAGTACTAACCTTACAGTCAGAGATCTTTTGGTTCATCACAGCGGGCTTTTAGCATATTCAGGTGACCTGATGTTGTTTCCTCCCTCTAACTATTCGAGAAGGGAGATTTTGGGAAAACTTCAGAAACTACCACTTGTTCATGATTTCAGAAGTACTTATGCATACGATAATATCTTATATCTGGCTGCAGGAGAAGTGATTAAGATTCTAAGTGGCAGAGAATGGGAAGATTTTGTTAAAGAACGGATTTTCGACAAGGTAGGTATGCCGGGGAGTGCTTCCAGACATTCTGAATTCGGAAGCAGGTCAAATATTTCTGCAGCACATGATAGAATAGGTGGCAAAGTCGGATTGGTAGAGGATTATTTGGAGCAGAATATTGGCGATGCAAGTAATCCGGCAGGAGGGATTCTTTCCAATGCAAATGATATGTCAAACTGGATGATCACCCAACTGGATTCAGGCAGAACACCATCTCATGGAGAGTTGTTTAAGCCTGCCAGTACCATGCAATTATGGAAGGTGATCAGGCCGATACCTGTCAGCAAAGTATCAGAAGGGCTGAAACCTGCGCAAATGGATTTCTTTGGTTATGCTTTGGGTTTCAGGGCCTATAATTATCAGAAATACAAGGTTGTTGGACATGGTGGTAAGCTGGGCGGTTTTGTTTCACAGGTGGCTATGGTTCCCGACCTCAAGCTCGGAATAACTGTATTAACCAATCAGGAGTCAACCGCGGCTTACTGGTCGATTATTTATCATGTACTGGACTATTATGAGAACAATCCAAAATTTGACTGGTTGAAGGCATTTAATGATGAACAGGTGTTATCTGCAGCAAGACTGACAGAATCCCAAAGCAAAAATTTGATTAAGACAGATCCCACAGGTAAATACGCCCTTTCAATTGAGAAGTTGGCCGGTAATTACAAAGATGAGGTTTATGGGGATGTAGCCTTAATTCCTTCAGGTGATGGTTTATTAATGGAGTTTAAGCAATTACCACATCTCAATGCATCGCTTAAGTATTTCCAGTACAATAGTTTTATCGCGACTGTGAAAAATAAGAGCTTAAAGGCCGATTCATACGTTACATTTGCATTAAATGCTGACGGATCTGTTGATCAGGTAAAGCTAAAGATCATTGATCCGGATTCAGACCTCACTTTTCATGATGTTCTGCTCAAGCCCGCCAGGTAATCTACAGCCGAAATCATTTTGTTGATTTAATTTACAGATCATGCCATATTTGGAATTTACCGAATGGGTGTGATGATATACCAGAATAAAAATTATGGAAAATAGAAAATTCAGTAAAGCTACTGATGCAGTTTGGGCCGGGGAAGACAATCCTTACTTTAAAGAGGCAGTTACAACACCAATAGTAAATAGCGTTGCTTTTGCCTATAAAGATCTTGATGAATGGTACGACGTATCCACCGGCAAAGCAGATGGTTTTATTTATAGCCGCAATACCAATCCTACCGTGGCCTCACTGGAAGAGAAAATCAGAGTATTGGAAGGTGCCGAAGCAGCTACAGCATTTGCAACCGGTATGGCTGCAATCAGCAACACTCTTTTTTCTTTTTTAAAGCCGGGAAAAAGGGTAGTTTCTGTTAAGGATACCTATGGAGGTACAAGCAAACTTTTTCTTGATTTCTTCCCGGCATACAATGTAGAAGTTAAACTTTGTGAAACAGGGAATCATGAGGAACTGGAATATGAGATTGCCAAGGGATGTGATCTGGTTTACCTTGAAACCCCAACCAATCCTACTTTAAAAATTATTGATATTAAGCGTATTGCCCTTGCTGCAAAAAAGGTCGGAGCTGTTGTAGTTGTGGATAATACTTTTGCAACACCAATCAACCAGAATCCATTGGATCTGGGAGCAGATCTGGTATTGCATAGTGCTACAAAATACCTATGCGGCCATTCTGATGCGATGGGCGGTGTACTGGCAGGGAGCAGGGAACTGGTGCAGAAGGTATTTCATTTCAGGGAGATCAATGGAGCAAGTCTGCAGGCCGACCCTGCTTACATGATCTCAAGAGGGATGAAAACACTCGAATTGAGGATCTCCCGACAGAATGAATCAGCAATGAAGATCGCAAATTACCTGAATGGACATTCAAAGGTTAGCCAGGTGTTTTATCCGGGATTGGAATCACATATTGGGCATGAAATTGCTAAATCTCAGATGAGAGGTTTCGGTGGCATGTTGAGTTTTGCATTGGATGGAGGTTATGATCTGGTAGAAAAGTTTCTGCCATCGCTTAAGCTTGTACATCTTGCTGCAAGTCTGGGCTCGGTAAGTACCCTGGCCGGTCCGCCAAGAACCACAAGCCATGTGGAATTAACTGAAGAACAACGTGCCCAACTGGGAATTCCGGAGAGTTTGATTCGTTATTCTGTGGGTATTGAATCAGTTGATGATCTTTTATTGGATATCGAGACTGCGTTAAAGAAAATATAGGCCTTACTCAGTAATAAGAAAGCTAAAAGACTAGTGTCTCGAATTTTTATCAAATTAATTTCAAATAATATGAGTAAAATCATAAAAATTTCTGCCTTGAGTCATTCTATAGATCTGGCGTATTGTTTAAAATTGTTTTATGAAAGAGATCAATATAAAACACATTAGTAACCTTCACAGTGATGCATTGAGAAGTTTGGATTTTTATAAACAAGAGATCACAATACTTACAAAGCGCCTTGAGGAGATTGCAGCAGATAATACCGGTCATGAAATAGCTGAAAAGGTAGAACATTTTCAGAATCAGTTCCTCATTCAGCGTAATAATATCGATGAATTGAAGCATAGTATGCATGAAAATCTAAATAAAATAGAGAATCAGGTAAAGGATTCCGCAGGATTTATCTCACAGTCGAGTGCAGCAGAAAATGTTGAATTATATGATCAGTTTCTTACTGAAGAGAAGATTATAAATGAGCTCAGGCAGGAGTTTAACCGCTTTTCTTCCAAATGGATGTAAATTGTTCATAGCTTATCTTTAATAGCTATTATAGATTATCACTACTCTTTTATAGATTAGGAAAGGGTCGGTTCTAATGAGCTGACCCTTTTTGTTCCGGATAATTTCTTGGTCCATGGGAAAAATATGATATAAATGATCAAACGACCTCGTTGGTCGCATGTTTATAGATAAGACATATAAAATCTATAAACATGTGACCCCTTCAGGGTCAATAGATAATTGCTTTCTTTCTGCAATGCTTTAAAAACCCTCCTCCACTCATTATTAATCCCTTATTTTAATTTATGAGGTTTTTTTATGCGTTTTTTTATAAATTTTTCAAATTCTACCGCCCAGAATACAATTGCAGATGCAGCAATGGTAATCAGCAATTCATAGATTGGTAATGGTTGTGTTCTGAAGATCGGGTTGAAAAATGGTATATAAATAATCATAAACTGGAGTGAAACAGTAGCCATTAATGCTGTCAGCATTGGTTTGTTTGAAAATACTCCGATTTTAAAGATGGAATCTCTTTTTGAGCGTATGGCCATCACATGGCCTAACTGACTGAAGCATAAAACAGAAAAGGCCATAGTTTGTCCGTATGGGTTATTGTTATGTACTGCCCATGCCTGTGTGGCCAGGGTTACCAGACCCATTAATAAACCAACCCATAGAATATGCCAGGCCATGCTTCCGCCAAAAATATTTTTCGAAGGATCATGTGGCGGACGTTTCATAATGTTCGATTCTGAAGGTTCTGAAGCCAATGCCAGGCCCGGAAGTCCGTCGGTTATCAGGTTTATCCATAAGATATGAATAGCAAGAAGAGGAATCGGAAGCCCAAGAAATGGCGCAAGGGAAATTGCCCAGATCTCGCCGGAATTCCCGGTCATGATGTATTTAATGAACTTTAAAATATTGTCATATATTCTTCTACCATGCCTGATTGCTTTAATTATAGTCGCAAAATTATCATCAAGCAGAATCATATGAGCTGCCTGTTTGGAAACTTCAGTGCCATTGATACCCATTGCAATGCCGATATCCGCATTCTTAAGTGCCGGGGCATCATTAACACCATCACCGGTCATAGCTACAAAATTATTCTTGCCTTGTAATGCCTGAATTATTCTTAATTTTTGTTCAGGATTAACCCGGGCATACACACAAATTTTTTCAACTACCGAATTGAAGTCTGATTCACTTAGCTCCGATAATTCAGCCCCGGTCATAACCAAATCATCCTCTGAACTGATAATTCCCAGGTCAGTGGCTATTGCAGTAGCGGTTAGTTTATGATCACCCGTAATCATTACAGGCTTGATACCTGCATCTTTGCATTGAGATATAGCCTGTTTTGCTTCTTCACGTGGGGGATCAATCATGCCTGCAAATCCAATCAATGTAAGCGATGACTCCAGTTCCTTTGGATTTATTTTATCAGGCATTTTGGGCAGAAGCTTGTAGGCATAGCCCAGCACACGATGCCCACTGGCAGACATAGCATTTTGTTCTTCTTCAAATTTAGTATGCTCAATCCCTTTTTGATGGGTCAATTTACCAAGTAAGACATCCATACCACCCTTGGTAATCATAATCACTCCCTCTCCGGCCTGATGGAATGTACTCATACATTTTCGCTGAGAATCAAAGGGAATCTCAGCAATTCTGGGAAATTCTTTTTCTAATTTTAGCTTATCATATCCCTTTGAGGAAGCATATTGAACCAATGCAAGTTCAGTAGAATCACCAAACCATTCCCCTTTGTCACTTTTCAGGATGTCATTATTTAAAGCCATTGCAGAAAGGAGATTATTCTTTTTTGCTGAAAAGATCGCCTTGACCTGATCTTCAGCTTCATAGGTTTTTCTCACTGTCATTTTATTGATAGTCAGTGTACCAGTCTTATCTGTACAGATATAGCTTACAGAGCCAAGAGTTTCGACAGCAGGAAGTTTGCGAATCAATACATGCTGCTTAACCAGTTTCTTAGCCCCAAGGGCAAGTGAAATAGTAACAAGTGCAGGCAAAGCTTCAGGAATCGCAGCTACAGCAAGCGAAATAGATATCAAAAGCATTTCAGTTAATCCTTCGCCTCTTAACAATCCTGCAATAAATATTACTGCACAGATCAGCAAAATTATTAATGAAAGGCGTTTACCAAAAGCAGATAGCCGTTTCTGAAGAGGGGTATTCGTATCTGCAATCTGGATCATGGATGCAATGTGTCCGAGCTGCGTCTGCATTCCGGTTTCTACAACAATAGCCGTCCCATTTCCGTTAGTCACGAATGTACCTTTGAAACCCATATTGATCCTGTCGGCAAGGACTAAATTTTCAGATTCCAGCTTCTTTACATTCTTCTCAACATTTTCAGACTCACCTGTAAGCGCAGATTCATCTACTTTCAGAGAATGAATTTTAATAAACCGGATGTCAGCAGGTATTACATTTCCGGCTTCAAGAAGAATCACATCACCGGGAACAAGTTCTGTGGCATTTATTTTGACAGCTTTTTGATTTCGTAGCACAATTGCATGGCTGCTTGACATTTTATTCAGTGCCTCCATTGCTTTTTCAGCCCGGTATTCCTGAATAAATCCAGCAAAAGCATTGAGAATAATTATGGTAAGAATAATTATGGTATCCGTTAGATCACCGGCTATGCCCGAAATTACAGCAGCTATGATCAGAATAATGATCATAAAATCACTAACCTGATGAAGTATAATATTCCAAACGGTCTTTTTTTTACCTTCCTGGATTATATTTTTACCGACTTTTATTAGAAGTAATTCCGCCTTATTCTGGTCCAGCCCTGAAGCAGAACTGTCCAGTGATTTATAAACTTCCGAAATACTTGAATTATGCCAGTTCATTAAACCAAATTTAGCAGGTTTTTAAACCGGAATATTACGGTTCAGTAAAAGAGTTACATAAATATCTTTGTTAGTCTAAAATCGCGCCATATTATTTTTTCTTATTCTCGGCACCGTTCATATTTTCGATACCTTTTATCAAGGCATCAGGATTAAATGAAATACTGTCTATTTCTTCCTGAACAAGAAATTCTGCAAAGGCCGGAATATCACTTGGAGCCTGACCACAAAGACCTACTTTAATATGATTTCGTTTTGCGGCTCTGATTGCCTCCCGGATTAAGCCCTTTACAGCTGGATTCTCCTCATTGAATAAATAACTCACCAGACTTGAATCACGGTCAATTCCGAGTGTGAGCTGGGTGAGGTCATTGGAACCTATAGAAAAGCCATCGAAGAGTTTTGCAAATTCATCAGCGAGCAATACATTGCTCGGAATCTCAATCATTACATATACTTCCAGTCCGTTTTCACCCTGAACCAGATCATTGGTTTTCATTTCTTTCAGTACTTTTTCACCTTCTTCGATTGTCCGGCAGAATGGAATCATCAATTTTACGTTCTTGAAACCCATTTCTTCCCTTACTTTTTTCATTGCCCTACATTCCAATGCAAATCCTTTACGGTAAAAATCGCTGTAGTAACGGGATGCCCCGCGTAATCCGATCATCGGGTTTTCTTCATGAGGTTCAAAGTATTTACCACCCAGGAGATTGGCGTATTCATTGCTTTTAAAATCGCTAAGCCTTACAATGACATCATTCGGGAAAAATGCTGCCGCTACCAGTGCTACTGATTCGGCAAGTTGGTCAACAAAATAATCCTTTCCATCTTTATAATCTTTAGTCAGATCACTGATCTCTTTTTGTACAACTTTATCTATAATTTTTTCAGGTTCACACAAGGCGAGCGGATGGATTCGAATACTGTTTGAAATTGCGAATTCAAGTCTTAACAATCCCACTCCTTTATTAGGGTATGAACTTAATTCAAATGCCCTGTCAGGATCTGCCAGGATAAACATAGCGGAGGTTTTGGGTAATTTAAGTCCGCTGAAATCCTGTTCCTCAACCGTCCATTTTAATAAACCTTCATAGATATGCCCGTCCTTTCCTTCAGCACAAGAAACGGTGATCTTATCGCCGGTCTTAATTACGTCTGAAGCATTTCCTGAACCTACCACAGCGACTGTTCCAAGCTCACGGGCAACGATAGCTGCGTGGCTCGTTCTGCCACCCTTATTTGTAACTATAGCTGCTGCTTTCTTTAAAATCGGGTCCCAGTCAGGGTTGGTAATATCTGTTACAAGAATCTCACCTTGCAGCAATTGATCACCATCAAGCGGACTTTTCAAAATTCTTGCCTTTCCCGAAGCGATTTTATCTCCAAGGGCAATTCCACTGGTGAGCAGTTTGCTTTTTTCACTTAGTTTGAAGATTTCATGGACTTGTTTTTTTTCTCTGGCATGAACAGTTTCTGGCCTGGCCTGGACAATATAAATCTGCTTATTAAATCCGTCCTTTGCCCACTCTATGTCCATTGCCTTGCCATAATGCTCCTCAATTTGAAGACACCAATTGGCAAGCAGGATGACTTCTGCTTTACTTAGAGAAAGTTTGTTTTTCTTTTCTTCGGATGTATCATAATTTATAATCGTTTTTTCAGCTGAAAGTTCAACTGATTTATCGGCATAGATCATTGTGAATTCTTTTTTCCCACAATGACTTCTCAATATTGGGTCGTATTTCCCAACTTTTAGCATCGGTTTAAACACAGTCCATTCATCTGGTGTAACCCTTCCCTGAACAATATTTTCGCCCAAGCCCCAGATACTGTTTATGACAATTGTGTTTTTAAAGCCTGAATCCGGATCTATTGTAAATGCAACTCCCGATGAAGCCTTATCACTTCGTACCATTTGCTGAACTCCTGCAGAAATGGCAATGTCCATTTCCATAAAACCCATATCATACCGGTACTTTATTGCACGGTCAGTAAACAGTGAAATATAACAGCGATGAATGGCGTCAAGAACTTGTTCAATCCCACTAATATTCAGAAAGGATTCCATTCTTCCTGCAAAACTTGCTGTTGGGAGATCTTCTGCTGTTGCACTACTTCGTACAGCCACATCCAATAACTTAACTTCGCATTGCTTACAGAGTTTAAAATAGGCAGCTTTACATTGATTTTTTATTTCTTCGGGAAGTACCGATCTGGCAATAAGATCACGGGCCTGTTCTCCAATTGAACTGAGATTGGATAAATTTTTTCTGTCTAATGATTCTAATAGGTCATTCAAAGGCTGTTCAATTTTATTTTCTTTTCGAAATAGCCTGTAGGCGTCTGCACTTAGAGCAAATCCATCCGGTATATTTATGCCTTTTGATGAAAGCTGATTAAACATTTCACCCAGTGAAGCATTTTTCCCGCCGACCTTTGGCAGATCCTGGATACTGATCTGCTTAAATGGAATGATGTAGTTATTTTCAGTCATGATTTTGTTTTTTGGCTTAAAATAAAATTCAATTTAGGAGTATTATTAAGCTTAGTATTTGATTATAAGCATTCAAAAAAATGACATATAGATTTATCCGCTGAAATGGAATTTAATGTCAATATTCAATAGGATTTAAAAAAAATACAAAAATGACTTGTCAATTTCTGTAATTAAATTAGATTTGTTTAACCTAAAAAATATAACGATGGACAAATTTACAAAAATGAAACATTTGCTTACTTCAGTTGAAGTTGATGCAAACAAATTCTACAATTCAGGTAACAGTGCAGCCGGAACAAGAGTTCGTAAAGGAATGCAGGATTTAAAAAATCTTGCTCAAGAGATCAGAAATGAAGTTACTGAGAAGAAAAATAGTGCTAAATAATTTTTCTCACTGTTTTAAATAATAAAAAAGCCCCTGCGAATTATTCGTGGGGGCTTTTTTATTCAGATAAAATTGCTTCCGATTCTTTTTTAAATTGTGCAGAATATATCTTTTTGACCCTTGTTCAGGTATTTTTTTCCCAGCAGAATATCTATCGTTTTGTTCAAATATTGCAGTAAGTCTTCATTTTTACTTAAATAATTATGATGGCTGGAGATAAAAAGATGAAATTCCATAATCAGAAGCTGTTCCAGTTCACGGTTCGATGTAGAAAGTATATCATCAATTATGAAAAGAATATTACTTCGGATAATTGTATCCATCTCTAAGCGCCCTAAAAATTTAAGATAAATCCTGATCAGCTCAATTTTATTGAATTTATTCCTGGCTTTCAGGCGTTGTTTAATGAAGGAAAGATCATCAATATCACCTTCATTCTGAAATATTTCTGCAATGGTAATATCCAGATTGCCACTCGAGGTTTCTGCTCTGAATTTAGCCATTTGATAGGCCTTTTCCCTGTCAATTTTATAGAGTCCTCTTAGCCCTGCAGAGGATTCTTTTGAGCCTTTTAGTAAAGAGCTTGAGAAAAACAAATCATAATGATTTTTATCATTAAATTCAGAAAGCCGCTCAAGTGCAAGTGTTCTTAATTGTAATTTTTCGTCATTTTTTACTATATCTGTTAGGCAATCATTTATGTCATGATCGACTATCCCAGAAAAATCATAATGGTTTAATACATATACCTTTACTTGTGAACAATAATCCTTCAAGGCATCGGCAATAATCTTCTTTGGAAAGCTATATTTCCCATTAATGCTAATCAGATATTTTATTGCCTCCAGTCTCTCCTGATAGTTTTTTGAGCTATAAAACTGTTCAACATACTTATCTGTAAGAACTTGACCCTCATTAATCAACATTCTCAGGAAGCCTCTGGTATACCTGCTGCTGTAGCGTTCGGACCTTACGGAACTTTGATTTTTCATTATGTTTACTTTTATCAATTTTTCCATTGACTCTATTATCCCCAATCTAAACTATCTCAGGAGCGTAATTTAGTATCGAAATTTCCAAAACAATTAAGAAAGATATTTTATTACAAAAAAATGATTGAGCAGTATTTATTCCATTATTATTTCCTGCACTTAAAAAAAACCTTGCTTTCAATTTTCAAAATGGAGTTTATTAGCTACCGTCGGGTAAGGACATCCCTGGTTTCTTTTTCTGTGAAAAACTTATTTATATGGGTAATCTTCCACTTAGCATTTTTATCAAGCTCAATAGTCAGGAAGTTTTCAATTACGAAATCTTCATAAATAAAATTCACTTTTGCTATTGCCTGGTAAGCCTTCAGGCAACTACATGTTGCAAAATCAGATTCAACTATTCTGAGTTT
>CAYHGN010000106.1:0-13709 GCA_964356005.1 uncultured Sphingobacterium sp.
TCCGGAGGAAAGGGCTGAACCAGCCTATAAAACACAGGTATTGATTTCCAAAATCAAATCACTGTGTACCAGAGTATTATCTGACCAATTATAACGGTATTGTTTTAACCTTCCTTATGTCGAACTCAAGTTATGTACTCATAAAATTAACCTGAATTCTGTGTTTATTAACAGGTGTTTATAAAAGCCTGATGCCAGTGGTCCCTTTAATATTGAACTTTGAATGATGATGTTAAAAAGCAGATCAGTTGTTTTTTTGTATGTGGCGATTTTCTTATCGCTAATTTTCACCTCCTGCAAAAGCAAAAAGATCATCACCGATGCCTCAAAATCTAAAGCGATATCTTCAGGAAGTATAAAGGAGCGTTATGCAACCTTATTGAATGTTAAAGAAAAGGAGCTCGATAATGAGAAACTATACCGTTTTATCGACAGCTGGATTGGAGTGCCTCATCGTTCAGGGGGAATGGACAAAAAGGGTGTCGATTGTTCCGGTTTTACAATCTTACTTGAAAAAGAGGTTTTTAACAGAGAATTACCCCGAACCGCCCGCATAATGGCTGATAAAGTGAAGCGAAAATATGAGCAGGATTTGGAAGAGGGCGATCTTGTTTTCTTTGATTTCGACGGTCAAAAATTCAGTCATGTGGGAGTGTATCTGCACAACAATAAATTTGTTCATGCTTCTACCTCGAATGGAGTCATAATCAGTGATTTAAAAGATCCCTGGTATTATAAATATTTTACAAGGGCCGGGAGCGTCAAACCATAGGCTCAATTCTTTCATTGATTATCTATTTTAATCAGTAATTTTGAGAAAATATATTCCCGGACCTATTTATGAGCACAGAAAAAGGCGACTATACATTCTGGAAGAAATATAAGCGCTTTGCTACTACAGAGATCCTGATGTACCTGATAATGGTACTGGGTATACTGGCAGGCATCATAATCTTTAGTTAATCACATGAAATTAAATCTCAAACGTCCGCTTGCCTTTTTTGATCTTGAAACAACCGGCGTAAATGTGGCTTCCGACCGCATAGTTGAAATCTCTATTCTGAAAGCAATGCCTGATGGAACAGAAGATGTAAAAACCCTGCGCATCAATCCGGGAATCCCGATTCCTCTGGAATCATCACTTATTCATGGTATTTATGATGAAGATATTCGTCATGAGCGTACATTTAAGCAGGCAGGTGAAGAACTTGCCCGTTTTTTGGATGATTGTGACCTTGCTGGATACAATTCCAACCGCTTTGATATTCCGGTTCTGATGGAAGAATTTCTTCGTGCCGGTATTGATTTTGAAATAGATAACAGGCATTTTGTGGATGTCCAGAATATATTTCATCAGATGGAGCAACGTACTTTAAAGGCGGCCTATCAGTTTTATTGCAGTAAGAATATTGATAACGCCCATTCAGCCGAAGCGGATATAAAGGCTACTTATGAAGTTCTGAAAGCCCAAATCGAACGCTATGAAAACCAGAACTGGGAGGATAAAAAGGGCATAGTTTCAAAACCGGTCCAAAACAATATCGAAGCTCTTCATGCATTCACAAATCTGAACAAACCGGTAGATTTCGCTGCCAGAATGGTTTATAATGAAGAGGGGGTGGAGGTAATTAATTTTGGAAAACATAAGGGGCGTCCTGTTGAAGACGTATTTCAATCAGAACCCAGTTATTATAACTGGATGCTGAATGGTGATTTTCCATTGTATACTAAAAGTTGTCTTGAAAAAATTTGGAATCGTTTTAATGCAAAAAAAGAACAATTAAGAACTGAGCGGCAGACTGCAGCGGTTGCCCCAAAAGCCGAACAAAATACTCCCAAAAATCCTAAAGAAGAAGCTAAACCAATCACCACTGATCATTTGGAGCAGTTGAAGATGAAATTTGGAAAGTAATTGATAGTTGACAGTTGACAGTTGACAATGAATCGATTGCAATCGGGTTGAGAATTGACAGTTGAAAATTAGGTTCATTAATATTTCATTTGACAGTTTTAATCATACACAGATAACAGGTAACTGATAACAGACAACAATTACTGCACCGGGTAATATGCCTTCATAATCCGTCCTTCATCGCTTAGCAGGGGATGAAATGTCTCTGATTCAAGTACGGCACGCACAGTGGATTTCTTCCCATTAACCCATAATTTATTCTGTATCAGCCGTATACCATGGCTATAATCTACATGATCGGTGGTGTGTCCGTTATAAAGTGGTTGAATTGCTTTTCCATCGGGTTTATGCCAACCATAAATTGCAACTCTGAGTTGATTTTTGGAATTGAAAATCATATTTGAGATTACAACATCTTTCTTATTTCCGGCTACCAGACTTCCTAATGTATATTTTCTAATGGATTGATTTCTTTGCTGCTGTACCATCCTTGTATGCCTTTCAAATACCGGAACAGTGATCATTGCTTTGGAAGGAGGTATAGGCTGCGGCATCATTTTGACTGCTGCAGTTTGATAAATCCTATCGGAAATCTTTCTTGTGGGGAGGCTACAGTCCATTAAATCAGCAACTTTCTGGGCTAACTGAGGCCGCATCGGACAATAAAAATAATCAGAATCGGAGCCAATGGCCAGAAAATCAGGCAGAACATAATACCTGATCGTTTGAAATTGTCCCATAATCATTGCTGTATCCCTGATTACAGCTAGTTTTCTGTAAAAGTGGGGAATATTACCGGATTGAATCTCAGTAAATAGAATATTTTCACGTTCCTCCAGACTTAAGGAACTGTCCCTAATGCTCTTAGAGAAGCCGGAACCAGTTAAGGCGCTTTCTGATCGCTTTTTTAATTTCAGGCGCTGTGAATGGCAATCTATTGTCCAAATAGAAAAAAACAGGAGCAGGACATATTTCATGGTATAAATCTAAGAAATGCTTTATCTCTTATCCAAACTGTTGAGATTTGTCATAAAGGATTCGCTAACCGGAATTTGAATATCATTTATGTGGATCTGATGTCTTTCAATCCTGTTTATTGCAGCTACAGCTGCCATATAGGAACGATGTACTCTGATAAATTTATTCTTCGGAAGAATCACTTCAAGTTCGGCGAAGGTCATTCGCGAAAGCAGACTTTTATTCTTTAGAACAAAATTGACATAATTTCCGGCGGCTTCCAAGTATAAGATATCGTCGAAATGTACTTTTTCCTGTTCATAACCCGTTTTAAGGAAAATGAAATCAGTCTGGCCACTTTTATTTCTCAATTGGAAGAGTTCATAAGCTTTATTACATCCTTTCACAAAACGGCTTAAGGAAAATGGCTTGAGCAGATAATCAATTGCATCCAGTTCAAAACTTGTCACCGCATGCTCAGAATATGCAGTTGTGAAGATTACCATCGGCTTTTTATTCAGGCTGTTCATGAAATCTATACCCGAAATGTCGGGCATTTTAATATCCAGGAATATCAGGTCAATACTTTCTTTCTGTATATATTCCATCGCCTTAAACGCATCGGTGAATTCAGCCTTAAGGTTCAGAAAAGGAACTTTTGAAGCATGACTGCGCACTACTTCGAGTGCTATAGGTTCATCGTCAAGTGCAATGGCATTCATGGTATAAATGTATCATTTAAAAGGGTTTTTTTATTAATACTACTGATTCCTGATTCTAATGAAATATGATTTTTTATAAAATGACTCATACTTTTTCGATTTAACCATTCATCCATTAAATGACATTTACTTTCTGCTAAAGCATGTTTTTTATTTAGCTGATAATCAATCATTTTGGAGATTTTGGCTTTATCGATTTCCTCTGTAACGGGTTCATAGCACAAACTATCACCACAGGCATTAAATAACAGGCTAAAGAGCAGCATGCACAATAAACTTTTCATTTTTTTTGTGAATTAGTCCAGTTGAATAGTCAGGTGCACAAAAAACTCTTTGCCGCTTTCGCGGATAGATAGTTCATGCTTTCCTGAATACATTAGCCTAAGTCTTTGCTGAACATTAGTTAGACCAATCCCATTATTATCCTTTTCAGGGTCATTCAAAGGTTTTGGATGAATACTGTTAGATATATCAAAATAGAGGGTATTGTCCTTGCAAACGAGACTGATACGAATGTTTGAGGGCTCTTTCAAACTTATGCCATGTTTAAATGCATTTTCAACAAATGGAATAAGCAGCATGGGTGCGATC
The DNA here is from genome assembly GCA_964356005.1 of uncultured Sphingobacterium sp. Classification (GTDB taxonomy): domain Bacteria; phylum Bacteroidota; class Bacteroidia; order Sphingobacteriales; family Sphingobacteriaceae; genus Daejeonella. The sequence goes on from CAYHGN010000106.1 coordinate 4,183, forward strand.
TGCAGTATGCCGGTATGTTCTTCAATCTCTGTATGAATCTGAATATCAGGTGAGGATTGGGTGCGAAGGGTTTGAAGTCCGATATAATTATTCAGATATTCTATTTCCCTTGTTAGCGAAATTTTTTCCTGCAGGTTTTCCCTGAGCATAAAGCGCATCATATCCCCAAGTTTCTGAATTCCTTCAGAAGTGCGCTCCGCATTTTCCTGTAGGGCCGTTCCATAGAGTGTATTGAGCACATTGAACAGGAAATGGGGGTTAATCTGGGAACGAAGAAAGTTCAGATCGGCTGTTGAACGTCCTAATGCGGTCTGAAGGCCTTTAATTTCATAATCTATTGTAGTTCTGTGTTTATAAACATACCAGGCCAGTGGTGCTGTAAATAAAAGTTGAAATCCAATATTAAAAAAAGCACTAACAAAAGCTAATTCGTTATGATGAAATGGGATCAGAACCAGCAGAATTGTGAAGAGTGGTATAGTGCTCAGTAAAAGAAACAGGAAAAATTGTTTGAGATATGATTTAAATGGCTTTGATTTTTTATAAACACCAGGTAATAAGGCATACATCGAATAGCAGTACAAAAATATTCCTGCAAGAGAGCATGTGGCAATAACAACTACAACTTCTGCATCACTTTGACCAATCAATAAAAGGAACAAAGCAATCATCCAAAAGATAAATGCAAATATTCCATCGCGGGTAATTACCCTGTATTTTGATTGGATCAGATCTGAATTTTCGAGCAGGTAAATCGCAAGGAATTTTATGATAGTATAGAGTGAGAACATCATCAAGAGCCAGAAAGAATAGATGGCTGCTTCCTGAAAGAGCTTTGAATAAAGGTCATCTTCTGAATATTTATCGAAAAGATATCCCTGAGTCCAGGTATCGGTGATGGCAAGTATAACACTGATCAGGTAAAAAATAATCAGAGTGAAGATGATATTAAGTGTGATGTTTTCTTTTCTGCTTAGGGGCGATACGATTACAAATGTGAGCAGGCAATAACAAATATAAAAGCTAATGTAGCGGCATAGATTTGGTAAAAAATAGTTATTAAAATAAGAATAATGTTGATGAGCTTCATCAAATTCATCCTTTCCCGGTTGCCAGTCATTGTTTATTGCACTTGAAACGAGAAAAAATACAGAGAACACTACCATAGTTGTGGCAGCCCAGAATTCTATCCTGTTAATATCTGATGGGTTTTTAATAATACTTTTCATCTGTATTTTTTATTTATCAGTTCATTTGTTGAATTATTAAACAATTATACAATGGATGAATCCAGACTGCTAATAAATGTGACGGGATATGGGAAAAATGTGATGAGTTGGATAAAATTCGAAAATTTTCGATAGCAATAAACCTTAACGTGGTTTCAGGAAATCAATATTCCGTTTTAATCCCTGAAACTTTGTTCTTTTAACTGCAGAGTTCTTAAATACTTTGTTGAACGTTTCTTCGGTAAGTTCATGCCAGTCTGTTTTTTTGAGGCCCAGAAGATTTTCATGCGGACTGAAATTATGTTCCTGGTTCAAGACAGAAAACTTGTTCCAAGGGCATACATCCTGACAAATGTCGCAACCGAACATCCAGTTTTCCATTTTTCCTCTGAACTCAGCGGGCAATTCATTTTTCAGCTCGATGGTCAGATAAGAGATGCAGCGGCTTCCATCAACCAGGTATGGTGCCACTATAGCCTCAGTTGGGCATGCATCAATGCAGCGGGTGCAAGTGCCACAATGATCTTTTGTAGGTATTACATCGTATTCAAGATCCAGATCAGTAATTAATTCGGCCAGAAAGAAAAATGAGCCGGTTTTCTTATTGATCAGATTACTGTGTTTCCCAATCCAGCCAAGTCCTGCTTTTTTTGCCCAAACCTTATCAAGCACAGGTGCAGAATCGACAAATGCCCGCCCATTTACTTCTCCAATTTCTGTTCTGATTGCAGCCATCAGGAGTTTTAGTTTATTTTTTATCACAAAATGATAATCCTCGCCATAAGCGTATTTACTAATTCTGGGGGCACTGGAATCTTCCTGCTGTTGATCAGTGAAGTAATTCAGGGAAAGGGAAATAACCGAACGGGCACCATCAACAAGTTTTCGTGGATCCAAGCGCTTATCAAAATGGTTCTCCATATAGTCCATTTCGCCGTGGTAACCACTTTTTAACCAGTTTTCAAGCCTCGGGGCTTCCTCTTCCAAAAATTCTGCTTTAGAAATGCCGCAAAATTGAAATCCCAGTTTAAGGGCTTCGGTTTTTATGAATTTTGAATATCGTGAATTACTGACCATTATTTAGTCCAAAGATAGGATAAGTATAGGTGCTTTATTGGTTCAGAACCAGCATAAAGTTCTATTATTAGGGTATTTTTCCTTTGGTATAGCATTTGCAATAAGGTTATCAAATTAATTAAAAATTATGAAAACACATTTTCTAAAACTATCAGCACTGGCACTCAGCTTAATTGTTACAGCCGGAGCAAATGCTCAGGAGAAACCTGAGAGTCCTAAACTGTTCGCTCCTTCATCAGCATTTAATACATGGTCTTTTGGTATCAGTGGTGGTATACTCGCACCTGCGGTAATCAGTGGTATGAATGATTTTACGAACTGGAAAGCAGATATTGGCTACGGTGCTACTTTGAAAAATCAAATTTTACCGGCATTAGGTATTCAGGCTGATTTTTTAGCCGGAAAACTTAAGGCTGATAACAGCAGGAATTGGGGTAATGACACACCGCCTGTAAGTGCTTTTGATTCATACGAAACTAAAGTTTCCTATGCAGCTAGTTTGAGTGCTAATTTAACTCTTGCTAATATTTACTGGATGAATCGTGTAAATGTCATTAAGCCTTACATGACTGCAGGATATGGCATCATGGGTTATAAGCCAACAACGAAAACTAAAGCCGGAATTGAAGCTAAGTTTAATGCTGGTGACAATGTGAAAGAGGCTTATTTACCTGTTGGACTTGGAATAAAATTTGGTTTATCTAATGCTATTAATTTGGATTTGGGTTATACCATGAATTTTGTTGACGGAGATAACCTTGATGGATATCGTGCTGGACCACAAAACGATAAGTTCTCGTATTCACATATCGGTCTTGAATTTAATTTGGGAAGCAGTTCAAAAACTCCACTGTCTAGTTATAACCCAGTTGCGGCTTTACAGGATGATTATATCACCAGAAATGCAGCACTTCAGGCAAGTCTTGACGCCGACAGAGCCAAGCATGCAGCACATATGGAAGAGATGCATAAAGAGCGTATGCGCTTTTTGAATGACAGCGATAAGGATGGTGTTTCTGATTACTTTGATAAATGCCCTAACACACCGGTAGGAATACAGGTTGATGGTGCTGGTTGTGAAATTAAAGTAACTTCAACAACAACTGTTGTGAATCCTGTTCGTGTTGTTGTAACAGAAGAAGACAGAAGAGTTGTAGCGGAAGCTATTCGTAATCTTGAATTTGATTTTGGAAAATCAACTTTACGTTCAACTTCATATCCAACCCTGAACAGAGTTGCTGATTTATTAAAATCTAAAGATTTCAGTCTTAAGTTAGCAGGTCATACAGATTATGTTGGCAGCGATGCAGCAAATTTGAAATTGTCCAAAGACCGTGCTGAGTCAGTAAAATCTTACCTGGTAAGTCAGGGAGTTAATTCTTCACGTGTTGAAGCAATAGGTTATGGTGAAAGTCAGCCAATTGCAACTAATAAAACTGCGAAAGGTCGTCAGGACAACAGAAGAGTAGAATTTACTTTATACTAGAATACAATTTATTAATAATGATAAAGGGGCTGTCCATTTGGATCAGCCCTTTTTTTATTTGATTGTTTTATTGAAAAGCTCCATCGTTCTGCCCCAGGCAAGTTTTGCTGCCTCAGCATTATAACGTTCACCGCCGGTATCATTATTGAAGGCATGCTGGACCCCATCATAAATATAAAGCTGGTAATCTACTCCAGAAGCTTTTAATGCTGCTTCATATGCAGGAATTCCTGCATTAACACGTTCATCCATTCCTGCGTAATGCAGCATTAATTTTGCTTTTATTTTTGGAACATCTGCCGCATCTGGTTGTCCGCCATAATAAGCGACAGCTGCATTCAGGGATGCCGAATTTACCGCAAGGAAATTGGTCATTCTACCACCCCAACAGAATCCAACACAGGCGGTTTTACCATTACTTTCTTTCCGGGATTTTAGATAGTCCACTGCATTTAGGAAATTATTCAGGTTTTTTGATGCATCTATTTTATTGAACATTCCGCGGGCTTCGTCGGTATTTGCAGGAGTTCCGCCGAAGGGGGATAGGGCATCCGGAGCAAGGGCAATAAAACCAGCCTTCGCAACACGACGTGCTATATCTTTTATATGAGGGTTCAATCCGCGATTTTCATGTATAACTACTACACTTCCAAATTTCCCCCGACCTTTTGGGCGGGCAAGATAGCCCTTCATCGTACAATCATCTCCAGAATAAGAAATATCCTCAAGTATCAGATCTTCATCCTGCTCAGAAACAGTTTCCGCATTTGCATAGCCTACCTCCAGTACAGATAGAGCTGTCACAGCCATGGCAGCACTACCTGTAAGCTTTACAAGGCGGTTCATAAAGGATTTCCGGCTTAATGGTTTGTGAGTGTATTCGTCGTAAAGATTAATGATTTTTTGATCCATATTGATTTAGTTAAAGAATAAATATAAATCAATAATCGAATCAAAACAAGGTGTTGCTGCCTCCTGTTTTTATCCTGCCTAAATGTTTGTAGGCTGCCTCAGTGCATTCCCTGCCTCTGGAAGTACGCATAATATATCCCTCCTGAATTAAAAATGGCTCATAAACTTCCTCAATGGTTCCTTCTTCTTCACCAACTGCTGTAGCAATGGTTTTAAGTCCTACCGGACCGCCTTTGAACTTATCGATAATAGTCAACAGGATCTTGTTGTCCATCTCATCAAGTCCATGCTCGTCTACATTCAAAGCATTCAGAGCATATTTAGCAATATCGGTATCGATATTTCCTGTACCCTTGATCTGTGCGAAATCTCTGGTACGGCGTAATAAGGCATTGGCTATACGAGGTGTACCACGGCTTCTGCGGGCAATTTCATAAGATCCTTCATCAGAAATCTCAGTCTTCAGAATCTGTGCAGAGCGCTGAACAATAGTTGTAAGCAGTTTGGCATCATAATACTCCAGACGGCTATTAATGCCAAAGCGGGCCCGTAAAGGGGCTGTAAGCAGGCCTGAGCGGGTAGTAGCACCGACTAAAGTAAACGGATTTAATGAGATCTGTACTGAACGGGCATTCGGGCCGGTTTCGAGCATGATATCAATCTTGAAATCTTCCATTGCAGAATAGAGGTATTCTTCTACCAGCGGACTTAAACGGTGGATTTCGTCAATAAAGAGAATATCACCTTCTTCAAGATTAGTTAATAATCCGGCAAGATCACCGGGTTTATCCAGAACAGGCCCGGAAGTGATGCGGATATTAACACCCATTTCATTGGCAATGATATGCGAAAGGGTAGTTTTTCCTAATCCGGGGGGGCCATGCAGCAATACATGATCCAAAGCCTCACCGCGCTGTTTGGCAGCCTGGACAAATACACGTAGGTTTGCCAGAATTTTATGCTGACCTGTGAAATCTTCAAAGACCTGTGGGCGCAGAACTTTCTCAATCTCCCGTTCTACAGGTGATAGGTTCTCTTCTCCGGGGTCAAGATGTTCATTCATAGGTTTGGATAATTTATTGGGTTCTGAAGTAATGACTATTATAGAGTAAATATAAATCTAATGTGTCAAATTCTTAACATACGGGTTCATTCCTGATTAATTATACTTCCTGAAAAAGCTGTTTATCTTGATCTGTATCACGCCCAAAAAGGCTTCCCTGAATATCTTCGTACTCATTTTAGAGGTGCCTTCAGTACGATCGGTAAAGATAATCGGTATTTCCACAACATTAAAACCATATTTGATTGCAGTAAATTTCATCTCAATCTGAAAAGCATAGCCAATGAACTTGATTTTATCAAGTGGAATCGTTGCAAGCACCACACGCCGATAGCATTTAAATCCGGCGGTTGCATCCTGAATATTAATTCTAGTAATTAGTCTGACGTACATCGACGCAAAATAGGACATCAATACTCTGCTCATTGGCCAGTTCACAACATTCACACCGCGGATATACCTTGAACCGATAGCCAGGTCAGCGCCTTCAATGCAAGCAGTTTTTAAACGGATCAGGTCTTCCGGATTGTGTGAAAAATCTGCATCCATTTCAAAAATATACTCATAATTGCGTGCAAGAGCCCATTTAAATCCGTGAATGTAGGCTGTGCCAAGTCCGAGTTTACCCGTCCTTTCTTCGATATGAATCATGCCCTCGTATTCTTCCTGCAGACTCTTTACAATTTCGGCAGTACCATCGGGTGATCCATCATCAACCACCAGAATATGAAATACATCAGGCAGTGAAAATACTTTCCGAATGATATTTTCGATATTTTCCTTCTCGTTATAGGTGGGAATTATGACGATGCTGTCTGATAACACGAATACAGATTTGATTTGCGAATATACAGCTTTCAACGAAGAGAGAGATAATTCGGTATATCTCTCTCTATTTTATTCCTGTAAAAGATTATTATTCTGCTTTGGCGCTGGCCATCGTTTCCTTGGAAAAGTCTTCAGCTCCATGAGTAAGTCTTTTCAATGGCTTCAGGATTGCAATTACAATTCCACCGATAATGGTACAAAAAATAGCAATTCCGGTGAATATTTGGAGTTCACCAGCAGTTTGCGACCAGACGCCAACCCATCCGGCTACGTAATTACCAAGTCCGGTAGCTGCAAAAAACACACCCATCATGATTGATGCATATTTCATTGGCGCAAGCTTGGTAATAAAGGACAATGCAACGGGGGAGGCACTAAGTTCGCCCATTGTATGGAACATGTAAGCGAGAACCAGCCAGTACATCGCTGAAGCACCATCATTTTGATATTGAACAGATGCTGCAGACATGAAAAGAAATCCCCAGCCCATGATGATTACCCCGATTGCGATCTTGAAAATTGAGGAGGCTTCCTTCCCATTTCTTTTGCGGTTAAACCAGAATGCTGCTATTGGAATGCCCAGAGTGATTATGAAGAAAGAGTTTACGGATTGAAACCATGTTGCAGGCACCGTCCAGTTGAGGAATTCAATCATTCTGTTAGTTTTCTCTGATGCATAGAGATTCATTAATCCCCCTGCCTGTTCAAAGGCTCCCCAGAATACAATAATCATTAAAAACGAAAGCAACATGACTTTCACACGGTCTTTCTCAATGCCAGTAAGTGGCTTGGAAATAATTGCTTGTTCAGCGGCAGATAATGCTTTAGTTGCTTCACCAACTCCTTTAAGATCTTTATGGCCTAACATAAATATAATAAGTCCTAATGCCATTCCAATTCCGGCAAGACCGAAGCCATAATGCCAGCCCATTGTTTCTCCGACGTATCCAATTATGATACCCGCTAAAAAAGCTCCGGTATTTATTCCGATATAGAAAATTGTGAATCCTTTATCACGACGGTCATCACCTTTCGGGTACAGACCACCAACCATGGTCGAAATATTGGGTTTTAAACATCCTACACCTGCAATGATAAGCCCTAATCCTATATAGAAGGTAATTAATGACTGGAATGCAAGGATACTGTGTCCCGCTACCAGTAGCAAGCCACCTAGGATCACGGCCTTTTTTTGTCCGATCAATTTGTCTGCCAGGATTCCTCCCGGAATTGAGGATAAATAGACAAGGAAAGTATAAATGCCATACAACTTTAAGGCTTCACTACTCGTCCAACCAAATCCGGGGTTCTCACCATTTACTGATGAAACAAGAAATAGTACGAGCAGGGCTCTCATGCCATAAAAACTGAACCTTTCCCACATTTCGGTAAGAAAAAGTACATATAACCCTCTTGGGTGTCCAAAAAGCTGTTTTTGCTGTATTTCCATACGTTTTAATAAAATAATTTACTGTTTAGAATTTATAATTGGATAAGGTCTTACTCTTTAATTGGTTAAAAAGGAGTAAAAAGTTCAATTATAATTAAAATTTACTAAAATTGCCGACTTATATTATTTGAACAAAATAAAATCCCATTAAATGATTCAAGAAATTCCACTAATTACAAATGATGCTGTTGTTCTGGGGATTTTAATGAGTATTCTGGGATTGGTATTCTGGTCCTCCCAAAGTAGTCTGACATTCTTTAAAAAACTTTATTCGGTTATTCCACCAATATTGCTTTGCTATTTTCTGCCGGGTCTCCTAAATTCTGCTGGTATTATTTCCGGTACTTCATCCGGATTATACGCAATGGCTTCCCGGTATCTTTTGCCGGCAAGTCTGGTTTTATTTACCCTGAGCCTTGATTTTAATGAAATCTGGAAATTGAGAAAGAAAGCCGGGTTGATGTTTATTACAGCTTCATTCAGTATTATAATTGGCGGACCATTAGCTGTGTTGATTGTATCTTTATTTGCACCTGAAATAGTTGGTGGAGAAGGAGCAGATGCCGTTTGGAGAGGATTGAGTACGGTTGCCGGCACCTGGATAGGTGGGGGAGCCAACCAGGCTGCTATGTTTGAGATATTTAAGCCGAGTACAGACCTTTTTTCAGCTATGGTGGCTTTGGACGTATTTGTTAGTTACGCATGGATGGCACTCCTGTTATATGGAGCAGGAAAGAATAAAAAGATCAACCAATTTTTAAAGGCCGATGATCAGTCGGTTACTGAAATAAAGGATAAGATTGAAGCCTATCAATTAAGTATTATGAGGATTCCTAAGATGGAAGATATTCTTATGATTCTTGGGATTGGGTTTGGGGTTACCGGAATTGCTCATCTGGGAGCTGATACAATTGCACCATGGGTTACTACAAATGCACCTTATCTGAGTACTTTCAGCCTTACATCTGGTTTTTTCTGGCTTGTTATTATTGCAACTACATTGGGAATGATATTATCATTTACAAAGATGAGAAATCTGGAAGGAGCGGGAGCATCCCGGATAGGGAGTGTTCTTTTATATGTTCTGATTGCTACTATTGGGATGCAAATGAATGTGATGGCCATTTTCAGGAATCCGGGAATTCTGCTCATCGGTTTAGTCTGGATATTGATTCATGCAATTATTTTATTCATTATAGCCAAGATCACAAAAACACCTTTCTTTTTTGCAGCGGTTGGCAGTATGGCTAATATTGGCGGACCGGCTTCAGCTCCGGTTATAGCCAGTGCCTTTCATCCTTCCCTGGCACCGGTAGGGGTGTTGCTTGCAGTATTCGGCTATGTAATTGGTACTTACGGGGCTTATGTTTGTGGATTGATGATGCAGGCGGTTTCGCCGTAGTTACCTGTTACCAGTTATCTGTTAGCAGTTTATGCATGCCTGAATAGCCTTGACCGATTTTAGTCAACTGTAAGTTAATT
>CAYHGN010000107.1:0-12208 GCA_964356005.1 uncultured Sphingobacterium sp.
ATTGGATTTTCGCTGGAGCCTAAAAATAAATACCCATCCATCTTAAGTCCGAAAAGCAACATGGTAAATATTTTCCGTTGAAGAATCGGAGTCATGTAGATCAGCAGGTTCCGGCAACTGATAAAGTGCATGTTGCAGTAAGGTGGGTTTTTAACCAGATCATGCTGTGCAAAAATGACCATCTTCCGGATAACCTGGGCTACCCTGAATTTATTACTCTCTTTAACGAAGTATTTCTCAAGTCTTTCAGGAGATATTTCTTTAGAAATACTAGCATTATATAGTCCTTTTCCTGCATAAAGCAGGGCTGCGCTATCAATGTCAGTTGCAAATATTTTTACGACAGTATCTTCAAATTTACCTGTGAGTAGTTCATCAACTAATATTGCCAATGAATAAACTTCTTCTCCGGTTGCACAACCGGCAACCCAAATCTTTAATTCCTCATCAGGACTGAGTTTTTTTAATATATCAGGTAATACTTCTTTCTGGATAAATTCAAAAGCTTCCTTATCCCTGAAAAAGGAGGTAACGCTGATCAGGAATTCCTTAGTTAGCGATTCAACTTCTTCGGGTGTTTCTCTTAGAAAAGTAAGATAGTTACTTAAAGAAGTAAAATTACCATAGGTAGCCCTTCTCTTCGTTCTTCTGAGTATAGTTGTTTGTTTATAGTCAGAAAAATCAAGAGGAGAAGTTTCTTTAATCAGATCGATTATTGCTTTTAAATTTTTATCATCTTCATGACTATCTGTCAATAAATCAATACTATTTTTAACATAATCCTCTATCGCTGCAGGCATTAATGCAGGTTCCAGAATAAAATCTACCAAACCCGTTGCAATGGCATTGGATGGCATACTGCTAAATTCAGAATTTGCCGGGCTACGTGCAATGACCATACCCCCGGCATTTTTAATGGCTTTGATCCCTTCGGTACCATCACTTCCTAATCCTGAAAGAATTATCCCGATCGCTTTTTTGCCACAATCTGCTGCAAGAGAATTAAAAAAAGTATTGATTGTTAAATGAGGGCCTTTTATATTTTCCTTTTTACTCAAAACCAGCATTCCATTTTTGATGGTCATGAACTTATCATGCGGAATTAAATAGACTTCGTTGCAAATAACAGCCATTCCATTTTCAGCTTCTTTAACAATGAGCTTGCTATGTCTTGATAATAATTCAACCATACGGCTTTTAAAATCCGGAGACAAATGCTGGATAATCACGTAAGCTACACCATCCAAAGGCGTATGATCGAAGAATAAATTGATCTCTTCCATCCCGCCGGCCGATGCGCCAATGGCAATAATATGGTGGGGGACTGTTGAAAGCATAAAGTCTGAAATTTAAAACGGCAATTTTATAACTCTTATTGAAAGGGCAGAAATGATAAAAACACTACGCAAAGGTACAAAAGCGGCAGTAATTTTTAATGCAGAGCTTCTTTATATCTAAACAATTAAGAAACCCTGTATAATTATAAATTTAACAATAATTTTCAGTTTTTTTAGGCTGATTTACGCAAAACGCAATAAAATGCCTGCTCTGCTATATTTTAGGTATCACGAAATTCCTGATTAATTTTTATTGAAAAGGATATAAACAAAAAGTATAAGTCAGAATTACCGTTAAAAGAAATAAATTTTACTATAGCGATATTTTTACCATTTTATTAATGTTTATATCAAGATTGTAAGAATAATATACTGGTCTTGTTGAAATTGTGATTAACTTTCAATCCTGCCCATAAAAATCTCCTCTCTAATAAAAAGCAGCTCTGCAATTTTAAAACGAAACAGATTGTTAATACAGAATATGCCTGAAACAAAAAAATCTGATGAACTGAGCATTGCTAATAAAGAACTGGCTTTTCAAAACGAAGAGAGAGGAAAGCGCGCAGAAGAGCTAATCATTGCGAACAAAGAACTGGCTTTCCAAAATCTAGAGAAAGTAAAACGGGCGAAAGAGTTATTAGTTGCGAACAAAGAACTGGCCTTTCAAAACGGGGAGAAAGAAAACCGTGCTGCCGAATTAATTATTGCTGGTAAGGAACTGGCTTTTCAAAATGAAGAGAAAGAAAAGCGTGCCGCAGAGTTAGTCATTGCGAATAAGGAACTGGCCTTTCAAAATGAAGTGAAAGAAAACCGGGCTGCTGAGTTAGTCATTGCAAACAAAGAACTGGCTTTCCAAAACAAAGAGAAGGAAAAGCGTGCCGCAGAATTGGTGATTGCGAACAAAGAACTGGCTTTTCAAAACGAGGAGAAAGAAAAGCGTGCCGCAGAGTTGGTTATTGCAAACAAAGAGCTTGCTTTTCAAAATGAAGTGAAAGAAAAACGCGCTGCAGAGTTAGTTATTGCCAATAAGGAACTTGCCTTCCAGAATGAGGTGAAAGAAAAGCGTGCCGCAGAATTGGTCATTGCGAACAAAGAACTCGCCTTTCAAAACGAAGAGAAAGAAAAGCGTGCCGCAGAGCTGGTCATTGCGAACAAAGAATTGGCTTTTCAAAATGAGGAGAAAGAAAAACGTGCTGCAGAGTTAGTCATTGCTAACAAAGAACTTGCTTTTCAAAACGAAGAGAAAGAAAAGCGCGCTGCAGAATTAGTCATTGCGAACAGGGAACTTAAGCATGCTGAAGATGATATCCGCAAACTTAATGACGAGTTAGAACAAAAAGTAATTGAACGCACAGCACAGTTGGAATCTGCCAACAAAGAACTCGGATCATTTTCCTATTCGGTTTCGCATGATTTACGAGCCCCGATCAGAGCCATTAACGGATATGCAAAAATTTTAGAAGAGGATTATGGTGACATATTTGATCTGGAAGGATCAAAAGCCCTTGACTCTATTATGCACAATTCAAAAAAAATGGGTCAGCTAATTGATGATTTGCTTGCATTTTCTAAATTGGGCAGGAAACAGGTAACGGTCTCGGAAATTAATATGACCGATCTTGTTAGAACTGTTATAGAAGAATTATTAATTGAGGATGATGAAAACATTCCTGATTTTAAAATAAATGTGCTTTATCCTGCAGAAGGAGATCAATCACTGATTAAACAAGTATGGATCAATCTGATTTCCAATGCCATTAAATATTCAAAATATAAACCTGAAACTTATATCGAGATAGGATCTGATGTAAAAGATAGCCTTGTAATTTATTATGTAAAAGATAATGGCGCGGGATTTGATGTGCAATACTACGATAAGCTTTTCGGGGTCTTTCAGAGATTACATTCGCAGGAAGAATTTGAGGGGACAGGCATTGGACTGGCCATTGTGCAAAAAATAGTTAACCGGCATAATGGAACAGTTTGGGCAGAATCAAAACTAAACGAAGGCGCATGCTTTTATTTTAGTCTGCCTGCCTGAATCAAGCTTACCCTATAATTACATTTTAAAAAGAATATATGAATTACGATGGTGTTGAAATTTTATTTGCCGAAGATAGTATGGATGACGCTACACTCACCATTCGCGCACTTGTAAAAAGTGGTTTTACAAACAAACTTTATCATGTTAAGGATGGGGCTGAAGCTCTTGATTTTATTTACTGCAAAGGTATTTATGCTTCGCGCAATATCAATGAAAAACCTAAACTGATATTGCTTGACCTTAAGATGCCAAAACTAACAGGAATTGAAGTGCTGGAAAAAGTAAAATCCGATCAGGATCTTAAATCTATCCCGGTGGTCATACTTACTTCATCCAAAGAGGACCCTGATGTACAAAAGTGCTATGCCCTTGGAGCAAACAGCTATATCGTAAAACCCGTTGACAGCAATAAATTTTTTAATGCTATTAAGGAGATTGGGATGTACTGGATGATAATCAATGAGCCGGTCCATTGATGTCAAACAATTAATACAATGACAGAAAATCTCAAAATACTTATTCTTGAGGACAACCAAAGTGATGCTGATTTGCTTCAGCGCGAATTGAAAAAATCAGGATTGATTTTTACTGTTGAAATTGTTCAAACCCGAGTAGATTTTGAGAAAGCACTTCATAACTTTAATCCTGATCTGATATTATCCGATTATTCACTTCCTGCTTTTGATGCAGTTTCTGCTTTCTCTATTAAACAAAGTATTTCTCCACTCATTCCTTTTATTATTGTTTCCGGTGTTATTGGGGAAGAAAATGCTGTGGAGCTTATTAAGAATGGTGTTACCGATTATACCCCAAAGGATAAATTATTTACATTATCCACAAAAATTAGCCGGGCACTAAATGACAGGGAGGAGGCGAAGGAAAAGAAAGCTATTGCTGAAAAATTAAAAACGCAAACGGCAGAATTAATCATTGCCAACAAGGAACTTATTATTCAAAACAGGGAGAAAGAACAGCGGACAGCAGATTTAGTTGTCTTGACCGAAGCCCTGAAGGTTCAGAAAGATGAATTAAAGAGCGCAAATGAAGAACTTTATGAAAAGGCTCAGCTTTTACAGCAACAGGAAGAAAAACTGATCAGGATAAATGATGATCTTTTTCACTTAAATCAGGATCTTGAGAAGCGGGTTTTTGATAGAACCTGTGAACTGGAAAACTTGAATCATGAACTTAAAGATCTTAATTTATCAAAGGATAAGTTTCTGTCGGTCATTTCCCATGATCTCCGTAACCCTTTAGCAGCTTTGATGATCACATCAGATAAGTTAAGCCGCGATACCGAAAATTCTAATGTTATGCCCCTGGCAAAGATTATCCATCGCACTTCTCATAAAATTCTTGGACAATTAAACGAACTGGTTGAATGGGCACAGATGCAACGTGAGAAAACGACTTTTAATTCTGAAAAACTTCATTTGGTTCAGGGAGTAGATCAGAGCCTGGACTTGTTAAAAGCCAATGCCTTGCAAAAGAGTATTATTCTTGAAAATGGAATTCCTCATGATATTTATGTAAATGCGGATACATTAATGCTTCGTTCGATTCTTCAAAACCTGGTTACAAATGCTATTAAATATACTCCGCAGGGAGGACTTGTAAAGGTAAGTGCAAAGCGTATTGATAAAATGGTGGAGCTTTGTATCACTGATTCCGGGATTGGTATGGAAGCAGATATTCTGAAAAATCTATTTACTAATGCTAATTCCGCTTCTATATCCGGTACAAATAATGAAAAAGGCTCAGGACTTGGCTTGATACTGGTAAAGGATTTTGTAACTCAGCATGGCGGTACCATTCGTGCTGAAAGCGAAATTGGAAAAGGGACAACTATTATTTTTTCTGTACCTGCATATTGACTCAATGTGCGTGGGATGGAATCTCTTTTGTATGAAGCTGAATACAGCAAGTGCAATCGCAGGATTTAGGCACACTTTGCCTCACAATCATATAAATTGCATAATATTTATTGCTGAAACGAAAATAACTTTTAGGTTCTTTCCAATTAACCTGCGAATCAGATTTTTAAAACTAATACTTTATCAGCTGAGGGAACTTAGCGCTCTGGGATGAAAATATTTCTTCAGAATTTCTTAAATTTTATTACTGGCAAGGACGGAGCAGAATTGTAAAAAAAAAATCATCAAAAATAACCGATGTATATACAAAGGTATTTATGTCTCTAAGAGTATGACTGCCTTCAGACCAGGGAACACAACATTTATTTCTAAACCAGCTCTAAATTTTGAGGAATAGAAAAATCTAGAAATAAGAGTAGGATCTAGTTCACATTCTATCTTGATAACCAAAATAATCTTTCCATCGGCATAATTTCCAAAAATCGGTAACCTTTAAAATTACATTAGGTATAAGGTAATCATGAGTCCCAGCCCTAATTGGATTTGCGAATAAGCGCAATCAATGTGGGTATCGAAATGAGAAATTATGAACTTAATAGTGAAAGGTTTTGAGAAGGAGATTTGGGCTAAGTGCTTCATTAACTCTATCAGATGGGTGAGTAATTTTAAGCGAATATTCCCGAATCCAGCGATCTTAATACTTTTCTTTGGCTTGAATATGTATTCAAAGTCAGGCGATGGAAATGCAAAATTTGAAGTTATCCCTAACGGTAAAATATCATCCTGTTTAATAATTGCTTTACCAGTGGTTTCCGAACCAAATATAACTTCCATTGGTAGGGATTCAATACATATTGAGGGGAATATTATCACCGATGGTGGTACATTGGTAACGGAAAGAGGTATTATTTACAACATTATATCTAAGGGTAATGAAGAGACCCAAAAGGTTATTAGTGGTTCCGGAACAGGAACCTTCAGCATTCTCTTAAACCGTCTTCCAAAAAATATGGTTTTTCTTGTCAAAGCATATGCAATAAATAATGAAGGAATAGGCTATAGTCCTGAAAAGCAGTTTGACACCTTTGAGTTACCGAGATTTACCACTTTGCTTAAACCTGAAGTAAATTACGATAATGAGTATTTCAGTAGTATAAAAACAGAGCCTGTAATGGGTCAGCTAACAAAATTTAGTGCTATAAGTAAACCTGAGTGGCTTACAATTAGTACTGACCCTGTATCAAGGATATACGCAGGGGATGTAAGAGCAGGGTTTTCTAATGGTATGAAAGGTAAATCACTTTTTTCGGCTCCTTATGCTCTTACTTCAAATTCAATGGGAACAATATTTGTGGCAGATCAGGTTGATAACAGGATACGAAAAATCAGTCCGGAAGGTGAAGTGTCAACAATTGCAGGCATTGCTTCCTCCGGGTTCAAAGATGGCTTGGGTATTGAGGCCAGATTTAATACGCCCTCAGGTATTGCGGTTGATCCACAAGGTTTTATTTATGTTTCCGATCAGAATAATCATTCAATACGTAAGATAAGCCCTTCAGGCGAGGTAATCACCTTTGCCGGCTCACAAAAAGCAGGGGCTGAGAATGGTAGAGGGGCTGAAGCCAGATTTAAGTATCCTGCAGGTATTTGCATTGACGCCAGGGGCTTTATTTATGTAGCTGATCGTGGTAACCACCTGATCAGAGTTATTTCGCCTGAAGGGCTAGTTTCTACACTTGCGGGTAGCGGCGAATTGGGCTTTGCCGATGGAAATGGGGGAATGGCAAAATTTAATGCTCCCACAGGAATTGCTGTTGATAATTCAGGCTTTATATACGTTGCAGATCAGGTCAACAATCGTATTCGAAAAATCAGTCCTGCCGGTGTTGTAAGTACAGTTGCAGGGAATGGGCAATTTTCTAACCGAGATGGCACTGCTAATCAAGCTGCTTTTAGATATCCCACAGCCCTTGTTTTTGACTCGGATGAGAATTTGTATGTAGCTGATCAGCTCAATCATTCTGTTCGAAAAATTAGCAGGTCGGGAAATGTCAGTACCATTAAGTTAAGTTCAGAAACTGATTTAAAATCCGGCGGGGGCGCTTCCATTTTGAAAAACCCGTCGGGAATCTGCTTTAATAAAGATGGGAATATTGTACTTGCAGATTATCACAATCACAATATCAAAGAAATTACACGCAATACTACTCTATATGGTACTCCATCAAAATCTCAGTTGGGTTCACACAATATTGTTATTAAAGCCTCTAACGCTTTTGGAAGCACTGTTCAGGAAAGCAAGTTGATTGTGAAAGATAATATAAGCCCTGAGATAGTAAGCACAACACCGGTAAATATGTCGGAAGGTGTAGACCGTACATTCAATATGCAAATTACTTTTGATGAGGAGATCAGTCTCACTAATTCAGGATCAATCCGTATCCATCAGGGAGATGAAATTCTCCGGAAATACTATATATCCGAAGCGGCGAACAGTAAAGAGATTATTCTGTCAGAGGATAAGAATTCCTTAATTCTTGCTGTGAAAGATTTACCGGCGGCTTCCCTGCTCAGCGTTGATATTGACGGGGGCATTGTACAGGATATTTCCAAAAATCTGTTCGAAAAGGAAACCTCAAAAATTTCTTCATGGAGTTTTACCACAAAGCCTAAGCAAAAACAAACTTTGGAATTAATGCCACTACCTGAAATGACATTTGGTGACCGGATATTTAAACTCGGACCATTGCATACATCCAAAGGCCTTCCAATAACTTATTTTGCTGAGGACCCTAAACTTCTTTTTATAAGCGGAGACTCGGCGCAAGTGTTGAATTCAGGAAAAACAACTGTTATTGCTGTGCATAATGGTGATGATGATCATCTGCCTGTAAGGGTAGAACGGACACTGATGATCCTTCCTATGACTGTTATAATAAAGCCACATTTAGCACAGAAAATGACCTATGGTAACACTGAACCTGAAATAAAATTTGATATTATCTCAGGCAGGCTCGTTAATGAAGATAAGTTTAGCGGAGGATTAGCAAAAGCTAAGGGAGATACAATAGGGGTATATTCAATTTCAATAGGTTCTTTAAGCTTTAGTAATAATTATCGGATAAAATTGGAAGCAGGGACAATAAGCCTTCAAAAGGCCACACTGCTTGTCAAGGCAAACGATCAGACAAAAATTGCCGGCACACCTAATCCGGAATTTACCTGCACTTATGAGGGCTTTGTAAATGCTGAAAGCCCGGCAAATCTGCTTAATCTTCCTCAATTAAGTTGTGTATCAAAGACAGGTTCGTTTATTGGTTCTTATCCAATTAATATATCCGATGCCGGGGCTAAGAACTACAACATTGTCTACCAATCCGGAACCTTAAATATCCTGCCGACGGGCGAAGCAGAGTTTGATGTAGCATATTTGACCTTGCTTGAAAACATGCCCTCTGGTACAAGGGTAGCACTTTTAAAAAAGAAGAAACAAAGCAGTCAGCCATTAATTTTGAACTTTGTTAAGGGTGATGGTGATACCGATAACAATTTATTTAAAATATCAGGAAGTTCTATCGTCACCACAATTCCACTCGATTATGAAGAAAGGCAGCAGTATTCAATCAGAGTCAAGTCTGATTGGGCATTTGGCGAATCATTTGAGAAACAATTAAATCTGATCATTACCAATGTGAATGAAAAGCCTCAAATGATGAAAATTCCGTTAGAGGAAATTTGCTTAGAAGGTATCATTCAATTAAATGGGATTACTGCAGGACCAGAAAATGACCAGACTGTTAAAATCTTTGTTAAAGCAATAGGCTCTGGTTCAAAAAGTTATTTTGAAGTTAGTCAGCCTGTAAATGGAACTTCTCAGCTAAAATATAGTATAGCAAATAAACTATTGAAGGATGTAAATTTCCAGATTATCCTTAAAGATAATGGTGGTATACTTTATGGGGGAATCGATTCAGCAGTTTATAATTATACTTTTAAGGTTACACCTTACACTCCTGTGAAAATTATTTCCGAGAAAGGCCTTACCCTGTTACGAGGAACTTCATCATTTCTTTCGGCCAAAGGCAAAGGGGAATTTCAGTGGTATTTTAACAAACAAATATTAAAAGGCGAACAAAGTGATTTTCTGAAAATAAATGCCCCGGAGACTGGGATTTATAGTGTGAAGCTGACCAGCGATGAGGGTTGTATCAGTGAGGGACGAATCAATATAAGTGTTGCGGATATCATCACTGTTACTTGTACTAATTTAATTACTCCAAACTCAGATGGAATAAATGATTCTTTCATTGCGAGGAATATCGAACATTTTCCTGGCAATGAACTATGGATCATGGATCGAACCGGCAAGCTTGTTTATAACCAGAAATGTTATTCCAATGATTGGCAGGGCACTTTCAACGGTTCCATCTTGCCTAATGGAACCTATTACTTCCTTCTTGATCTTGGTAATAAAAAAGAAAGGTTGATGGGATATATTTCTGTTCTTAATGCACAATAGTACAAAATCAATATTTATTGTATTTGTATAACGAACTGTATAATACCTGCTTTCTGAGTTTCAACAAAAAAGGTCTCAGAATTCCCTGAAACCTTATCCGTGGAGAATATCGGATTCGAACCGATCACCTCTTCACTGCCAGCGAAGCGCTCTAGCCAAATGAGCTAATCCCCCATGTTTGGAGAGTTCCATTGGATTGGTTCTCCAGATACAATTATCAGCATTTTAAACGACTTTTTCAAGCTTGTGTAGGATGATTTAAGATTTTGGAAGACATTTTATCTGTGAAAGTCAAATTAGTTATAGAAGAATACCCATTTAATGGCAAAGACCATCGAACTCAATCACCTCAATCTGATTTTCTATTTGACTCGTAAAATTGAAATATCACCTTCGATTTTTAATTAAACTTTTATGTCATATTAATTTAATCTGAGATCAAAAATAATATTCGCCAGTACTAATTTATTGTATTGATAACTTATTGTATGTCAATAATATAGGCTGATTTTTATTGTATTTTTTGATAGTTCAGACAGGCATGTAATAATTCTGTTAATATTCAAATGAAAACACTCTACTAATACAGGCTTAATATCATGAATGGACTTTTGACGCTGAGTAATTTATTCACCGACGTTCAAATTTTTATTTATGAAAAGACAATACCAGCGCTTCTTTTTTAAAACCCTTATTTTACTGATTAGTTTTTCCTTTCTGAATTTTCAGAAAAAAGCTTTTGCACAGACCCAAATTTCAGGAAGAGTAACAGACGCTACAAATGAACCGATACCGGGGGTTAGCATTCGGTTAAAAGGAACAGCAAATGGAGCCTCCACAAATGTTGACGGAGAGTTTAAACTCAGTATTCCTCAAAATCAGGGTATTTTGGTTGTTTCTTCAATAGGTTTTACTACCATTGAAATTCCTATAGATAATAGAAGAGAATATCTTGTTACGCTTATCGAAGATAATAAGTTTTTGAACGAGGTAGTTGTCACAGCCCTAGGTATCAAAAGGGAAGAAAAATCCCTTGGTTTTGCCGCACAGACTATAGGTGCAAATGCTATTGTCGATGCAAAAACAAATAACTGGGTTAATTCATTATCAGGCAAGGTTGCCGGCTTAAATATTCAGGGTACAGGTGCCGGACCAATGGGTTCTTCGAGAATCACGCTTAGGGGGGAGTCTTCCTTAAATTTGGATAATAATCAGGCGCTGATTGTAGTTGATGGGGTTCCTTTAAGCAGTAAAATTACCGGTACAGGTTTCTCATCCCACCTGTCTGCAGATAGTCCGGTAGATTATGGTTCGAGTGTTTCTGATTTGAACCCTGATGATATTGATAATGTCACTGTTTTGAAAGGTCCGGGCGCAACTGCATTATACGGTAGCCGTGCTGCAGGTGGGGTAATTATTATCACAACTAAATCAGGTGAACGGAAAGACGGTAGTTTGGGAATTACCTTTAACTCAAACTTTAATATTGAGCAGGTTAACCGCTGGCCGGATTATCAATTTGAATATGGTGAAGGCAGAACAAGTGCCTATTATTCCTATTTAGATAGTCCTGATGGGATTAATACCAGTACAACTGCAGCTGCAGGCCGTGCATGGGGCCCAAGATTTTCAGGACAAAGTTATTTTCAATATGATCCGAATACGCCGGGCAATAAACCAACTGCCCGGACTCCCTGGGTAGCTAATAAGAATTACATCTCTGATTTTTTTCAAACAGGTCAAACAATATCTAATAGTCTTTCACTTGACGGCGGAAATGAAAAGGGATCAGCCAGAGTATCGGTAACCCAAATGAAAAATAAATGGATAATTCCAAATACCGGTTTCGAAAGGTTGAACGCTGCACTTTCAGTTAATCAAAAGCTCTCCCCGAAACTGAAGATCAGCGGCAGAGCCAATTATTCGAATAAGAAAAGTGATAACCTGCCTATGGCCGGATACAATAATCAATCCTTAATGTACTTTTTGATTATTGGCCCAAGTCCAAACCAACAGGCATCATGGTATAAACCATATTGGGAACCGGGGTTAGAAAATGTGGAACAAAAAAATCCATTCAATCCTGGTCCGGATAATCCATACCTGGCGATGTACGAAATGCTGAATACCATGAATAAGAATGGTCTTGTTGGTTCGGTATCGGCTAACTATGAAATTTCTAAAAAACTTGATTTAATGTTAAGGACAGGTCTTGATATGTCGAATGAGTTTAGGTCGCAACAAAGACCGTTTAGCATGACCAGATATCCAAGGGGCATGTATCGTGAACAAAATGTATTCAGTTTTGAGTCCAATACCGATGTATTGCTATCATACAAGGAGAAAATATCATCTAAAATACACTTCAATGCTTCAGCAGGAGCAAACTCAATGAATCAAAATTATGATTTTGCAGGTTTGTATGCAGATCAGC
>CAYHGN010000107.1:12308-13558 GCA_964356005.1 uncultured Sphingobacterium sp.
GGAGCAAACTCAATGAATCAAAATTATGATTTTGCAGGTTTGTATGCAGATCAGCTTGCACAGCCGGGAATTTATCAGATATCAAATAGTCTGGATCAGGCTGTCGCAGATCCACTCAAGACAAGAAAATCAATCCAGAGTGTTTACGGATCGGCCCAGATTGCTTTTGATGAGAAGGTATTTTTGGATGTAACGGGTAGGAACGATTGGTCGAGTACTTTACCATTCAAGAATAATTCATTCTTCTATCCTTCTTTCAGTTCAAGTTTTATACTGGATGAAATTTTTAATTTACCGGCTTATATTACTTTCGCCAAAGCAAGGGCTTCATGGGCTCAGGTAGGGAATGATACCCGTCCTTATCAAACTGCCAGGTATTATGACCGGATTTACAGCAATAGCTTCACGAATCCTGCTCAGCTTTTTAACGCAGAATTAAAACCTGAAATCACATCCAGTTATGAATTTGGTTTGGATCTGCGCTTATTGAAGAACAGACTTGGTTTTGATGTAGCTTATTACAATAATGAGAGCCGTAATCAAATTCTTTCTATTCCGCTGGATCCGGTTACAGGATTTTCTACCGCACTTATCAATGCCGGCTTGATCAACAGTAAAGGCTGGGAGGTAAAATTATCCGGTAAGCCAATTTCCAATAACAAGATTACATGGAATACCACATTTCTCTGGAGCAGAAACAGGAGTTATGTAAAGGAACTAGCTGAAGGGATTACCAATCAAATTATTTATCAGCATAATACAAATGTTTTGATTGAGGCCCGTGTCGGTGGTTTAATGGGTGATATGTATGGAAGAGGCTTCCAGAGAGCACCTGACGGACAAATTATTTACAATTCATCAAATGGTTTGCCTGCACCGCTTGATCCGATTGCCAAAAAACGGGGGAATGCTTTTGCCGATTGGAAGGGAAGTTTTAGCAACGAATTGAGCTATAAAAACATAAGATTCAGTGCTTTGATTGATGGCCAGAAAGGTGGATCAATGTATTCTCAAACAAATCATAAAAACAATACTTTGGGTAAGACCAGAGTAACATTGCCGGGCAGGGAAGATGGTATCATCGGACCGGGTGTTGTGAAGAAAGCAGATGGTACATTCGTGCCAAATACTGTAAAGGCCGCTGCAAGTGCATATTATGATAATTATTACCAGATAAGCAATTCCGAGACCAATATTTTTGATGCCTCTTTCCTGAAAATCAGAGAGGTAAGGCTTGAGTTTTCACTGCC
>CAYHGN010000108.1:0-13470 GCA_964356005.1 uncultured Sphingobacterium sp.
TTGGAGATAAGTTAAACCTAGAATACAGCCTTCGCTGGAATCGCAAGACGGAACCTCATAACACATTCTGGTTAACGTTGTCTTCCTGAAAGAAACAGAACCAACGAATGCCGCAACTTCAATATTATTCCACAGACATTTTAAAACCATGAAACCATCCCAATCTCTTAAATAATGACATTGCGCGTGCGCCAGCACGGGATTTTATCTCGAACTAAGGTTAGACTAGAAAAAATGAAAAATTATAAGCTTACGCTTAGTTCCACATTTTTATTTGTGAAAATTTGTATGTCGTTATAATTTACCTCCCATGTAACAGGAATAGCCTTTTTGAGCATACTACTGACCCCACAGTATTTCTCCTGTGAATCGGTAACGGCCTTCATTGCTGCATCTTTTACAGAATCAGAACCTTTAAAATTATAGATCAGGTGTATAGCAATATATTCAATTGGAGCTTGTTTGCTTATTTCTCCGATCGCTTTGATATCAAAATCATCAACTGGCTGTCCAAATTTTCTGAGCAGGGATACAACATCCATACCTGTACAACCCGAAAGAGCTGTCAGTACAAATGGCTTGGGAATGGGTCCATTATCTTCGCCACCCACTTTTTCAGGTGCATCCATAATTACAGTATGGCCATTTACTAAGGCATTGAACTGCATTTTACCCATCCACTGGGTTTCAATTTCATGTGTCATTTTGCTGATTTCTAGAGATTTTCGATTACCCGTCGTAATTTATCACTTACAGAAGAGGCGACTTCGCCGAGTGAATCATTTTTTATTGCCATCATTGATGCAATTGGATCAACTGCAGAAACTTCAATCCTGCCGTCTTCGTGTTCCTGAACAATGACATTGCAGGGCAACATAGTCCCGATCTTATCTTCAGATTTAATAGCCTCAAATGCAAAATTCGGATTGCAGGCACCAAGGATACGGTATTTGCGAAAATCTACATCCAACTTCTTTTTGAAGGTTTCCTTGACATCAATTTCAGTTAATATGCCGAAGCCTTCT
This sequence comes from uncultured Sphingobacterium sp., assembly GCA_964356005.1. Classification (GTDB taxonomy): domain Bacteria; phylum Bacteroidota; class Bacteroidia; order Sphingobacteriales; family Sphingobacteriaceae; genus Daejeonella. The sequence continues at coordinate 1,026 of CAYHGN010000108.1, forward strand.
TTCTTTAGTTCATCAGTAACTTTGGAGATTGCTGAATCAAAATCTGTGTTTATGGTTTTTGAAAAATAGTAGCTCATGATTTTGTCTTTTAGGATTAAAATGATATACAAATATCCGTTATATTAATCTCTTCAACTGTTACTTCTGTTACATTTCTTTTTTAATCTGAACCTTATAAGGTCTGATTTTAATCTAAATATTTTTGCAAATATAAAATTTGATTTAAATAAAAGATAAATTTGTCCTTTATTTGTTTTTAAATAGTTTTCAAAATATGAGCTTATCCAAACCACTGATTTATTCCTGTTCCGGATGTTCAAGTGCTGCTCAAATGACGAATTATATTGCTGTACGTTTAGACCGAATGGGCATTGCAGAGATGTCATGTATCGCAGGAGTGGGGGGAGGCGTTAAGAAACTTCTGAAAACGGCCTTTTCAGGAAGAAAAATTCTTGCAATAGATGGATGCCCGCTTGCCTGTTCTAAAGCCTGCCTGAGTAATTATGGGGTTTTAACTGATTTGCATATTGATCTGAGTACCCTTGGTGTTTCTAAAAAGGACCATGAAGATTTTAATCAGGCAGAGGCAGATAAAATTATTGAGCATCTTTTGATAAAGATCAATGCTTAAAACAGATTTCAATTTAACTTCCTTCGTAAATCACTCCTGAAGTAGGGGTTTCTTTTAGTTCTATCCTTTTTAATTCAGGAATCATAGGTTTTAATTTGTTCCATAACCAAATAGTCAGGATTTCGCTGGTTGGGTTTTCAAGACCAGCTATTTCGTTCAAAAGATGATGGTCAAGAATATCAATAACGGGTTTGATATGTTTTTTAAGATCACCATAATCAATGATCCATCCTGTCTTTTCATCGGGATTCCCTTCTACAAATACGCTGAGTGCATAGGTGTGCCCATGCATATTGGCACATTTATGTCCCTCGGGTACATTTGGAAGAAAATGGGCTGAATCGAAAGTAAATTGCTTGTAAATTAACATGCGGCAAAATTAGATTCTAAATTAAAGATAAAAATGATCCTGATCAGTTTTGTGGATTATTTTCAATCAGAATACTGAATGCTGTACCACCGAAACCTGCAGCATTGATGAGGATTTTTTGCAAGGATTTGGGTTGATTTTGTTGAGGAAGATATGGTACCTGAATAAAGTGGTCATGTTTCAGCATTAAAAGTGCCATTTCAAGACTCATAGCACCGGAAGCACCGAAAGTATGTCCGATTTTCCATTTATTTCCGGTTAAAAGGGGCTTATTTTTACCAAAGATGGTTTCAATTGCTATCATTTCAGAGCTGTCGCCCAATATAGTGCCCGGTGAATGCATTATTACTGCGTCAACACTTCCAGGATCATGACCCTCCAGAGCCATTTGCATTGATTTTTGCAGGCAGTCTGCATCTACAGATAAGGAGGCTCCATGACTAATGATCTCTGTTCCAAAACCTATCCCCGTGATAAATCCAATTGCATTCCCCGAATCAAGCTCCAGGCAAAAACAGGCTGCAGCTTCCCCCAGAATCAAAGTATTTTGCTCTTTTTTAAGATCCATACTCCTGCAGGGATAATCCTGATCAAGTGCTGAATATATTTTGAGTGCCTTCATCTGGGCAATTGTAAAAGGCGTTAATGGGGCCTCGCTTCCTCCGGCCAGAAAGTGCGTACAAAAGCCTGCCTTGAGCCATGCAGCTGCATTGGCAATCGATTGTAAAGCTGTTGAACAGGTAGCAGAATGCGAAATGGCTGGCCCGCTTATATTCTGGTCAGAAGCAACCCAACTGGCAATATTACCCAATGTGGTGCCGGGAGAGGTTAGTGGATTTACTTTTTGACTACCGCTCTCAATAAATTCACTATGATATTTTTCAAAGCTTGCAGTTGCTCCTCTGGATGAACCCATATTAATACCAAATCCCTCACCGGTATTCCACCCCGCTTGCTTTACAGCAATTCTTGATGCTGCAATTGCATAGAGGACGCTGGAATCAAGCTGATGATATTTTTTATCCTTAATCAGACCTCTAATGAGTTCTTTTGCCTCCAGGGAAAGCCTGGCTACCCATTCCTCTTTATTAGTTATTTTTTTTTTCTGAAAGCAGTGCTGATTATCCAGATATTTGTTCCAGACAGATTCACTGTTGATACCCAAAGCTGAAATACTTCCGTAACCACTTATCGCTATTTTTAGGTTTTTCATGGAATCTAAATCCTGAATTTTTTTAAACTGCCTCGAATGTAAGGCAGATATTGCTGATTTGAAAAATAAGGGGATTTTTTGTCAAAGAAAAAACCAATGAAAACGGTGCACGCGGGCTTATTGTTTTCATTGGTTAGATCAATATCCTTCTGTCAAAATCGCAATGTCTGATTATTAGACTTTACCATTATGAATTCAATATCCTAAAATTTCAGAGATAACATTGAATATATATTTCTTCCCGGACGAAGCATTCTACCCCAGTCGAGGTGTTCAAAATAAGCCTCGTCCAAAATGTTTTCAACTCCGGCAGAAAGTTCAAGATTGTAATTTTTCAAACTAAAGCTATAGCTGGTGCGAAGGTTAAATATTGAAAAGCCCGGACTGGCTTTTTCGCCAAATGCTGTACTTACCCTGTTCTGCCCAGAGCTTATTTCACTTTCTGCCTGAATGAATAATTTTTCGTGGTTATACCTCAGGCCAGTAATCGATTTTAAAGGGGAGATCAAAGGAAGAGGGTTGCCTGAATTATCCCGGCCATGAACCCACTTAACCGTATTGTTCAATGTGAAATGGCGGTTGGCAAACTGATAATTCAGGCTGCTTTCTGCACCGCTGATTCTTGCAGAGGGTATATTGGTATATGCTCTTACACCATCTGCACCAATAGTCATTACACTCAAACCTGATTGCGTTTGTCCCAATATATAATTCTGCAAATAGCTTGTGAAGCCATTTAATTTTAAAGAAATATTGCTCACTGAATAGGTAAGGTTTACCCCGGCGTTTAAAGCCTGTTCATATTTTAAATTTGGATTCCCAATATAATCGTGGTTATCCATTCTGTTGAATAGATAAAATCCATACCGTTCTGAGGTCGTTGGTAATCGTTCGCTGTATCCTGCATTTGCATACAATGTAAATTCGGAATTCAGGTATCGGGTATACCCAGTGCTAAAATTTTTGAGCAGCCCGTTTGCCGGTTTCGAAACATCATATCCCAGCACTGCAAACTGATCCTGACCCATTTTGTCGGTAAGCTTTGAGAATGCGGCATCCATCCTTAATTTAAAGTCAATTCTGCTTTTCTCGTTGATTGAAATCAGATCCTGAATGTATAAACCTGTTACTGTTTGATGATTAACGGGCCATGTCAGCATATACATTGGAGCGCTATTAGCGGGATACATGGTCATATCCGCTTTTACCCGGTTATGGTATGCATCCAGTTTCATGCTGAGTGAATGTTTGCCGCGATTCCTTAACTGTGTTTCCAGGTAAGCGCCCTGGGTATTGCTCCAGCCCGGCATATCCATATGCATCGGTACCGATGGGCGTTTGGTATCATCCATTGCATGTTTTATACTGTTTAAATATAATTTTGCTTCCAAATCCCTTATTAAGCCATCTTTGGGATTGTTTCTGAAGGTTATAGCACCAACTCTTGCCCGGGCATTTCCTACGTCCATTGGCAATGCAGGATAGCCAATGTTCCAGCCGTCGTCGATAAGAATATCTGCCTTTATTATGCTATTTTCGTTCAATTGATATTTACCCGAAATACTCGCATTAGCCTTCTCATACTGCGAAAAATCCACTTTCCTGTTTAGCCCATCCCGGTAATTGCCTGCTCTGCGATAAACTCCGCTTACCCGCATTGCCCATTTGGAACTACCATAATCTAAGGCCAGAATATTCTGAACTGCAGCTGCAGCAGAATAATAACCTGATGCCAGAGTGCCCCTAAGTTTTTTCTCAGGATTTAGCATTGCCTCAGCAAGTTTGAGGTTAAGGCTTCCACCGATGGATGCTCCCATTGCCATACCATCTCCTGCATATTTTATATCAATACTTTTCAGATTTACAGGTTCTGTATAAATGGTAACCGGATCCATTTTATCCGTACATGCTCCAAAAAACTTCATGCCATCAATCACTACATTAACCTGACCGGCACTGAAAGCACGAAGTACGGGTTCCATTCCTATCGGACCTCTTCTAATCAGACTGACCCCTTCAATTTTTGAGAGGATATCTTCGGTGCTCGAAAGGCTTGACGATTGGTAAAAAGCTGAACCGGGATGTTTACTTTGGCTATGCCCCTGAATTAATATCTCTTTCAATTCCAGACGTTTAAAAATGGTGTCCTGAACTGGCTGAGCTGCTTTCGAGTAGCCTGAAATGATCAGGCTACCGAGAAACAAAACAATATTTAAGAAAGATTTCATGCTTCTAGAATAAAAGATCAAAGAAGCTTGTTGTTGATTTGCCTTCTTTATTCAAAATGAGATTTATTCTCCAGTCGCCGGTCATTGTAAAGTTTACTTTGCCTTTATAATGACCATTTTTAGTCAGTGCCGGATTGATGTTGTTTGGTGAACCATGTCCCATGCTTGGCATTTCGGGAGTCATAGTTATGCTATAATTATCTTCGGCAGGGAATGTCATCATATCAAGCTTTTTAAAAACAGCTATCTCAAAATCATTTACACCTACCTTAGGACTTGAAGGAGAGATGTAAGCAATAATAATTTTTGATCCATCTGCTGCTGTCATATTTTTTACCCGTTCAGGCTGGGATTGTTTTACCTGAATTGCCATTTCAGCTTTTCCATATTTGGTCTGGCCTTCTTTTTTAACCATAACAATCATTCGCCATTTGCCGCTTTCGCCAGTACTAGGCATTGTAAATACTGCTGCGCAAGGGAATAGTGTGTTATCAGCATCCATGCTTTCCGGGTTTTCGAGAGGGGCGGAATGACTCGTTTTCACACCGTTCATATCCATGTCCATCATTGGAAGAATCTGGACAGAAGATCTGCTTAGTGCTTTACCGGAAGCTGAATCAGATAAAGCAATGTATAGTCTCTGATAACCTGTGTTTAATGCAGTACCTGACCAGAGCTCTACTTTGGTAGCTGAACCGATCGCAAAAGCATCAGCAATTTTAATTAGGTTTTTTTTGGGATCTTCAATTTCAATTGTGCTGTCTTTTTTACAAGAACTGAGAATAGAAACTGCAAGCACTATGGCAATGAAAAATATTTTTTTCATGATATTATATATAAGGGTATGTATAGACGTATCCTGATGCACGCAGTTTTCTGCCTGGCATAAGAATCTATCAGATAATTTTGGTTTCAGGCATATTTCGCCCGACTAATTATTGATTAAAATGAATTATAGTCCAAAAGATTTGCTGGAGCGTTTGCTCAGCGCGGACTAAGAGAGAATTCAGATGTGAGGGGGGTGAAAAATCTTGATGTTCGGTGTATGAGAATATAGGTTTTCCAGTTCAGGTATTGAATTTTCAATCAGGATATATTCAGCGATTAATGAACTGTTTGAATGAGGAATAAAAACCGGAAATTCAATCTGTTTGAAAATTTCTGCAGCTTGTTTTTCCGCCTTATCGGCCTCTCCCATTTTCTTTTTCAAATAGCATTTTCCCTTACAGTTCAACTCCGGTTTGTCTTTATTCTCACAAAGTTCGGTGATGATATATTCGATGTTTAGAGAGTAATAACTAATAAGTCCTATTTTAATAAGGCATTGAAAACTCAGTGCCATTATTAAAATCAGACTTATGAATTTATACTTCATATTTTGTTAAAATCTTTTGGGTAAAATTATAATAGAGTGAGTTCCTCTGAAATGACAGATGTTGGAAGAAAACATGAGATTAGTCACCTTTTATAAATTTTGTACTTAAATAATATCAATTCACAAAACAACCTGTAAACAAGAAATTGCCATACAAAATTAGCTATATAGTTTTAAGGAATTTCTATAGAAATGACGAATGGATCTGGCAAAATCAGTTTTTTAAAGCGTTTTAAATTGAAAACCTTTTTCAGACAAATTTTCGAGAATAATTGGCAATGCATATTTCAGACGTCCGAATGCTTTCTGACTGTCGTGAAAAACAATTATGGATCCATTTCTGCAATGTTTTAAGACATTTTCGACACATTGTTCCCTGGTAATGCTTTCATCAAAATCGCCGCTAAGTACATCCCACATAACAATTTCAATCTCAGGAAAACATTTCCTGATTTCAGATATCTGTGATTTTTTTATCCTGCCGTACGGTGGTCTGAAAAGACGTGTACCTGTGAGTAAAGAAGTCTTTATTACATTATCTAAATAAACGCTGTCTTTTGTTTTCCAGCCCCTGAGGTGATTGTAAGTATGATTTCCTATGATATGCCCCTCTGTGATTATTTCAGATAAAATTGATGGATTCTCATCTATATTATCGCCAATACAAAAGAATGTTGCTTTGCAATTATATTTTTTAAGGGTATTTAATACAAAGGGTGTAACAACTGGTATAGGTCCGTCGTCAAAAGTGATATAAACATATTTTTCTTTGCGGCTTTTATGCCAGGTTAGGGTAGGGTATAACCATCTGAGCCAAAAAGGGGAATAAGCTAAATACAATTGCCTTTTAATAATTTATCACGAAGATAAATATGTTATTAATTAAATGATAGTATTTTTAGAGTGGATTTACATCCTAACCAATTTTGTTGAACATTATATGAAACATCTAAACCCTAAGTTCTATTACAAATATTGTGTTTTTGCCTTATTAACGGCCGGCTCAATAATGAATCCGCTTATTGCGCAGGAGCGCATCACTTTGAAAAGAGCTACTGAGCTGGTTATTGAGAATAATCTTCAGATCAAGCAGGCTCAATTTTCTGAGGCCATATCCGAAGAGAATCTGAGTCAGTCTAAGCTTGCCCTTTATCCTACACTGAATGCCAATACAGGTCTTAATTTTAACTTTGGACGTAGTATTGACCCATTAACCAACCAGTTTATCAATCAGGCGATCTCTTCAACCAGTGGAAACGTCACTTCCAATACCAATTTGTTTCAGGGATTTAGAAGGATGAATGAAATCTCCCAAAACAAACTGCAGCTTGAAGCGGATAAAAGTAATACCCAAAAGGTTAAAAATGATCTGGTATTGGCTGTGGTAACTAATTATTTATCCGTACTCAATGCCCAGGATCTTTTAATCGCATCACAGCAGCAATTGGATATCGCGATGCAACAGTTGGATATTGAGCAAAAATTCTTTGATGTAGGGAATAAAACGCTTGCTGACCTTTCGCAAGCGAAATCGCAGGTTGCCACAGCAGAACTGAATGTCACCAATGCGAAGAATCAGGTTGATTTATCTTTCCTGAACCTTGCTCAGTTATTGGAACGTGATCCATCAGTTTCATTTGAAGTTGAAAAACCTCAAATTGATAATATAAGTAGTGTGAATGCTGCCTATTCAGCTGTCGATGTTTTCAAAACTGCTTCATTGAATTTTCCCGATATTAAACTTGCTGAATTAAGAAAACAAGTATTTGAGAAAGAAATAGATATCGCAAAAGGAGGTTATTTTCCATCCCTCAACCTTCAGAGTGGTTTTGGTACCCGTTATTCGAACGGAACTTTTGCCAATACTTCTTTCGCCGCCCAGGTAAAAGATAACTTCAACCAGTTCATTGGTTTTGGTTTGAGCATTCCAATTTTCAACGGTCTTGCAGCCAAATCAAATGTGCGAAGGGCAAATATTAATTTTCAAAATGCCATGTTGACTGAACAGCTTGCAAAAAACAACCTGAACAAGGTTATTAACCAGGCTGTTTATGATCTCAGAGCGGCAGAGAAACGTTATTATTCTGCACAAACTGCTTATGAGTCATCAAAGGAAGCATTCAATGTAATTCAGCAGCGTTATGCTGTTGGTTTGGTTAATTCTCTGGATTTTAATCAGGCACAAACCAATTTAAATAGAGCACAGTTTGATCAAATTCAGGCACAGTACGATCTTATATTCAGAAGTAAAGTAATTGATTATTATCTGGGCAATCCAATCACCTTTTAATCAGAAAAATTTCCCCTTATATCAAAAAAATGGCAAAGAAAAGTAATACGTTAAAATATGTGCTCATTGGAGCAGGAGTCCTCGTGGTTGTGGCAGTTGCGGGTAATAAGCTCGGCTGGTTTGGTAAAAGCGACGTTATTAAAGTGGCAGTTGATAAGGTTGAGAAACGAACCATTATCGAAACAGTGTCTGCAAGTGGTAAGGTACAGCCCGAAGTTGAGGTAAAGTTAAGTGCTGAAGTATCTGGTGAAGTTGTAGAATTGCATGTTAAAGAAGGTGATGTAGTCAAAAAGGGGCAGTTATTGTGTAAAGTTCGTCCTGATGTACTTCAGTCGGGTTATGACCGCGCAGTAGCATCTCTGAACAGTCAGCGGGCCTCACTTGCAAGCACCCAGCAACAACTCAAGCAATCTGAAGCTAATTTTGCTAATACCGAGGCAAAGTACAAACGTAATCAGGAACTTTTTTCTAAAAAGGTGATCTCTGCTGCTGAGTTTGATGCAGTAAAAGCTGAGTACATGGGTGCAAAAGCGAGTCTTGAATCAGTTCGTCAAAATGTTGTAGGATCTCGTTTCGGGGTTGATCAATCGAGTGCTGTTGTAAAAGAAGCTGGAGCAAATCTTGCTAAAACTACAATTTATGCTCCGGTTGACGGGGTAATTTCAAAACTCTCTGTCGAATTGGGAGATCGTATCCTTGGTACTTCACAAATGGCCGGAACAGAGATCATGAGGATATCTAATCTGAGTTCTATGGAAGTGAGCGTAGATGTGAATGAGAGTGATATTAACCGTGTAACTGTAGGTGATCTTGCTGATATTGAGGTAGATGCTTTCCAAAATCAGAAATTTAAAGGAGAAGTTACTGAAATAGCCAGTTCATCGAGTGTGGTTGGAACTTCAACAGATCAGGTTACTAATTTTACCGTAAAGGTTCGGATTTTACCGGAATCTTATGCAAAGCTACTTCGTTCTGATACTGCAAATCCATCACCATTCCGTCCGGGATTATCTGCTATGGTAGATATCCAGACTGAGCAGTTCAATGGCATTGCTGTTCCGATCCAGTCGGTAACGATAAGGGAGGAAAAGAAAGATGCAAAAGAAGGTGATAAAGCCGCGAAACCATCATCTCCATCATCTGCAACTGGTTCAGAAAAGAAGGAAAAGGAAAAGAATGCAGAACCTGTTAAAGAATATGTATTTGTTTACAGTGCCGGGAAGGTAAAGCAGGTACAGGTTACAACCGGAATTCAAGATGATACTTATATTTATGTAAAAACTGGTCTAAAGGGCTCAGAAGAGGTCGTTTCGCTACCATTTACTGCAATATCAAAAACACTGAAAGACGGCTCAATTGTTGAGAAGGTTGACAAGGAACAGCTTTTTAAAGCCGAAGGTAAAGAGTAATTCACCACAAATACCTAAATTTCCCGCTTAATGTACTGATATTTACGGTTCATTAAGCGGGATTATTTTTATGGGGCAAATTCAAAATAAGATAGCTGTAATAGGTGGAGGAAGCTGGGCCACCGCAATTATAAAGATATTGTCCGACAATCTGATCGGTAAAGAGATCTACTGGTGGATGCGAAACCAGGAAGCAATTGATCATATCCGTCATTATAACCATAATCCACACTATCTGAGTTCAGTAGAAATCAAAATTCCTGATCAGAATCTCAGTACCGACCTAAAAGAATTAATAGCACCTTGTGAATTCATTCTTTTGAATGTTCCAGCAGCCTTTTTAAAAGACGCATTGAGAGGAATTAGCCCGGAGGATCTGAAAGGCAAAAAGATAATCTCTGCAATCAAAGGTATAGTCCCCGACGAAAATATGATCATCGGAGAGTTCCTGAATAAACATTATGGGATCCCTTTCAGTGATGTTATAGTAATTAGTGGACCATGCCATGCTGAAGAGGTAGCCTTGGAAAAATTATCCTATCTGACTATTGCTTCACAAGATGCGGGCCTGGCTGCAGATTTTGCTGCAATGCTTAATACCCGTTATATTAAAACAAATGTTTCCGATGATATTTATGGCACTGAATATTCTGCAGTTCTGAAAAATATTTATGCTATTGCCAGTGGTATTTGTCGCGGGATAGGTTATGGGGATAATTTTCAGGCTGTGCTTATTTCGAATGCAATTCGCGAGACTTCCCGTTTTGTCGAGGCAATACATCCGATACAAAGGGATATTAAAGAATCGGCCTACCTCGGGGATCTTTTGGTGACAGCTTATTCACAGTTTAGCCGTAACCGTACTTTTGGGTATATGATAGGGAAGGGTTATACAGTAACATCTGCCCAACTGGAGATGAATATGGTTGCAGAGGGTTATTATGCCGTTAACTGCCTTCATCAGATCAATAAAGTCTATAAAGTAAATATGCCAATCTGCCGTGCAGTATATGCTATTCTTTATGAACGTCATTCTCCCCAGATTGAGATGAAATTATTGTCGGAGCAGCTAACGTGATTGTGAGTATCAAGAACCAAGAGCCAAGAATCAAGACAAATCCTGGTAGGATTGCTATTTATGGTATTGATTTAAATTCTATTCCAATTCTTATCAGTCTTGAATTCTGGTTCTAATTTATCTTAGCAAAACCTTTTGTATAAGGCTTTATTCTAATGTCAGCAGTTTATGTCTTGATTCTTGGTTCTTGGCTCTTGGTTCTATTTCAGTCTTGATTCTTGGTTCTTGACTCTTGGTTCTATTTCAGTCTTGATTCTTGGTTCTTGAATCTTGGTTCAAAACAAAAAAAGGAGCAAAAGCCCAGGTTATCCCCCAGTCTTTGCTCCTTAATCTTTGCTCTTTATTCTACTAGATGCGTCTGCGTCTGTCGCCGCCTTCACGTCGTGCTCCACCGGCATTGCTTCCGCTACGATCTTCACGGCGTTTGCCAGAAAAATCACGGAAACCACCACCGCTGCTTCCACCTTCACGTCTGCCGCCACCGCTGCTTCCGCCACGGTATCCGCCACCACTTCCACCTTCTCTGCGTCCGGCACCGCCGCCCGCACCACGGTAAGAACCAGAACCACCACGATCACTGCCTCCGGCATCACGGTCGCCAGCTAACTCAATACGGACACTTCTTCCCTGGAAATCAACAGATTTGAACCCTTCAACAACCTGATTGACTGCAGAATCTTCAACTTCAAAGAATGTAAACACACCTTTCAGGTCAATCTTTCCTACACTTTTTCCGCTGATCTTGGTATTGTTGCAAATGAATCCCAGCATATCTCCGCGGGTAAAATCATCCACTGAACCCAGATTCATAAACAATCGGGTATATCCGGCACTTGTGCCTGATCTCATTGGACGCTCAGAACGTTCACCTCTTTCAGAACGTTCAAATCCTCTGTCTTCAGAAGAAATGTTCAGATCAGGAGCTTTGGAATAATATTCCAGGAATCGGTTAAACTCAAGTGAAGCGAATCGTTTGATAATTTCTTCTTTATCCAGATCTTTAAATTCATCCATAATACGTGGGATGTATTGTTCGATCTGTTCCTGGTTAACTTCTACATTATGTACCTTATGAACAAGGGCAAATAACTGTTTTTCGCAAACATCAAATCCGGTTGGAATCTCTGCTTTGGTAAACTGCTTACCTATCGATCTTTCAATATGGCGGATTTTTCCAAGTTCTTTGGAGTTAATGATTGCAATAGAAATACCAGTCTTTCCTGCGCGACCGGTACGGCCGCTACGGTGGGTATAATTTTCTATTTCATCAGGCAAAGAATAATTGATTACGTGAGTAACATCATTCACATCAATTCCTCTCGCGGCTACATCGGTAGCAATCAGCAACTGAAGGTTGCGTTCACGATAGCGTTTCATTACTTTATCGCGCTGCTGTTGTGACAGGTCACCATGTAATGCATCAGCATTATAACCATCCTTCATTAAAGACTCAGCAATTTCCTGAGTTTCAATTTTAGTACGGCAAAAAACGATTCCGAAAATCTCAGGATTGAAATCAACGATACGCTTAAATGCTGAGTATTTATCCCTTGCCTTTACAATATAATACTCATGTTCGATATTGACATTCCCGGTATTTTTGGTACCCATGGTCAGTTCGAAAGGATCAGTCATGTATTTTTTTGCAATGCGACGAACTTCATTTGGCATGGTTGCAGAGAATAGCCAGGTCTTTTTGTCATCAGGAGTAGTTGACAAAATACTGTCAATATCTTCCTGGAAACCCATATTAAGCATCTCATCTGCTTCGTCGAGTACTACGAATTGTACCTGAGTAAAATCAATTGCTTTGCGATTGATAATGTCAAGCATACGGCCCGGAGTGGCCAC
>CAYHGN010000109.1:0-13297 GCA_964356005.1 uncultured Sphingobacterium sp.
TAAGATCAAAACCCAGACGGCTTTTCAGAAAACGCATTTCCATTCCAATTTCTTTCGAAATTTTCCTTTCAGGCTTTAAATTTGGTGACAAAGTACTGCTTGAACTGAATCCAGCACGAGTAGGTTCACCCGGAAGTCCGATAACCTTACCTGCAAATCTATATCCCGGATTGATTACAAAAGGATCTGTGTCTTTACCTAATGCGGCAATATTAGATCTCAACTTTGCAAAAGTTATGATGGCAGGCAGCTTGAAGGTTTCAGAAGCGATCCAGGAAAGACTGGCAGAAGGATAATTGTAAAAATTATTCCCGGTTCCATCCTTGTATGTTAAAGCTGAGGACCAGTCACCACGCCATGTAGTAGCAAGATAAAGTTGATTTTTATAATCGAAATCAGCACTTGCATAAACAGAATTGATCTTTTTGTTATAGTTTATACCTCCAGTAACAAGTGGTGAATTCACAGAGTTCGTAATAAAATAATTACCCGGAACCATTAATCCTCCGGAAGTATTACCCTGTGTGAAAGAACTGATCGAATTATACATTTCAGCTCCGGCAAAACCACTAAATCCTAAATCCTTCGCTATTTTAATCGTATTAAATGAAAGTATTCCCTTGAGGAAGTTACTTTCTTTCTTCGACTGATTTAAAGTATAACCTCCTCCGCTAAAATCAGTAAACTGACCAAGAGCTTTGTTTTCATACTTGTCATAGTTATTATTCATGTTACCCTCAATGGTAAAATTGGCCCATTTGGTCAACTTTGCATTTAAAGCAAAGCGTCCCATAAAGTTCCTGCTATCCATTGTAGCAACAGTATTATGCATGTTGAACCAAAATTCCGGAGCCATTACTTTATTGGGCTCAAGCGGATTGGTTCCTCTGGGTGATCCGCCAAATGCCTGGCTGGTGTATCTTGCCTGCTGATTCCAGTATTTAGTATCATAATTACGAGGGAAAATCCAGGAATAAGCAACTCCCCAGTTATCACCGGCAAAAGTATCAGTGTAGGGAGCCCATGCCAGATTCTGAGGATTTGTATTATCGCTCGCTGTATATCCTCCGCTTACATCTGTACTTAACCAATCGGCAAGTTTATGTGTTATTCTTAAATTGAAATTATTCCTCTTCATCTTATTCGCAACAGAGATTCCTGTCTGATCATCATGTGTTGCTGCGAATCTGTAAGTTGTTTTATCACCTGCACCTGAGAAAGCGACACTGGTAGTTCCCAAAGTACCATTCTGAAAAGCATCGAGGTAATTATTTGGTACAGCTTTATATTCTGTCCATGTACCATCATAATTACGAACTCTCTGATTAGCAAATCTTGGACCCCAGTTTTCATTTTCACGATTAGTCGCAGGATCAATGTATGGATCTTTGGTAATTGGATCAATCGGGAAAACTTTGGTAGTCCACATTTGATTTGGTTGGTAGTTCGGATCACGGGCATCCGTAAAGAATGCTCCAACTGAACCTCCACCATAATCATTCTGAAATTCAGGACCTTTATATGGATCGTAAACCATGAAGTTCTGCGAGAAATCAACGCCTATTCCATTCGCTTTACTACCCTTCTTTGTCGTAATCAGCACCACGCCATTTATTGCTCTTGAACCATATAAAGCGGCAGCGGCAGAACCTTTCAAAATTGAAACACTTTCAAAGTTCTCACTGTTCAGGTTAGACAGGTCATTTGCAAAATCGCGTCCACCTGCGACAGATTCATTGTCAACAATCACTCCGTCGATAACAAATATTGGCTGATTATTCTGACTTAAGGTTGAGTTTCCCCTGATTACAATTCTTGAGTTTCCAAATGGGCCGGATGCACTCTGGTCAATTTGTACACCTGCAACTTTTCCCATCAATGTATTGACGGGATTTAATTGCTGCGTAGCTGCCAGGTCACTTCCCTTAACTTCAGTAACTGAGAATCCAAGACTTTTTTTCTCTTTAGACATACCCAAAGCAGTTACTACAACTTCATTTAAAGCAGTGTTAGCAGCTTCCAGTCTGACATTAACAGTACTCCGGCCATTGATTGATACCTCCTGAGTATTAAAACCGATATAAGTAAAAACAAGTACAGTGACATTCTCGGGTACATTAATGCTGTACTTTCCGTTCATATCAGTTGTGGCTCCTATTGTTGTCCCTTTAAGCTTGATACTAACTCCCGGAAGAGTTTCGCCATTAATATCGGTGACAATACCAGTAACAACAATGTCCTTTTCTTCATTACTTTGAGGAGATATAACGACCAATCCATTTTCAAGTACACGGAATTTTAACTCCGTATCTTTCAATATCATGCCCAGCACCTCCATTACAGGAGTGTCTTTAACGCTGAGGGTAATTGATTTGTCTGATGGCAAGTTTTCTTCACTGTATAACAGTCTGATATTGCCTTTTTGTTCCAAAATTGAAAAAGCTCTCTTAAATTTCACGTTCTGGAAATCCAGATTCACTTTAACATTTTGAGAATAACTGTTCGCTGATACTTCTAGGACAAGAAGGAATGTTAAGGTTATTGTCCAGTTTAGCATTAATAAGAGTTTTTTGGTTGTGAAATCAGGTAACAGAACTTTATTGTATAGTTCTCGTTTTTTCATACTTTTGTGAATTACAAGGTTAATAATCTGATTATGTAGTTGCACTACGATTGGATGTTAAAGGC
The DNA here is from genome assembly GCA_964356005.1 of uncultured Sphingobacterium sp. Taxonomy (GTDB): domain Bacteria; phylum Bacteroidota; class Bacteroidia; order Sphingobacteriales; family Sphingobacteriaceae; genus Daejeonella. The sequence goes on from CAYHGN010000109.1 coordinate 2,689, forward strand.
AGGGAATGTTGGCGCATTTCCTGCTTTTTTTTGTTTAGTAGATTTTTACTTCATTTTCTGTGAGTTTATAGTTAAACGATTTGATTAATTGCATGGCCTCTAAAGCCTGTATTATATTCTCATTGACAAAAATTCCTGTAAAGCGGTAAGACCTGATCCTTGGGTCTTGTAAAACAATTTTCACATTGTACCAGCGCTCAAGTTTTGGAAGCAGCTCTTCAAATGATTCATTTTGGAAAACAAACTTGTTTTCTGTCCATGATATCTCTTCTATATATTCATTTCCACCAAATACAAGCGGGGAAATATTTTCAATTGTGAGTACTGAACTACTTTTTTGGCTTCCGGGAATCTGGTTCTTTTTTACCACCGCAAATTTTTCGGATGGTTTCAGAATAAATTTCTGATGAGTGCGATCACTTACTGTCAGTTCAACAGAGCCTTTCATTAACGTAGTTTCCGATTCTTCATCCTCCGGATAATCTCTGATGTTGAATTCTGTACCTAAAACCCTGATGGCAACTTTACTGGTTTTTACGATGAATGGGTGTAATTTATCATGAGCTACCTTAAAAAATGCCTCACCTGCCAAACTCACATCCCGCTGCTCCTTATCCAGCATATCCGAATTGTAAGAAATCTTGCTACCACTGTTAAGCAGCACAATGGTACCGTCAGGAAGTTTAAATTCTTTGCGAATGCCTTTACCAGCAATAACCTCTATTTGTTCCTCCTTAGTTGTTGGAATATAACTTTTTAAGAATTGAGTTGCGATAAGTAATAAAATGCAAGCAGCAAAGGCCAGAAGGAAGGCTGGCTTTTTAAACAAGGTTAAATTTACCTTAGAGTGGTATCTGAAATCAAGCTCTGTTTTGTGTTTGAGTTTATGCTTATTAAATACCTCATCAAGATCAGGCTTCTCTTCTTTACGCCCCATCTCCCAAACCTGCTCCAGTAAAGCTTCATAATAAACTGCATCAGGTGATTTCGTCAAAAGATATGACAACTCACCTAACTCTTCAGCTGTGGCTTCCCCTGCGATCTTACGGGTTATCAATTCAACAATGCGCTGTTCGTGCATACCTGTTTAAGACTTCTTTATTGAGTATTTTCTTTAAGGACAATAAAAAAAGAGGAATTCCCTAGTCGGTAGTGAAATTTATTTTCCTGCTATTTGATCTGAAACTCAGATTTGAAAATTTTGGCCAGTTTTTGCGTGGCAGCTACCAGATGGGCGTCAACAGTTTTGACAGAAATACATAAAATCTCACTGATCTCCTTATAACTGAGATTATTTTCTTTTGCCAGTTTAAAAACAAACTGGCACTTTGGAGGTAAAGACTGTATTGCATTCTCAAGCCTTATTTTTAATTCATTATCAATGATAATTTGCTCAGGACTGGAGCTATCAAAAAAAAAGCTCATATCTACTTCATCAATAGAGCTTGTTTTATTCTTTGAATTTTTTCTGAGAAGGTTTAGAGAGAGGTTTTTAGCAATTACAAGTGAATAAACATGAACATTCTCAACTTCAGGCAATGTTTTCCTATTCTTCCAAAGAGTAACCATAACATCTTCAGAAACCTCTTCAGCTTCTTCATTCGAACGCAAAATGCAGAAAGCAAATTTCTTTACAGGTAAATAAAGAATGTCAAACATTTCCCTATAAGCCTGTTCGCTACCCGTAAAGGCTAATCTTCTAACAATATCCGGCAAATCTTGAAATTGCTGTTTCACAAAGGCAAATAGATTAATTGTTTGGGCGAAGAAATGTAATTAATAAATTAACAGAAAAAAAATCTATTCTTTATTTTTTGTTAACATCTCCCATATCAGGTCATAAACCTGGGTAGCGATGAATTTATCTCCCGGATTATTATTATCCGAAATTAATACCGGTTGATATTCAGGCGGCACACCTGTTCTGCCATGCGAGCCTCTTACCAAACCTGCATCCAGAGGAATCACATCCATCACATACCTGAACCCCGCTTTCTTCTTTAAAAGCTTATAGCCGGCGCGTAATTTAGAACTCATAAACATCTCTACCGGATCGTAACCAGGTTTTTTGTGGATATCCACACAACGGGCGTAATCGGGAGCCTTCTCATCATCAAGCCAAAAATAGTAGGTAAACCAGCTGTCTTCATCTGCCATTAGTACCAGATCACCGGAACGTTCATGGTCTATATGATACTGAGACTGCTCAGTCTTATCCAGAATCAATTCTACACCCTTAACCTGTTTCAGGATAGAAATCACCTTATCCCTGCACGAAGGATCATTGATATAAACATGTGCTATCTGATGGTCTGCGACAACAAATGCTTTTGAAGCTCCCGGATCAAGCAGTTCAAGCCCTCTTTCTTCGCGGATTGCGAGCAGTCCATGCTCACGGAACAGTCGGTTTAGATGCAAGGGATGTTTAACAGGTGCTATCCCATACTCAGAAAGAATAATGATTTCTGCAGAACGCTGTTCATAAAATGTAACCAGCTTTCTGAGTAATTCATCAATCTCGCCTAGTTCTTTGGAAATCTTTGAAAAGTCAGGACCAAACTTTTGCAGACAATAGTCCAGATGCGGTAAATAAATCAGGCTTAGTGTTGGGTCATAAAGTTCATCCGTAATCATGGAAGCATCAGCAATCCATTTTGAAGATTCAATATTCGCACCCGGGCCCCAGAACTGAAAAAGTGGAAAAATTCCGAGCTTTTCCTGAAGAATATCACGCAGACCCGCAGGATGGGAATAACAATCCGGCATTTTCCGGCCATCTGCAAGATAGTTAGGACGTGGCGTCACGGCATAGTCTGCTGTTGAATACATATTGTACCACCAGAACATTTTCGAACAAGTGAATGCCGGGTCAAGTTTTTTTGCCCTTTCCCAGATTTTCTCAGCATTCACGAGCTTATTGGATTGTTTCCAGAATTTGATTTCACAATCAATCCGGTCATACCATCCGTTTCCAATAATTCCTGTTTCGGATGGCCATTTACCGGTCAAATAAGTAGACTGGGCAGAGGTAGTCAATGCCGGCAACACGGGCTCGATCCGTATGAGGTTTTTGCGTTCGGTATATTCTCTTAGAAAGGGCATGTTTTCACCCATAACAGAGGTCGACAATCCAACAACATCAATAACAACTGTTTTATTCATGGGCTTGATTTTAAAGCAATAATTCTTTCACCCAGTTCAATTCCCTAACAATACTCTCCCCGATTGGCACTTTCAATGCCTCAGGCAACACTTCCCAGGTATAGGTCTCAACTTCCATGTGCTGAGTAAATGGCCTGTTCTTCTGAATTTTCAAAACTTCAAAAATATCCTCTTGCGTTGACTGAAGCAGGCCAAGTTCCCTGATAAAAACAGGCACGTGAAAATGTGCCCGCCATTCTCTGACTGATGGATTGGCATAATCACTCAAGGCTTCGGGCAGATCCCGATAACGCATCAAAAGCCCATCTTCTTTTCTTGCCACAACCTGGTGGAGATAGGTCGGTTCATTATAACTTGCAAAGGTCTTAGCGATTTGCGACCTGAGTTCAGTATTAAGCGGCAGATCCGCTTTTAAGGCTGCACTGATTTGAATTTTCCCCACCCGAATTCCCATGTTACCAAGGAGGGCAATAACTTCAGCATGCGATTCATAACCAATTGCAAAATGACAAACATCATAGCATAGGCAGATGTGTTCTTTGATAAGCAGTTCAGCCTCTTCAGGACTGATATTCAGTCGATCCGGAAGAGTTTGCTTAGAAAGCGGCAGAAGCATATTTTCAAACCAATCAATAAATTCAGTAGCCGACTCAAGAATGCCATCGGGTTCAGGTTCAATATCCAAATGCATTTTAACACCGGTGTTTTGCCTGATTCTAATCAGCTCTTCTGTTATCTCAATAATATTTTGTGTAGCTAATAATGTCGCCTTTTGAAGATCTTCTTTTTCCGGAAACCAGAAACGATAACTGAGTGGTGAGGTGGAAATGCCTCCTTCCATTCCTTCAGGTAAGAGCTTCGAAAGTGTATTAAAAAGCCGGATGGTATAATCTATTCTTTCTTTGCTTGTCCAATCAGGGGCATGAACATTGTCCTTCACCAGAGCATGATGAAAATCTCCGTAAGGAAATCCATTCATCGTAAATACATAGGCATTGTTGGCTGTTAGCCATTCTTTAAACTCATTAAGTTTTTCAGCACTCTGAATATCCAAACTTGCTGAATTGGAAAGTCGCAAGCCTATTCCCATAGCCTGATTCCCGGCAACCTCTTTCCTGATACCCGGAAAATGATTTTTTAATGCTGCAAAATGATCTTTCCAGCTCTCACCCGAATGGATATTGGTACAATAGCTTAAATGTCCGGATGTGAGTTTCATAAATAAACAGGGATTCTGCTAAAGCTTTGCTGCTTTTAAGACTGTGTTTTTAAATATTCTGAAGCCTTTATAAGCAGTTCATGATCAATCTGGTGCACCTCAAAACCTTTTCCAATACCATCGAGGAGCATAATCGTAAGTTCACCTCCCAAATGCTCTCTGAACTCCTCCAGCCCTGATAAGATTGCTGAGTTACCTTCAGATATCTGCATAGCAGGGTGTGAAAGATCAAAGCCAAGTTTAATTAATAATTTCAGAATTCTCTGGCTTTCATTATCTGTCAAATGACCTGATAAATTTGAATAAACAGTATCAAGTGCCATCCCCATTGCAACTGCCTCACCATGAAGTACTTCGAAATTTGAAAGTTGCTCAAGCTTATGAGCACTCCAATGCCCGAAATCCAAAGGGCGCGAAGAACCACTTTCAAAGGGATCCTTACCTGCAATATGCAGCATATGAAGTTCTGCGCATCTGTTAATTAGATAGTTCATCGTCTCCAGATCCCTCTCAACGAGCGCATGGGCATTATTTTCTATCCAAAAGAAAAATTCCGGATCCTTTATCAGGGCAACTTTGACTGCTTCCGAAATCCCGGAGCGCCAGTGCCTTTCATTTAATGTTTTCAGATACAGCTCATCATTGAATACTGCTACCGGAGGCGCGAAAGTTCCAAGAAAATTCTTCTTGCCAAAGTAGTTGATCCCATTCTTTACTCCAATACCTGAATCATTCTGTGATAATACTGTTGTAGGAATCCGGATATGACGGATACCACGATGTGAAACAGCTGCTGCATAACCTACGAGGTCGAGCATTGCCCCCCCTCCAATTGCAGCAATGTAAGAATGCCGGTCTATTTTACGGGTATTAACTGCTTCAAGGATCCGGTCAAAATAAGCGATATCATTTTTTACGGTTTCTCCTCCAGGAACCATAATAATCTCCGGCACTAATTGTGCCGCATGATGCACCTTAAAATATTCACTTATCTGAGCAATAATATCATTCCCGGCATCTAAGAATCCCTGATCAATGACAAATAATATTTTACGGGGATTATTTCCAGTCGATATACCTTGCAAAAAATCATTAAACAGGGGGTTAGCCGGACTAAAAAGACCTGATGTAAATAAGACCTTGTATTCGAACTTAATGGAAAATGACTGCTGTAAGTAATTCATAAAGATTGATGCCCCTGCTAAATTCAATCAAGCCATAGGAGCTGATTATTTTTGATAAAGATAAATTTCCATTAAGTAACTGCAAAACGTTTTGCGAGCCATAAAGATATTGGCAGAAGCATTGCGATGATTAGTGCGAAATACACTTGCCCATAAGCTGAAGCCCATGCCGCATCCATTAGTATCAGAGAGATCACACCGGCCTTAACTGCCATACCTATATTCTTACCAATCGGATCCTGTATGGCCGCAAATAAAGGCTTAAATATCATCCATGCAAAAGCAATCAGGAAAAAAATTGCGTAAAGTAAATGTTGCTGCAAATAGGCAGAATACAGGATAGATCCAATTACAATCAGATATAAAAAGCCACCAGCATAAAGTTTATTTCTGTTTGATCCATGCACCTCCCCCTGACTTATCATCGTAATCGAGAAAATATAGATCAAAGGGATTAGACCCAGGAAATAGAGACTATGAACTGAGAGGGAGAGAATACTGATTCCAAGCAAGAGATTTAATCCGCGGCAAAGTCCCATATTCAATGGACCTAAGAAGGTATGATGTTTCCCGAATTTATTATAAACCAGGGCAAAAACAAGAATCAGAAAGGCAATTAAACCCGACCATACTGAAAATGCAAAGGCCGCTAAAAGTCCGATTACTAACAGGATAATTCCAAGGACAGTTGCTTCCATTATACTCACTGCTCCACTAGGTATTGCTCTTTCGGGTCTTTCAATTTTGTCGAGTTCAGCGTCGAAAACATCATTAAAGACGATTCCTCCACCATATAAACCTATTGTTGAAAGACACAGCAAAAATACAGGTAAAATTTCCTTTCCCGCTTCAAGAAAATAGCCAGAAATAGCTATTCCTGCCAAAACATCTGCAACCGAGGTTACGATATTCGCCGGCCTCATCAAACGCAGATAAACCAGGAGTTTTTTCAAGGTGTTAACTGATAATCATGGAAGATTTATCTGTTCTTGGCTGTTGCCCGCCACGGAGTACAGTATTTCCTTCAAATTTTTCTGATTGATCAATAGATTTGGGACTTGTGAAATCATTCTCGTCGATCTGTCCGCTCTGTGCAAATGCTGTGATTGCATTAGAATAGGTGATCAGGCGGATATCCTCATCACTAATCCCACGCAATTTCATCAGGGCAGCGGTTTTTGGAATAGCCAGAGGATCACTGATTCCCCAATCGGCTGCAGAGTTGATCATGATGCGCTCCGGACCATATTGTCTGGCTAAATCAACCATACGCTCATTGCCCATCTTGGTAAAAGGATAGATCGTAAAAGCAGCCCAGAATCCTTTGTCCAGAACTTCCTTAACCGTTTCCTCAGTATTATGATCTATGATAACCATATAAGGATCAATACCATGTTCAATTGCAATGTCCATACTCCGCTGGGTTCCTCTCTTCTTATCCCGGTGTGGAGTATGAACCTGAACTGGAAGTCCGGCCTCTTTGGCAAGTTCTAGTTGCAGTCGATAATATTTTTCTTCAGCAGCAGTCTGATCATCGAAACCAATCTCACCAATGCCAACTACCCCTTCTTTGTAGATAAATAATGGCAAAATTTCCATCACTTCGGCAGCCAGTTTTTCGTTATTGGCTTCTCTTGAATTTAATCCTATTGTACAGTAATGCTTAATACCAAATTGCGATGACCTAAACCTTTCCCAACCTATCAGACTGCTGTAATAATCTCTGTAGCTGTCAATACCGGTACGGGGTTGCCCAAGCCAGAACGCGGGCTCAATCAAGGCTACAACTCCGGCATCAGCCATCGCCTGATAATCATCAGTTGTACGTGAACTCATGTGAACATGAGGGTCGAAGAATTTCATGCCTCTGATGATCTCGAGATCCATGGCTTCAGAAGGCACCTGTGGTCTTCTGTCTTCAAATGAATGGCTACAACACATATTGAATATTAAATTATTTATTTTCTTAATCCTGAGCCAGATTAGCCCAGTTTAATTCATTATTTTTAATTGATTGCAAAAGCTCAGGATAGCTTTTCAGGAGATCCGTTGCTGATTCAGAACCTGCTTGAACCAAAGTTAATGCAGCAGCCTGCTTCTCCCTCAAACTTCCTTCAAAAAGAACCTTTTTCAGGTCATGCATTAAACCCTCGTCTAAAAACTTACTCGTAAACCTCCATAAAAATGGATTAATCTTCCGTTTAGCTGCCCACCTTTCGTGTGCATAATCTGTAAGTGTAAGAGCAAGCTCAGCATTAGCTCTTTCATCAATACCCGGAATCTGAATAATATCCTTATCAGTAAAAAAAGCTTTAAGAATTAATTGATTCCAAGCCTTTTCATCAAGATATTTCTCCGGATAAGGATTATGGTACATAATTGCCTCTAGTACAAGACCGATATTACTGCGAATTCCTTCTGCACATCTCAACTTCCAGCGATCAGGCCAGGCCAAAACAGGCAGTGATGAATAAAGTGCAACAAGCTCGAAAACCTCTGCCGCCAGAAACAAATTTTCAATCGTTTTAAAATATTTTTCCTGATCAGCATGATCAAGATGTAATAATAAGCACAAACGCCCAAGTCTATCCATGGTCCAGTTTTCGACAGTAAATCCGGGCTTGATCTGATCAATTTTACTGATCAGATCCTGACTAATTTGAATTGTAGATTTTCCGGTTTTTCTGGGCATTACCGCAAACGCAGTATTGATTTGTCTTGAATCATCCGAGGATAAATTTTGACTTAACCAGGTCCAGGTATCCGGGCTGAGGTTTGATCGGCTTACTTCTATAATGAGTGCCCTTAATCTTTCTGCATCGTAATCGAACATGTCCAAAGAAATTAATTTTTATTAGTCAGGGGGACTAAATATTGTGAAAAATATCAAAAAATAACGAAAATATGAAGTAAAAACCATGAATTTAAAAGGATTTGAAAAATAACTCAAATCCCACCTGACATAAAGTAATTTAAGGCAAGCGCAACAGAAATAATCAGCAGTCCGAAAAACTCTCTGGTCATTTCAATATAAGGCTTTGTTGCCTGCATGCTTTCTGTAATACTTGGTTGTTTATATTTAAAAATCCAGTCTTTGACCCCATCCTTAGTAAAGAATAAAATTATAGCATAAATCAGGTAAAAGCCTATCAGGAACAAATAAGTTGTCGGAAAAAACATTCCAAAACCCGCTAGTCCGCAAAAAACAGAAGCCGCGAGATAAATTGGAACCCAAAGCCAGGAATCATTATCATTCACATTAAACCAGGCAAAGACCAGGAAGGAAAGACAAAAAATAATATTCAGGATTATTAAGACCATAACTGATTAAAATTTAAAACACTAATATAAACATTCAGGTTAAGTGAGAAAATGATAATTATCACAGATCAAAATTTCAGAACAAGGAAAATTGGATTGTTTCCGAATTTGATCTTTGTACAGGCACAACAGTATCAGTAATATGATAGATTTCTGATTCCTGCTCTCTTGATGCAACTGTAATTTTTGTGTTGCATTTAATCTGATTGAACAATTCTACCACCAGTCGGGGATCGTTATTATCTCTTGAAAGATGTGAAAGCAGGAGATGACTCATATGAGTGCCATTTTGTGAAAAAAGTTCTAAAGCCTGCCTGTTTGAAAGATGACCATCCTTTCCCCGGATTCTTGCCTTTAAATGGTAGGGATATCTCCCATTTTCAAGCATCTCCTCATCATAATTAGCTTCAAGGAACGCAGCATTGCATTCGCCGAAGTACCGGATAACATGTTCACAAGGAAAACCGATATCAGTGAAAACCCCCACAGTAAAGGTTTTACATTTTATTGTAAAGCTATGAGGTTCAGAAGCATCGTGAAATTTAGGGAAAGGGGTAATGACAAGATCCCCGATATTGACAGATTGATGGGCAATAAAGGTTCTGATCAAATCAGAATCCAGGTTGAGTCCAGATCTGTTGAGTGTCAAATTAGTAATGTAAACAGGCAGCCGATATTTTTTAGCTATCACAGTGATTCCTCTGATATGATCGGAATGCTCGTGTGAAACAAAAATCGCACGAATTTTTTGCATCGCAAGCCCCAGCCGTTCCATTCTTTTTTCAGTTTCACGGCAGGAAATTCCAGCATCAATAAGAATTGCATCATGCTCATTTTCAAGATAATAGCAATTTCCATTACTTCCTGAATTTAATGATGCAAAGCTTAACGACATTCTTGTTGGTTGAAGATTTTTAAGATTCCTTTGTCCATAAATTTACAGAAAAAGGATTAAAGAGGTCGGCTTATGTGATTATATTAGCGGGATAAATAAATCGATCAGCAATTGAAATTATGAATATAAAATCATTTTCTCCGCGAAACCTGTTTTTATTAGCCGGCATTCTATTGCTTAGCAACAGTGCAATATCTCAGCAAAGACGTTTGATAAATTATACTGAAATAAGTGCTCTAATACATGGGAGCACTTCATTGACGGGCAGCCCAACTTTCAATGGATTCAGAACACGTACCGGGGTTACAAAACTCCTGAATGAAAACTTCGGAATTGGTTTTGCCCTGGGAACTGATAATTATCGCAAATCGGGTGGAGGAAATTACAATACATTGCCAATCACACTTAATGCCGCTTACTACCTCGACCCTAAACTCAGCGGACTCAAATTAGATGCTTATGGCGGTTATGCAGTGAAGCTTTTTAATAATTTAAGCAAAGGTTTGACTGCAGGTGCTGGACTTTCGTACTCGATACCCGTAAATGGAGGACTTAATTTAGGTCTTCAAACAGGTTACAATTATCAGAAGATTGACTTCCCGGCGAGTTTCCAGATCTCAGAGAATTTTGATATGGGTACGATCCGTTTGGGACTTGGTTTAACATTTAAATAAGCTGGAGAAATCATCAATGGCTTTAATATAATCGCATTAAATTATTCAGAGCTTGTGCAACTGTGCTACAAAAACCTGAGTTAAGGCTGGCAGCGCTCTAAACCCTCTGAGCCTTCCTATCCCGTTTTACATTTTAAATTAATGTGAGTTCGAT
>CAYHGN010000110.1:0-13203 GCA_964356005.1 uncultured Sphingobacterium sp.
AATAAAATATATTTTATCAGCGCAGCGAGTCTGAAGACTCTTTTTTATTATACATCCGTAGAGACGCTGCGCTTAACTCTACGGACAGATTTGCTTATCCGTCAATTTTATTTTGTGCTCCCCTCTATGATGGCAATCTCTTCTTCACTTAAATCGTAAAGCTGGTAAACTAATTGATCGATTTGGGATTCGAGGGGGCTGGTGTCGGCGGAAGGGTTTTGTTTTTTTATTTTAATTATTTCAAAAACCAAATTATCCAAAATGTCAGTTTTAATCATTGGAATTTGTTCAAGGTACTGGCGAATAAACCTGAAATAACCACCACGAATTGTTTGAGTTAAGTTAGAGTAGAAAAATAAAATGAGTTTTGAGTTCAATATACCTAAGTCAGATTTTGTAAAACCAAGTATTATGTATGCAGTATTTACAGAGTAAAAACCCCCAGTATCATCCATTAAAGCTTCACACCTCAAAGAAATATCAGGTAACATTACTTTCGGCTTTTCAAACTCTCCATAATAATCACAAGCTCTTAACTCCCACCAATAATCTCCCTTATCTGTTCTATTTTCGGCTTTTTGTTTATACGGCAATAGGTGATTTGCAATAGCAGGATATGTTTTTTGTATCCATGACCAGGCATCATCATAAGGCATATCGCCATATCGAGGAGGAGTTTCCTGAACTGAATAAAATGGACTAGTATCAGGTAAATTTCTCTTGATCGTAAAGCCTTTGGGAAAGAGTATTAAATATTTCTCCGCTATTGGATCTTGATATCGCTTTATATCTCTCCCCCCCAAGAAAGGCTTAATTACATCTACACTTTTTGAGTCAGCAGCAATCAACTTTTCTCTGGTTTCTTTATCGATTACAAATGCTTCATTAAAACCCGTTTTGAGACCATAATATATCTTACCTTCTACATAATCGCCCAATGGGATTCCTTTAGATCTTAACTTCATTAATAACTTTTGACTTACACTGGCTGTTATATTCCAATTATCATCTTGGAGTCCATCAATCAGAACTTCAAGTTCATTTTCAGAAATATATGCTTCCAACCCGAATTCAAATTTCAAAGTATTTACGGTTAAACCCTTAAATATGGTTGATGGTAGATTATTTTTAATCTGGATAATAATGGGATAAGTAATAGCTTCTTCAAAAACTGGCAAATCACCAAAATCTATAATTCTTGCCAGTTCCTTCTTCCTTAAGTATTTTCTTAGACTTTTACCATAACTAGCCCTCATCCATTTGTTTGGAATAATAAAAGTGAATTCCCCTTGATTTTTCAGTAGTCCAATTCCCAATTCCACGAAATACACATAAATATCTGCCGTTGCAGCAAAGGTCTGAAATGACGTACTTAAATAGTTCTTTAATTCTACAATTTCCTCCTGTCTGATATACGGCGGATTCCCAATAACCACATCAAATCCCACAAAAACCCCTTCTTCATTCAGCACTTCCGGAAACTCAAAACGCCATTCAAAAGCATTTTCATAGATCTTATTGGCTTTGATCTCTTCAATTTCGCTTTCCAGTTTTTTCGTTTCCTGAATAAGCACTTCCATTTTCTTATTCCAAAGAACTTTTTCCTTATTGCTCATTGCAAAAAGCTGAGGCTGATTGGTCATTTGAAACAGTTCGCCCGATGCTTTTCTGAGTTTCTTTGCTTTGGGGTCGTTCAATGAAATTTCACTTCTGAAATCTGACTTGATATCGGCTATCAGTTTTTCCATTTCACGCTTTTGCTCCTTGCTTTCGGCATTGCGGTAGGTGTCGACAGCCAGACGGTAGCTATCAATAGACCATTTGCTCTTTTTGAGTGCCTGACTCAGGTCGGCATCAATTGCAAAACGACTTACCAGTGAATTTCCGCATTTGATATTGATATCAATGTTTGGAAGGGTTTCCAGCTCGGTGGCATTTTTATAGTATGCGTTTTTCAGAAGCTCGATCCACAGGCGCAGGCGGCATATTTTAACTGAATTGGGATTGATATCAACCCCAAAAAGGCAGTTTTCAATGATCGTTTGCTTTTCATGGAATAAGGTCTCCTGTAAGCGCTGGCTTTCCTTATTGTTCGGACTGTACTCAAATAGTTCGCCTTCCTCATCAGTCACGATCAGCTCATCATTAACCACCTCTACTTCATAGCGATGTAATGATTTGCCCTCTCTGTCTTCAAGAATTTTCAAATCATTTTTGACGGCTATCATCTCATTGAGCGCCGAAACAAGAAAGTGACCTGAGCCAACTGCAGGATCGCATATTTTAATACTATTGATTAGCTCATTCGCTTTCTTTTTGGTGATTTTTTGTGGAATGAATTCATAAATATCCTCAATCCTGCTAATCTTTAAATCAGGAAAATCCTGGTCAAACTTCTGCACAACAGCTTTACGGATGGTTTCACGGCACATATACATTGTAATAAAACCCGGAGTGAAGAAGGAACCGTCTTTATAGCCGTTTATCTTCTCAAAGATCAAACCCAGCACCGAGGCGTTGATCAGTGATTTATTATCCTCCTGAATTTCCTCCGAACCTTCGCTGCTAAAATCGTAAGCATTTAGAAATTCAAACAAATATTCAATCGTAGATATGTTCCCTGTTCTTTTCTTGCCATGTTCATTTTTAAGAACTGTGGAGGAAATGACCGGAATGGTTTTTTCGTCCTTCAGGTTGCTGATAAACAAGGTATTATGCTCCAGCTCTGTCGGCTCAAAAAGTGAGGAGTTAAGGTATGGGACTTTCTCAAAGAGTAGTTTTACATCCTGATTCCGCTCATCGTATTTCTTCGCTAAAACCTGAAAAAACAAGCTGTTCAGATCATCAAAGTCTTTGATCAGTTCCAGGTTGAGAAAGGAATATGATTTATCACCCTTTCCGCTTTTGCCTGAGGAGTTATGATAGGTAATGAGCTGGGCTTCCAGCAATTTCAAAAACAAGATTCGGTTGATCCAGGTGATGGAAAGTTCCAGACCAATATTGAACAGGCGCTCCTGTGTGGTACTGCCATACTGGCTAAGACGTTCCAGCCTGCTTAATTTGTCAAGGCTGTCCAATTGAATGATCGCATCTTCCAGAATACTGCCCGAATTTCGTTCGCCTTCCTTGTTTCGGGTGATTAGCTTTTTACCGCCATCTTTGGTTTCTGTTAATCCAATAATGTGCAGCAATTCGCTGTAAAAGCGCTTATCAAGGCTATTACTGTCGTTAGTGAAAGGGAGTTTGAGCAAATGCTCAGGCGATAGAAGTTTAAATAAGGCAATCAGCGTATTATCGTCGGCCTTATCCTCATTACGAAGTGGTTTTTGATAGTCCTGAAGGTTGAAATAGGTAAATTCAATCTCCGTTTTGATATCAGCAATAAAAGGCTCGGCGACCTGCTTATAGAAAAAATCAGTCTTGGTTTCCGCTAAGCGGCCGGCTTCGAATTCTTGAAATTGCTTGACCAGGTTTTTATTTTGAGCAAAAAGCCGGTCGAAGCCCGTAGCGTCAAAGATAAACCATTCATTAATATTGGTGATAACGAGGTGTTTTACTTCCAGGTTTTTATGGGTTATTCGTTCACGGAGGTAGTACAATACCAATTCCTGAAAAGCCTTTGCATTCAGCTTATTGGTGCTGACCATCTCACTTTTATTGGTTGGCTTTTTTGCTTCGATGATGACCCCAACACTCGATTTAGATTCAGGCCCGTTATGAATTACCAGATCATTTCGCCCTTTGGTATTGATGAAATGGTTGAGTTTGTAATAAGTATCCTTTAAAAAATCAGAAACCAGGTTTTTGTGAAATTCTTCAGACTCCGTGTCATTGGTTCTATCGAGAAGCTGGATAAGATTAGTTTTGAAACCTTCAATTTCAGTCCTGTTCGGTTTGACTTTTAAAAAAGCTTTGTTCAAAGCCTTTTTGGGTTTCAATTTATTTATATCCATAATGTTTGGCGAAATTCAATAGCTCAATTTAAAGATAAAGAATGAACTATAAATCCTCCCTCAAATCAACCGTATTTTTCACACTTAAACGAGAAGAAATACCCGAGGCGATGACTGAAACTGTCAATACCGTTGCAAAGACCAGAATAAAGTCCGTAAATTTAATCCCTACCGGATAATGATCAATAATCAGGTTTGCTCCTGACATTGCAATAAAGCCAAATTTCTGTTGTAAAAGGATGAATACCAGTCCGGCAGCCATTCCAACAATACATCCCAGCATTGATATCATCATACCTTCAATGAAGAAAATTCCTCTGATTAATTGCCTGTTTGCACCCAGACTGCTCAGGATTGCAATGTCTTTACGTTTATCAATTACCAGCATAGTCAAGGAACCAATGATATTAAAGATCGCTATGATCAGCACGAAAGTGAGAATCAGGAAAATAGCCCATTTTTCTGAATTCAGAATTTTATATAGCAATTCATTCTGCTGACTACGATCCTTGATGATGAAATTCTTTCCCAAAAGGTTTATGATTTCATCATGAAGTTCATCTATATCTGTGCCGGGTATTGTATTTATCTCAATAATAGAAATTAATTTCTCCTCATCGAGCAGTGTACGCGCAAACTGAATAGGTACAATGACCATATTATCAAATTCTTGTTGCACCGTGAAAACTCCGGAAGGATAAATAGAACGAACATTAAATTCATCAGCCGGATTAATGGAATTTGCGGCTCCCTTTTTGGGGGAATAAATATCAAGTGTTTGAAACTCGTTATTGAGATTTATCGATAAAGAATTTTGAAGGCCTGAACCGATTACAGCCATGTCTCTCCCAATATGGTGGAGCGTAAAACTGCCGCTTGAGATGACGGAATCGAGGCCGGATCTATTTTTCATAAAGCCGTCGCTAACTCCTTTTATCAGGGCAATCGACTGGCTGTCACCATACCTGACTAATGCCTTTTCTTCCAAAACCTCCGTGTAGTTAAGGATGCGTTTGTCATTTTTCAGGTTAATAAAACGGCTATCAGTAGGATCAAATGTTTTTCCCTTAGCAGGCTCAATTCTCAGTTCCGGACTAAAGGTATTGTACATGGAAAGTACTATATTTTCAAACCCATTGAAAACCGAAAGGATGATGATCAATGCTGCACTTCCGACAAATACTCCAAGCATTGAGATTCCTGAAATGAAGTTTATCGCATTGACCGACTTCTTCGAAAATAAATACCTTTTGGCGATATAGTAAGATGTGTTCACCCTTTTTATTATTCAGGTCAGCTTAAAAAAGGATTGAATTGCTTTTCAAAACCTATACTTGTGGCAGGTCCATGCCCCGGATAAACCCTGGTATCATCAGGCAAACTGAATAGTTTTTCACGGATATTGCTGATCAGCAGATCATGGTTGCCACCAGGTAAATCTGTTCGCCCAATACTACGGTAGAACAAAACATCACCCCCGATTAAAAAATTTTCTTCCTTGTTAAAAAAACAGAGATGAGCCGGTGAATGACCTGGTGAAAAGATAAGATCAAGCTCAGACTCACCAAAATTAACTGTTCCGCTTTCCGACAAGTAGATTTGAGGTAAAGGAGATACTTCGTAGCGAATTCCCATTTGAGGAGCATAAGAGACGATAGAATTCAACACTATTTCCTCCCCCCTATGAAATTGGGGAAATAAGCCATAGGTATCATATATGAACTTATTCCCGAGTACATGATCGATATGGCAATGGGTATTGAGCAATAAAACCGGTTTGAGGTTATTATCAGCGATGTACTTGAGAAATTCATTCTGTTCTTCGCCTGTATACATGCCGGGATCAATGATCACGCACTCAAGAGTATCATCATGAAGGATATAGGTATTTTCCTGGTAGGGGTTAAAAGCAAAGGATTTAATCTGGATCATAATTGCAAAAGTACCAAATTCTGGCTGTTTGGGTGGGGAATAATATCATTGACGTTAATCGTAATATGTTGAGGTCAATTAGCCATATCATTTCCGGTTTGACCGAAAATATATTGGGTATATACTATAGAATAAAATTGAGTTTTTAAGCACTGGTTTCGTTCAATCAAAATATGGGGGTAAAATATAAATGCGTTGTCTTTAGAATGTTTCTCCCAATTGTCTGAACATATCTATCGTATTTACAAATTGAACATTCATGTCATTGCAAGCTTCAGGAATTTTTATTTTGTTTTTTCTAGATGGTTCACTTTTTTCTTGTGTAACAACTACTCTATTAGCCGAGTCGGCTAAAGCATAAGCAACAATAAATGCATCTGCTTCGTCTGCATCTAAAAATTCATTCAGGGCATTCGGCAAATAGTGAGTATTCTTTGATATTGCCCAAGCAGAAACTTGTCCATATGTTGCCATTACATAAACCAGCATACCGGTTATATATGTTCAGCAAAAAAGGTTTGAAAAGTGTCTCCTTTCAAACTTGTTAGTTTATAGGCATCCCGGTATAAGAGCTTGCCAGATTTTACTGCATTGTTTATGTGGGTAGCAAAGGTTATACTCAACCTTTTTCTTGTTGTTGCGTAAAAATTTCCACCAGGACTTTGATTCTCTTTTTTGGCAAACTCACGGTTAGAATATTCTTCGTAAAATTCAAAGAACTGCTTTTTTGTAATTTTTCCTGTATCTAATGCTCTCCTTGCAATAACTATTTGACTCACTTTAAAATATCTGGAAGCAGATTCTATACCTGGGTTTCTGTTCCAAACTTCATTAAAAGTATCTTCTGGGACTAAAAATTCCGCGGCTACCTTATCGCAAAGCACTTCAATGGGGTCATTGGCTGGTTGAAGTTTCCTAAAATCGAAGCCTGCACTATGCCCTGTCCAAATATGAGCCAGTTCGTGAACAATGGTGAACATTTGGGCTGCCTTGCCATCAGCATTATTTATGAACATGAAAGGAGCCATTTCATCAACCAATACAAATCCACGGCATTCATCAACATTTAATGGTCTGCTTGTATTGTTTTCAACAACTCCATTAAATACTGTAATTATGCCTTTGTCTTCAATGTGTTGTAATAAATGATCAAGAGCATCTTGCCATGTTCTGAAATTACTTGCCCAATTTTCAGATAAATTAAGTGTTCTTCTAATGTCAGCCACAATCTCCTGAACATTACTTCTGTTCATAAACTTACTTACAAAAGGCAGGGTATTGAATTCATTTTCTTTCAAATAATCCCTCAGCCAATCTTGTCGTTGTTGCATCAGCAGAATAGTATCGTAAACATTTATACTTACCTGTGTCGCCTGACTATTGTTGGTTCTGAAAAAAGGAATTGGTAATTTCTCTTTTGGGGGTGTGGGTAAAAAAAGGTAGCCGAATGGCAAATGCACTTTTTTAGAAAAAGCCTCTAACTGCTTTACAGTTGGCTTTTTTGTGCCTTCTATCCATTCCTGAACATTGGGAAGTTTAATGGTAAATTCATGCAATTCATATCCTGCCCGGGCAATAGCCCAGGTAAGCATGTTGGCATTTATATTAACTTCTGTCCGCATAGTGCAAATTAATTAAAAATTATGCCATTACTCTGAGCTGGATCTGAATTATTATATTTTGTATGCTGGGACTTGTAAAAGGATTTTTCCAGAATCGGGCTAGTCTAATTCGGCAATTGGATTCAAAAATTCAATCATCAGATAGTCAGGGGAAGCTTACAATATCATTAAGCTTATTGGGCTTTTGTCCGAAGGATCTTTGACCCAATGGGTCTCCTTTGGAGGAGAAAAACCAATAGCAGTGCTCATCGGTTGCTGCATCCCCGTGCTTCGCTGTAGTTTTTGCGGCACCACACCGGGCCCGATCCGATGCAAAAAGCTGCCGCTGCACCCGGGTTTAGATTGGGGAGGACAATGCTGCTATTGGCGGAACCTGCGTGTAATCATGTAATGGAATTTGAACCTTTTTTAGTCAAAGGCTCATTTAGGCCTTGCCGTAACACAGGCGGAAACTTAAGCCAGTTGGGGTGAAGTTTAAGATGGAGATGCTGTGAACGACTTTAAAAAGCACAAGTACACCTCACACATGCAATCGCTCATACTTGCGCTAAAATGGGAGCTTTTAAGTTTATTGATAAAGTATTTGCCTCAAATTTGTATGCTGGTTTACGTAATTCAATTCTACATTTTCCTTCCTTTCCTTTTTGACTTTCTCCAATAAATAATGGAACATAATACCCATCACTATAAGAAATGTGGCTATTTTTGGGCCATTTATCCATATTTTTTGTCCTGTAATGAAAACAGAAAATATAATGATGCAATAGCTCAAATACCATCATGCCATTTTCGGGTGGTATATTAGTATCATTTACATGAAAATTAGCTGAAATATTAATTTTTAACGTGGTGGGTATTATGGGGATTGCAAAAAATATCATGGCAAATGGTTTAAACTTATATACATCAAATGAAACATCGCTTTTGCGAGCATTTGCAGGTGAACTAGGAATACTAGTTGGTTCTGTTGAAAATAATGTAAATAAATGCCTTACTCCCCCTTCAGTTTTTTCAGCATTTAAAAGCTTATTGCCTTTAATTATTATGCGATGACCTTTTGAATCTGCATTTGAGCGATAGGTTATCATACCTGATCCATGTATGCTCAATTTTCCATCTTCCTTTAAAGGTTCTTCTAAACGTAAATAAATTTTCTCATTTGTTATTTCAAAACACTTCCATTCAACTTCAGAAAACTCAGGAAAATTGCAATATATACTGCCATCATTATGCTGAGTAAACTTATAAAGCTGAAAGTATTTGCCCTCAGTTCCCATAAATATTCTTCTTGAGTCAAATCTTGATTTTGCCATAAAAATTACTTGAAGTTCTTAATTACCATTAATAATGTTCTTGAGTCTTTCTTCAATGGCACAAAGGGGCGTTGCTATTGCATTGATGTATTGAAAATTGCCATTCCTATCATTATTAATTGAAAGTTGTATCGGACTTGCTTCACTCTGAATCGCATTTACTTCAAATAAATCAGTTTCTTCGTTATATCTAAAATATGGAGCCCCTGAAGATCCAAACCTAAAATAACCCTTTAATAGATATCTTAATCCTTCAAAGAAAAAATTTCCTCCAAAATGATCCTGTTGTATAGCATGTTGATCTAATAAGCCTTCAACTCTAGATTCATTAAATAATCGGCCTAAATTTGTACCACTTGGGGATCCTTGAAGACAATGAAGTAAATCTCCTGTTCTTAACACATCAAAATTGAGTTTCGCTACTGGGATCTTAGCAATTATCTGAGGGTCTGTATTTACTATTCGATATATAGCAATATCTTGGGTGTAATATGTGTCAATCAATTTTAACTCTAATAAAAAAGTGTTAGTATTTATAACTTCTTCAGCGAATATGTGATCGGGATTAATTAATGCCGTTGCATTAGGATCGTTATAGAATTCATTATTTTTGAAATTAATAATTAGAAAAGGCTTGCATATTCCCTTAGAATACTGTGTTATCCATCTTGTATCATAATTGATTTTTTTTAGTAATTGAGCTAAATTTTGATAATCATTTTTTCCAGTAAGATTTACGAATCTCTTATTCGTTTGACTATCTAAATTATAGCATCTACCAAGGAATCTCTGCTCAGCAGTATTGCATTTATTAAAAATATCAGTTTGATAATCAGCGTCACTAATCCAATTGACAAGTTCAGCCTCTGGCCTTAAATTATGTGCTACACTTAACAAATACCCATTACCTATATGAAAGGCTGAGATATTATTACTAAAAGATCGTTTGACAGGAACATTGTCATTGCATAATGACATAATCCTAAATAATGGAGATTTCTGTTCATCGATTAATTCTAAAATTTTATTTTTCATTGCTCATCTATTTAAGCTTTTTTATAAAGGTAAATGAATGTTACTATCGAATCTTAGTTCTCAGTCATAATTACATGAATTCTAAGAATTAGATCATTTCTTTCAATCTCCCAGTCTGGGTTCAATTTGTAGAGAAGCTTAATAGATAATAGTTTACTACTTCCTGAACAAACGAAATAATTCTATTCCGCTCTTTGATTTTGCAGTCAAGGTTATTTTTATGGGATTTACAAACTTTCAATATCCGGAAGGCTTATTCTGAGGCTTTCTCCTCTTAAATGATCTTTAGGAAAAGCATTAGAAGGCTTATGGTTCATAAAGCAATCTCTTTGTTTTTCCGCAGACTATAAAAAATCATTAGAATATGAAGAGAATAATAAAATGAAGCTGTAGAATTTATTATCGTAAATCCAATTGAACTGGCAAAAGCATAGGCAGCAACTAAAGGTTGTCCCGAACACAAATGTATTATTACAAGAATAATTGAACAAAATGTTAGGTTGCGTAATAAAGTTGATGCTGCCAAAACATATTCTATTCCATTTAGCGTATCTGGATAATTTACCATTAAAAAATGTTCTTTTAATCGTGCCTTCTCGTAAAAATTTTCGAATGTCAGCTTAAACTTTGTTTTTAATCTGTTAACGCATAAAGAATTATTAGTTCCTCGCGTCAAAAATGTAGCATGTTTAAAATGAATAATTTCAAACCATTTTTCCATCCAACCAAATGAAAGCCAACTAGCCGTATTGATTAAAAGGCCAATAGGATGCAGTAATAAAAGTATGAGTATACCAAGAATCCATTTATCTTCTGCAAGCATCTGAACCTGTATGGTGTCTTTAAGTGGCTTGTTAAAAATTGAAAAATTGTAGGCTGCCAGGAAATAAGCCACAATTATGAGAGATGTTGAATGATCAGAAATGAATGTTAACAGAGAAGCACCAACTCCTTCTTGTGAAACACTTATTTTTTCTTTAGCCATCTGTCTAAACTATTTTTCGTAAAAAAAAGCACTAAACTATATTCAATAATGTGCCATCTATTCGAGGCTGAAATTGAATATGGTAAGATATTCATTGATATAAATATAAGAGAAATATGAAATCTTATCAAATTTGGGTAGGGCGGGCAAGGTAATTTCCAAACTTTTACTGACTTTCTCTTCTGTATGCTTTTTAGGAAAAGTCATGAAAGGCTTATCGTTCATAAATCACTGAAGTAATTTGTTGCTGAGTCTTCTTGATGATAGAACTTCCCAGTCTGGCTTCAGTTTGTAACAGAAAGTTAATAGATACAAGTTTACTAATCCTGAGCAAACGAAATAATTCTATTCCGCTGTTTGATTTTGCAGTTCAAAGTTATTTTTATGGAATTTACAAACTTTCCATTTTCGAAGGGCTTCGGAGCGAACTGAAGGCAGTGAGATAGTTTACCAGGATCATTTAAATTTAAATGATTGCTTAGACGTTTTCTTTTTCGTTTTTAATTTCGTGGGATAATTGATCAAGCTCTTTTTGAATAGACTTTAAACGATTTTTAAACCGGGGTTCAAAAAAATCGCTTAGCATGTAATTTAATACACGAATATACATGATACTAGCAGATTGTTTGGGTGCACCGGAGAAGCTAGCTTTAATCTGGAAATTGTACTTCTTTGCCAGAAAATTTTCAAAATCTTTCCGGGTCACCTGGTAAGCTTCCAATGCTTCTTCCATAGAAAAATCACCGTCAGCAATCGCTTGTTCAACAACAGCGTACTTATGAAATTTTTCATCCTGTTCGTTCGCGAACGCTTCTTCCAGTATATAACCAGATTCTACATACTTTTTTCTGTCAAGCAACATAATTTTTAAATTTAGTCAAAAGCTCCAAATTATTCAAATCAATTTCTCCATGCCAATTACTTTTACTTAAAATAACATCCATACCAGGCAATTCACTCCATTTGACCATTGGAAAGTCTCTGCCATTAGGATTTTTCAAATAATAGTTGTCATATATTCTTTTTACTGCCTTAAATGGTCCTGGCTTTAATTCTCTTTTCGCCAGGTCCAATATTTTCTTAACCTCCATAGGCTCAGTTGCCGCAAAAAAAGCCTTTGCCCAAACATATCCGCCATTTTCAAGTGCTGCGCGTACCTTAATTTTATCAACGTGCATCAGCAGACATTGTTGCAGACTGTAAGACAGTATTTGTTTGCCAATACCACTTTTTCTACTCTTCAATGGCAGTCTAAAAAAGTCGTGTTCAAGTATGAGTTCGTTTTCATTCTTAATAAATGTTCTTGACAATGCAACACCGGTATCCTCATTTTCATGATCCTCCGAATAATACTGGATCATTATCATTTGAGGCTTGCTTTCAAAATAGGCCAACTCTTTTATAATGGATGTATTTACAAGCGGACTTAATAGCTGATCAATATTTTGTAAGAACCGAAGTAATTCCAATCCGGGAAAATACTCATTTAGGAAATCTTCGGGAGATTTTGTACCCGACGTAATTTCAAAACCGAGCATCTCGATCTGTGTGATTTCCTCTTTTGAAATAATATGTCTGATATCTTCTGCCACGTCGTTGAGAATTGATTACCAGGTAGTATTAATTTATAAATATTCCGCCTCCGGTTCTGCAGCCAAACTAAGATTTTCTTCCCCCTCCTTTTCCGCACCCCAAACTTTAGCAATTCTATCCTTTATTTTTTGCTCAAAGATTTTAATGAGTTGCTTATTAGAGTTAACTAATTCTTGTTCTTTGTCTATCTGAGTAACAATTTGGCGTTGTGTTTCAATAGCAGGTAGAGGTACATTAAGATTGTTTACATCGGCTTGATTTATTGATGGATAAGCCCCTTTTTCCATTGTACCAACCATTTGGTTCAACATATAATCCTGAAAAATCAAGTAATATAGAAACTTAGAAACACAATTTTTATTGGTTCTCAAAAGTGCAAATCCAGTGGAAGCAATAAATCTTTCTGGTTCTCTATCTATGAAACCAAATGCTTTCAAATTGGGTCTAACGGTTGAAAGAAGAATGTCATTTTTATTAATAAGCCTTCTAGCTCTTGAAGGAGCACTATTTACATCAGTTTTATTTGTGAAGTCGATTAAACCCGTTCCATTCTCTATACTTGATATGTCAATATAGGTAAACCAATCTTTATAAAGTGTGACAGGATCCTTGGATTCGGGATTAACTTGGGCAACAGCCTCCATTTTTAGAATCGTCCACTCCGGGTCTATATCAATTTTAGGTTTGTAGTTTTCTACAACCATTTTTGCCCCGTCTATTATTTTTTGATAGCCTTCTATTTCGGCTACTATTTCTTCCTGAATGGATAA
>CAYHGN010000111.1:0-13056 GCA_964356005.1 uncultured Sphingobacterium sp.
GCTGTAGTTTTTTGCCAGGCAGTTTTTATTATCAGAAGAATTTCCCGGCAAAAACTACGGCAGAACACGGGACTGGCAGGACCGAAGAGAAACAGCCCCTGCTTTCTAAAACATAAAAAATCTTCCATCTAAATTTACCCTCAGAAGAATTTTCTATCAAACTCACGTTAAGTAATGACATAGGAATTGACCCTGTCTTGTCACTCCGTGCTTGACTTTGACCTGTCAGTCCGGGCTTGACCCGGACCTAGCTACTTATATAACTCTGCAACTGCTCAATAGTCTGCTTCTGGTCATTGATTACAAATTTTACCAGATCTCCGATAGAAATCATTCCTGTAACTTTGCCATTGTCGATAATTGGTAAATGGCGAATGTGCTTGTCAGTCATAATCTGCATACAATGATCGATACTTGAGTTCAAATGGATAACTTCCAGACTGGATGTCATTACCTCTTTAATTTTGGTTTCTTTTGAGGATTTTCCCTGTAGAATAATTTTTCTGGCATAATCCCTTTCTGTAAAAATTCCTTTTAATTCAGAGCCTTCCATTACCAATAGGGCACTTATATTTTTATCCATCATAATTTTCAATGCATCCAGAACGGAGGTGTCCGGATCTACAGAATGAATTGCGTGGGATTTATACTGGAGAATATTCCTTACTGTTTTCATATTCAGATGGTTTATCTATTAAATATAACAAAATATTCAGGGTTTAAGATTTATGAGTATTTAATAATTAATCATGTTAATGCTTTATTTTTTATAAGCATTTTAGATTAATTGCCTGTTTTTCAGTCTATGAATTGTTAAATTTTCATATTTCTGCCAAAATACCATGTCTATTTAAAATCTTACATCAAAATGATTAAGAAAGTCAATCCTATGACCGTAATTTGTTCCAATGTTCAGATTTTCATTAATAAATTTTTGGGTCAAGGTGTTCCGGGGGAGCCTTAAATAAATATGAGTGGCAAAACCATTTTAGTTTGGTTTAGAAAAGATTTACGGATTCACGATAACGAGATTTTAGCTGAGGCGGTTCGAAAAGGTGACATGATTGTTCCTGTATATTGTTTTGATCCACGTTTATTTGAAATGACTTCATTTCAGACCAGGAAAACTGGTCTGATTCGCACCCGTTTTTTACTGGAAAGTATAGCTGACCTACGCGACTCCTTTAAAAGAGCGGGAGGCGATCTGGTTATTAAAATTGGCAAACCTGAACTTATCCTTCCCGAGCTTGTTACAAAATATCAGATTACAGAGGTATATCATCACCGTGAAGTAGCTTCAGAAGAAACTCGGGTCTCAGCGGATGTTGAGAATGCACTCTGGAAGCTGAAAATTAATCTGAAGCATTTCATCGGTCATACATTATATCACAAGGAAGATCTTCCTTTTCCGATAAATAGCATCCCTGATGTCTTTACCAGTTTCCGTAAGAAAGTTGAACGAGACGGGTCTGTAAGATCGTGCCACGAAACTCCCCTGAAGATGAACTTCCCCGGTAATCTGGAAATTAGTCAACTCCCTCATCTTTCAGATTTTGGGTTTGATGAGCATGAACCTGCTGATGAGCGATCAGTCATGAAATTTTATGGCGGAGAAACTGTGGCTTTAAAGCGCATGCAAAATTATTTCTGGGAGACAAATGCAGTTCAGAATTATAAACAAACTCGCAATGGGCTCATAGGTTCTGATTATTCATCTAAGTTTTCGGCCTGGATTGCTTCGGGATGTCTTTCGCCAAGGGAAGTTTTCTGGGAGATCAAAAAGTATGACCAGGTTCATGGTTCCAGTGATTCAACATACAGTCTTTATCTGGAGTTACTTTGGCGCGATTATTTCCGTTTTATGTTTAAGAAATACGGGAATAAATTCTTTCAGAAAATAGGATTTAAGGGTGTCGCTCCTGAGGAAGGAGAAAATCAGCAGGAGCTTTTCGAACTTTGGAAAAATGCAGAAACAGGAATTCCTTTTATTGATGCCAATATGCAGGAACTCAATTCAAGTGGCTTCATGAGTAACAGAGGTCGTCAGAATGTAGCTAGCTTTTTGGTTAAGGATTTAAAGGTTAACTGGATGTGGGGGGCTTCTTATTTTGAAGAAAAGCTGATTGACTACTGTCCTGCAAATAACTGGGGAAACTGGGCGTATATTGCAGGAGTAGGAAATGACCCCAGGGAATACCGTTATTTTAACGTGTTAAAACAGGCAATGGACCACGACCCTCAGGGAGAATATGTGAGGTTATGGATCCCTGAACTTTCAAAAGTACCGGGAGCTGCTGTCCATCAGCCTTGGAACCTGTCGAAAGCTGAACGATCTGAATATCAACTTACAAATTATCTGGTAGCCCCTCCCTATACACCTGAATTAGTCTATATGAAAAAATAATTAAACAGAAATGTTAATTATTGCTTTTAAAGCATATTTTGGCAGTTTTCCCGAACATTTTTTCTTAATTTTCGGGCATGGATATTGTGTTCTTTTTGGTATGCTCTAAATTTCAAATTAGCAGATACTTTTTCACGTTTCCATGCTTAAAATCTTATTTTTGTGCCGCAAACACTTTCTTTCTAAATGAAAAATTTATCATATCTCAATAACGCGAATTCTGCTTACATCGATTCCCTTTACCAGTTATACAAAGAAGACCCTGCTTTAGTTGAGTTTGGCTGGCAGAAATTCTTTGAAGGATTCGATTTTGGTCGTGGTTCTGAAGCAGGAGTAGTAAGTGCTGAAACTCCTGATCATTTCTTAAAGGAGATAAAAGTATTAAATCTCATAAATGGCTACAGGCAACGCGGACATTTATTTACTAAAACCAATCCTGTTCAGGAGCGCCGGTCATATTTCCCTGGTAAAGAACTCTCAACCTTTGGTTTAGATGACCAGGATCTGGAGACAGTGTTTAGTGCAGGTGTTGAAGTAGGTATTGGCCCCGCCAAATTAAAAGATATTATTGCACTTGTTGAGCAAACCTACTGTCAATCGATTGGTGTTGAATATAAATATGTCAGAAATCCTGGAAAACTGAAATGGTTTGAGCAGAGAATGGAATCTGAGCGTAATACGCCAAATTTCAGTTTAGAAACCAAAAAAGGAATTCTGAAAAAGCTGAATGAAGCAGTTGTTTTTGAGAATTTTCTCGGAACCAAATTCTTAGGTCAGAAGCGATTTTCACTTGAGGGCGCAGAAACGGTTATTCCGGCTTTGGATTTTGTCATTGGTAAAGGAGCTGACCTCGGTATCAATGAGTTTGTGATTGGTATGGCTCATCGCGGTCGTTTGAACATTCTTGCGAATATTATGCAGAAAACCTATAAGGATATTTTTTCTGAATTTGAAGGCAAGGGCTTTGATGCCAATACACCCTATGGTGGTGATGTAAAGTATCATCTGGGTTACTCAACGGATGTTGAGACTGGGTCCGGAAAGAAAGTACACTTAAGCTTATGTCCTAATCCATCGCATCTCGAAACAGTCGATTCTGTTGTACAGGGAATGGTTCGTTCTAAAATTGATTTCAAATATGGCGGAGATTACAAGCGTATTGCGCCAATTCTGATCCATGGTGATGCATCACTTGCCGGGCAGGGAATAACCTATGAAGTTTTGCAGATGGCGAAACTTGATGGTTATAAAACAGGAGGAAGTATTCACCTTGTTATCAATAATCAGGTAGGTTTTACAACAAATTACAAAGATGCACGATCTTCAACCTATTGTACAGATCTGGCAAAGGTTACCCTATCTCCTGTATTTCATGTAAATGGGGATGATGTGGAAGCCATTGTTTATGCCATCAATATGGCAGTAGAATACCGTCAAAAATACCATAATGATGTTTTCATAGATATTTTATGCTATCGTCGTTATGGTCATAATGAGGCCGATGAACCTAAATTCACACAGCCGCTTTTATATAAGGCGATAGAGAAGCATCCCAATCCAAGGGAAATCTACAATCAGAAATTATTGGATCAGGGCAGTGTTGACGCCAGCCTGGCAAAGGAGATGGAAAAAAACTTCCGAGCCTTACTCCAGGACAGATTGAATGAAGCTAAAGAAGATCAGAGCTATTCGGCTGTGCATCAGATATTCGGTGGATCATGGACAGGGCTGCAACTGGCAAAACCTGGTGCATTGTCCGAGCCGGTTAATACAAAAGTACCAGCAAAGAATATCCTTTCAATCGCAAAAGAAATAAGCACTTTGCCGGGAGATAAGAAGTTTTTCAAGAAAATTGAAAAGCTCTTCGAAGAGCGGAAAAAGATGTCGGAAACCAAGGTTTTCGATTGGGCTATGGGAGAGTTGATTGCCTATGGAACATTGCTGCAGGAAGGTTTCAGAGTGCGTGTGAGCGGACAGGATGTAGAACGCGGCACGTTTTCCCATAGACATGCAGTCATCACACTTGAAGATTCTGCAGAAGAATATGTCCCGCTGGCCATGCTTAATAATGGAGCTGCCAAGTTCGAAATTTATAATTCACACTTATCGGAGTATGGAGTTTTGGGTTTTGAATACGGTTATGCTCTTGCAAATCCAATGGCACTTACAATATGGGAAGCACAGTTTGGTGATTTCGTGAATGGTGCTCAGATCGTAATCGATCAATTTATAACCAGCGCCGAAACGAAATGGCAGCGTTCAAATGGTTTGGTGATGCTTCTTCCTCACGGATTTGAGGGACAAGGTCCTGAACATTCTTCGGGTAGAATTGAGCGTTTCCTCGAAGCCTGTGCCGATGAGAATATACAGGTTGCCAATTGTACCACCCCGGCAAACTTCTTCCATGTTTTGCGGAGGCAAATGAAACGCGATTTCCGCAAACCTCTGGTCGTATTTACACCAAAGAGCCTGCTGAGAAGCGCGCAATGTGTAAGCAAACTTGAAGAATTTACCGATGGAGGTTTCAGAGAGCTGATTGATGATACCAATGTAAAGGCTGCTGATGTAAAACGGGTTTTATTCTGTAGCGGAAAGATTTATTATGATCTTCTTGAAAAGCAGCAGACAGATAAAATTAAAGACACAGCGATTGTTCGTCTGGAGCAATTGTACCCTTTACCTTATGATCAGATTGAAGCGGTTAGAAGCAAATACAAGAATGCATGTGAGCATGTTTGGGTACAGGAAGAACCTGAAAATATGGGTCCATGGCCATATATTTCCAGAAAATTCCGAAAGTCATCTATTGATTTTAACTTAGTGTCGCGTAACGAAAGCAGCAGTACCGCAACGGGTTATGCCAAACAGCATATCACTCAACAATTATATATTATTGCTAAAGCATTTGAAGCAAAGGCTGCAGGTTCTGAGATAAAAAAGCGTGTAGAAAAAACTATAAAGAATGTTGTTGATATTGACTAATAGTATAAAGAAAAAGCATTATGAGTTTAGTGATCAAAGTTCCGCCAGTTGGCGAGTCTATTTCTGAAGTTACATTGTCCCAGTGGATCAAAAAGGATGGCGATTATGTTGAAATGGACGAAATTATTGCGGAGTTGGAATCTGATAAAGCAACATTTGAACTTACAGCTGAGAAAGCCGGAACTTTAAAAACCATTGCGAAAGAGGGTGATACCCTTGAGATCGGTGCACCGGTATGCAGTATTGAGGAAGGCGGAAGTCCGGCTGCTGCTAAGCCCGCAGCAGAAGCGACGCCTAAAACGGAAGCACAAAGTCCGGCTATGAAAGTTGAAGATGCCAAAGCAAGTACTTATGCTTCAGGAGCTCCATCGCCATCCGCTGCAAAGATATTGGCCGAAAAAGGTATTAACCCTGCTGAAGTGAAGGGCAGTGGAGTTGGAGGAAGACTGACAAAAGAAGATGCTTTGAATGCATCGCCAACTGCTAAAGCTGAAAGTGCTCCGGCAAAACCTGCTGCAGCAGCACCTGCAGTAAAAGCCGCCGCAGGTTCAAGAGATGAAAGACGTGAAAAAATGTCTTCATTGCGTAAAACAGTTGCCAAAAGATTGGTAACTGTTAAGAATGAAACAGCGATGCTAACTACTTTTAATGAAGTAGATATGCAGCCAATTATGGAATTACGTGCCAAATACAAAGATAGATTTAAAGAGAAACACGGTGTGGGTTTAGGCTTCATGTCATTCTTTACCAAGGCTGTTTGTGAAGCATTGAAAGATTTTCCATCTGTCAATGCCCGTATAGAAGGCGAAGAGATTGTTTACAATAACTTTGCAGATATCTCCATTGCAGTTTCAGCTCCTAAAGGTTTGGTAGTTCCGGTAATTCGAAACGCCGAGTCAAAGTCTCTTGCCGAAATCGAAGCATCGGTAATGGAACTTGCAGTTAAAGCCCGCGACAGTAAATTAACCATTGAAGAGATGACCGGCGGAACATTTACGATCACCAATGGTGGGGTATTTGGATCAATGATGTCAACTCCGATAATTAATGCACCTCAATCAGCAATTTTAGGTATGCACAATATTGTGGAAAGACCGGTAGCCCTGAATGGTCAGGTAGTGATCAGACCCATTATGTATGTTGCCTTGTCATACGATCACCGGATTATTGACGGTCGTGAGTCGGTTGGATTTTTGGTAAGGGTAAAGCAATTGCTGGAGGATCCGGCGAGGTTGTTGTTGGGGGTTTAAGCTTAAAGCTTAAAGCAGAAAGTTGAAAGCTAAAAGCAAAAGGGTACTTCATATTATATGAAGTACCCTTTTTAATGTTAAGAATGTAGTATTGTTCGAGAGCTTATTAAAGTCCTCTTGAAATATTGCCGGAACCGCTTTTGGTACTGTTCACCATCGCATTACCAATGTATCTGATATCGCCTGAACCACTCATTACTGCTTCCAGTTGTTTATCGACTATTATTGAAATATCTCCTGAACCGCTTACTTTTGCATTGGCATTGGTGGTTTTCAAATTGTGGCCATCAAAATCACCTGAACCTGCAACAGTGATTTTGGCATTTCTTGCACTTCCTTTTGCACTGATTTCGCCAGAACCACTGATTACAGCATTGTAGTTCTCGACCTCAATATTGGCTGATATACTTCCCGAACCGCTGATTGTTGTGTTAAGGTTTGCTGATTTCACTTTACCATTAATATCTACATTTCCTGAACCGCTAAGTACCAGGTTATTGAGGCTTTTAGCCTGAATATAGATATTAACCTTGCCGGTATTATTCCAGCTGCGACTGTTCATTTGTTTTTTGTTGCGAATCTTTAAAACTCCATCCTCTACTTTGGTTTCAATTTCATTAATCGCATCGGCATCACCCTCCAAACGTAAACTTTCGGTATTACCCATAGTGATGTAAACATTATGTCTGCCCGAGATAGTAATTCCGGAGAATCCTGATACCTGACGATCATCGTCTGTCAGGATTATTTTACTGTTAACAACACTGCTTTTTACATTCGCTGTTGTTAATTCTGATCCCGTGACAATGAATAATGCCAGTGTAATAAATTTTTTGAGGTGATTCATCTTAATTTTTTTTTAATTGTTTACCGGAACTGTGTTGCGATCCTATAATTTCGTTCTTATTAAGATGAGACGCGGGTTTAGAAATAAAGTTGCATGGGTATAAATTTATTTTCGGATTTTATTCGATTTGGCTGATTTCTGTTTCAATTTTCTTAAGCCGTATGTAGAAATTCAAGGTGTCGGGACTAAAAGCAGAATTCATTTTTATCGTTTTCCATTCTGTTACGGGCTTAATCCATTCCATTTTATTGCCCCGTTTGATCCTTATTGGCATGTCAAAATCTGCTACATCTGCCTGCCAGCGATATGAAACCTGATTTCCTTCCTGTCTATACTCAAGAACCGGAATTTGGGCATAACGCAGATACTGATCGTAAATCTTAGTCAGATTCTTACCGGTAATCTTGTTAATATAATTCACAATTTCCACTGTGGTGGTTGTTTTAAGACCGAATTCCTTATTGATCCCCCTCAATAATTCGCGCCATTTTTTATCATCATCCAGCAATATACGAGTCATATGAATCAGGTTAGCCCCTTTATAATACATATCTCCTGATCCTTCCTGATTGACATTGTAGGTGCCGATGATAGGCTTGTTATTCATGATATTCGACCGGATGCCGGCAATGTACCTCGCACCGGCGGCTTTTCCTTCCCTGTTTTCAACATACAGAGCCTCTGAATACATCGTAAAGGCCTCATGAATCCACATGTCGGCAATATCCTTAGCCGTAATATTATTTCCAAACCATTCATGACCGCTCTCATGGATGATGATATAATCCCACTTTAATCCAAGTCCGGTACCTGAAAGATCACGCCCCTTATATCCGTTAAGGTATTTATTGCCATAGGCAATGGCACTCTGGTGTTCCATGCCCAAATAAGGGGTCTCAATCAGTTTATATCCGTCGCGGTAAAAGGGATAAGGGCCAAACCAATTCTCAAACACACCAAACATGGGCTTTACATTAGCATTGAATTGCTTTTTTGCTTTCACAAGATTCTCCCTCAGAACATAATAATCAAGCGTTAGATTCCCGGTTTCTCCCGGGTATTTATCATCAAAGTGGACATAATCGGCCACATTGAGACTGACATTGTAATTGTTAATTGGATAAGAAACAAACCAGTTGTATTGGGTATAACCATCTTCAGTATTTTTAACAGAACGCAACCGCCCATTACTTACATTCATTAATCCTTTGGGCACTGCTATGCTGATGAGCATGCTGTCAACCTCATCCGACTGATGGTCTTTGTTAGGCCACCAGGAACTCGCTCCAAAGCCCTGGCAGGAGACACTGACCCAAGGTTTACCGTTTTGGTCGGTAGAAAATGAAAAACCTCCGTCCCAGGGCGGATTGATTGCAATTGTTGGATTCCCATCATAATACACCCTGAATTCTTCCTTGCTTCCTTTTTTTATACTTTCCGGAAAATCAATGAAAACTGCATTGAATTCTCTGCTAAATGCAATATCCTTCCCCCTGTAGATTACCTTTTCAATGTTTAAATTCTCAAAAAGGTCGAATTGTAGGCACTTGAGATCCTGAACAGCAGTAAATCTGAAGAGATTTGATCCGCTTATTTTTTTGTTTTCAATATCGAGTTTGATATCCAGGTGATAATAATTGATGTCGTATGAACTTCTCAGCGGACTTAAGGTCCCTCTAAGTGTATCTGCCCTAGTAAATGCATTGCTTTGGCCCTGGCTGTCGGTATTGAACACAATCAGGCATAGAAATAGGAAAATCAGACTCTTTATTTTGAACATGCGGTATATTATTGGTTATGGCTTTAATATTTGGTCAGAGAATGTCAAATGTAATTATTTCCGGTTATTTTGTCTGAACTGTGATTTTTATGATTAGACTGATTGTGATGATTCATATTAATCAAATAAATCACCTGAATCATGGTTCAGACAAGTTTCGTAAGCGCAGCCTTCCCTAATCCTAATAATCCTACGAATCCTATTGTCTGAACTGTGATTTTTATGATTAGACTGATTGTGATGATTCATACTTCATATTAGTTTTCGTTAAAAGAGCCTTCCTAATCCTAAAATCCTAC
Organism: uncultured Sphingobacterium sp.; assembly: GCA_964356005.1. GTDB lineage: Bacteria > Bacteroidota > Bacteroidia > Sphingobacteriales > Sphingobacteriaceae > Daejeonella. The sequence goes on from CAYHGN010000111.1 coordinate 9,563, forward strand.
GAATCCTATTAATCCTACTAATCCTATTAATCCTACTAATCCTAATATTTGTTAACTTTGATCCAAATTTAAAATATACAAAATGCAATTCGATGTAATAGTTATAGGTAGTGGTCCGGGTGGTTATGTTGCCGCCATTCGCTGTGCCCAATTGGGACTAAAAACAGCACTAATTGAAAAATACAGTACTTATGGAGGTACCTGCTTAAATGTGGGTTGTATTCCATCCAAAGCTTTATTGGACTCCTCAGAACACTACCACAATGCACTTCATACCTTTAAAGAACATGGTATCAACCTCAAGGATCTCAAGCCCGACCTGAAACAAATGCTTAAGCGTAAGGATGAGGTTGTTGCACATACTACCGGGGGAATTGCATTCCTTTTAAAGAAAAACAAGGTCAGTACCTATCAGGGAATGGGCTCTATGGTCGATAAAAATACAGTGAAGGTTAATAAAGCTGATGGGACATCTGAAACCCTGACAGGCAAAAATGTGATCCTTGCTACCGGCTCTAAGCCAACTCAGCTTCCATTCCTTAAAACGGATGGTAAACGAATCATTACTTCAACAGAGGCATTGAATTTATCGGAAATTCCAAAACATTTGATCCTGATTGGTGGTGGTGTTATCGGGCTTGAATTGGGTTCTGTATACGCCCGTCTGGGATCGAAAGTAACAGTTTTAGAATTTATGGATTCTATTATTGGTACAATGGACAAGAGTTTGGGTAAAGAGCTGCAGAAAGTTTTAACAAAGCAGGGTATGGAATTCTTATTGAGTCATAAAGTTACCGGAGCAAGTGTAAAGGGAAACAAAGTGACTGTAACAGCTGATAGCCCGAACGGTGAAAAAATCAGTCTGGATGGAGATTATTGCCTTGTTGCAGTTGGTCGTATGGCTTATACCGAAAATCTGGGTCTTGAGAATATTGGAATTACTGTAGAAGAGAGAGGTAAAAAGATCCCGGTTAACGAGCACCTTGAAACCTCCGTTCCTGGAGTTTATGCAATAGGGGATGTTATCAAAGGTGCAATGCTTGCTCATAAAGCTGAAGATGAAGGAACCTTTGTGGCTGAAGTGATTGCAGGACAAAAACCACACATCAATTATAATCTGATCCCCGGAGTCGTTTACACCTGGCCTGAAGTGGCGAGTGTGGGCTATACCGAAGAGCAATTGAAAGAGAGTGGTACCAAATACAAGAGCGGTTCATTTCCTTTCAAAGCCAGTGGACGTGCCCGGGCAAGCAATGATTCAGACGGTTTTATTAAAGTGCTTGCGGATGCAGCTACAGACGAAATCCTGGGTGTACATATGATCGGACCACGAGCTGCTGATTTGATCGCCGAAGCGGTTGTGGCAATGGAATTCAGGGCATCTGCAGAAGATATTGCCAGAATCTCTCATGCACACCCAACTTATACCGAGGCATTTAAAGAAGCAAGTATGGCGGCTACGGAGAATAGAGCGATACATATTTAAGCTGAAAGCAGAAAGCTCAAAGCTTAAAGCAAAAAGGATAGTGCTAAAAGTAGAAATTTTGTTCTCAAATTCATTATTACTAACCAACTAACAACCAACCAACTAACAACTACCTTGCAAATTGTCTATCATATTGCAATAATCCTACTTACCATTGCTGCAATGGAGGCTTTTTCATGGTTTATTCATAAGTATCTGTTCCACGGTCCCTTATGGTTTATACATAAAAGCCATCATGTAGAGCGAAAAGGTTGGTTTGAATTGAATGATGTGTTTAGTCTGCTTTTTGCATCCTTATCTCTTTTACTGATGTGGGAAGGAAGGTTGGATCTGAATTATAAATTTTGGATTGGGCTTGGGATTGCTGTCTATGGAATGATTTACTTTATTTTTCACGATTGGTTTATTCACAACCGTTTTAAGAGTTTTAAATCTACTAACCTTTACCTTTTAGGAATCAGAAGAGCACATAAGATCCATCACAAATCAATCAAGAAGAGTCCTTCAGAAGAATTCGGTTTGCTGCTTGCATCCAAAAAGTATTTCAGTTCAAAATAAATGCTATTTTCCTCTTAAATAATTACAGATGCAGGTAAGCAAAAAAGTCACTCTAAAAAATCTGAATACCTTCGGAGTAGCAGCCAATGCAGACTGGTATGTGGATATAAAGGATGAGAATGATTTGCAGGTACTGTTTGCTCAGGATAAATGGAAGAACTGCCCGCGTTTGGTTTTGGGAGGCGGTAGTAATATGCTGTTCACCTCCGATTTTAGCGGCCTTGTCATTCATATTAAAATTCAGGGTATCAGATTTGAAATTCAGGGGGATGATGTTTATGTAAGTGCCGGAGGAGGGATTGTTTGGAACGATCTGGTTAATTATTGTGTGGAAAATGGATTCGCCGGAATGGAAAATCTGAGTCTGATCCCCGGCTATGTGGGAGCAGCTCCGGTACAGAACATTGGAGCTTATGGGGTAGAACTTCAGGATATTTTTCATTCATGCCGGGCTTTTGAGATTGCAAGTGGGAAGATCAGGGTGTTTGATAAGGAGGATTGCGGATTTAGTTATCGCGACAGCGTATTTAAGTCGGCAATGAAGGGACTTTACATCATCACCGAAGTAAGTTTTAAACTCTCCAAAATATTCAAGCCTGAGCTTACTTATGGGGCAATCAGCGATGAACTTCAGAAACGAGGAATCAGCAATCCCAGTATCAAAGATCTTTCTAGGGTAGTTTCTCATATTCGCGTAAGCAAATTACCTGATCCTGCGACCATCGGCAATGCCGGTAGCTTTTTTAAGAATCCGGTAATTCGGGAATCTCAGTTTCTAAAATTGAAGGCTGACTTCCCTGAACTGGTTCATTTCCCGGCACAATTAGGTTATATCAAGATCTCGGCAGGTTGGCTAATTGAGCATTGTGGATGGAAAGGCAAAGTTGTAGGCAATACCGGAACATGGAAGAATCAGGCATTGGTATTGGTAAACCATGGCCATGCGACCGGAAAGGAAATCTATCAATTTTCAGAATCAATTATTGAGAGCGTGAATGCTAAATTTGGGATTATGCTTGAGCGTGAGGTTAATATTATATAAACTTTTTCGATCAGTATTGTTCGGTTAAAATTTATTCTCATAGTATAGGTTATTGTATTCCACACAAGATGTTAACTACTGAATTTCAGATTAAGTCCTGCTCTCAGATAAATCCATTTGGATCGAACTTGAAGGTGCAATTTCATTAAATAGGGATAGGGAGGTTCCAGCCTTCGCTGAATGACAAATCGGATGGGAGTGATCGGGAGATTCCAGCCTTCGCTGGAATCGGCCCAGCTAATCGTATTATAAAGAACTATTCCCTTGTAACCCCTGAAATACATATTGAAAATAATAATTTAAACGAAACATCATTTAGCATAGGGTTTAGTACTTCGATTCCAGCGAAGGCTGGAATCTCCCTAACCCTAAACAACCGTTGTCAATTCCCACGAAAGTGGGAACCTC
>CAYHGN010000112.1:0-12894 GCA_964356005.1 uncultured Sphingobacterium sp.
CATTCACCCCCTTAAACAAGGTTGTAGAGCAACCATGCGATACCGCACTAACCTGGCTTGGTTGTCCTTTTCCGTCAAAGAAAGATCCTCCGGTTCGGTAATCTTTTTCATCGCAGATAGCTGAACAGGCATTCCAGAATTCCTGAGTATTTGCCTGATATGCAACATCCTTCAACAGTCCGCCGATCTTGCCGTCTTTGATCTCAAAGCAAAGTTGTCCGCTGAACTGGAAGTTATATCGCTGCTGATCGATTGAGTAGGAGTTACGTCCGAAAATGTAAATCCCCTTCTCAACATTTTTTATCATATCCGACGGACTGAGTGCTGCTTTCCCAGGTTTTAAAGAAACATTTGGCATGCGCTGGAATTGCACGCTACTCCAGCTGTCGGCGTAGCAGCAGCCTTGTGATTCGGGCAGGCCTAAAATATGGGCCTGGTCCCGGATGGTCTGATAATTGACCAATATGCCATCCTTAATAATATCCCAGTTCTTGCATTTTACACCCTCATCATCGTATCCAACAGCCGCTAATGAGCCCTTCTGAGTCTTATCGGCTTCAAAATTGACAATATTGCTTCCAAAATTGAATTTCTTGCTCTCCCATTTATCCAGAGTAAGGAAACTTGTTCCTGCATAATTGGCTTCATAACCCAATACTCGGTCGAGTTCTGAAGGATGACCTACTGATTCGTGTATGGTCAGGAACAAATTGGTGGGATCGATCACCAGATCGTATTTCCCCGCTTCTACAGGTTTGGATCTCAACTTCTCATCAACATGCCGGCTTGCAGTTGTCACATCCTCCAGCATATTGTATCGATTTTTGTAGATCGTAAATAATCCGTCGATCTCCTCTTCCTTCTTCGGGATCAGGTATTCATAACCCATACCCATCGGAGAGCTGAGGGAATTCCGGGTTTCAAATTTCCCTAATTTTGGATCTATTTTAGTCACCGTGAAGGTTGGCCAGAGCCTGTGTACATCCTGATCGATATAGGAACCCTCAGTAGAAGCGAAGTATTTCTGCTCATTGACCAGGAAAAGTGATGAATTGATGTAATTGGCACCACCTTTCAATGCAACATCATTCACTGCCAGCAGAAGTTCAGTTTTCTCCTTGATCGGAATCTCAAACGCATTTTTCTCAATTGGAGTTTTCCAGCTGACTTCACCATAACCTCTTTGAGGCGCAAGTTTTACCGGTTCTGTAAGCAATTTTGAATTCACTTTTGCAATCTGAACTGCAGTTGCTGCCGCTCGGGCAATATTATCTTCCGTCAACTGATCGATGGATGCAAATCCCCAACTGCCATTAGCAATAACACGAATACCCATACCATAGGATTCGGTATTGCTGATGTTCTCAACCCTGTTTTCGCGGGTAGTTAAGAACTGATTCAGGTATCTTCCAATCCTGACATCGGCATACGTTGCTCCTTTAGAACGGGCAGCATTTAAGGCAATATCTGCCAATCGCTTTTTCAGGGCAGTATCAACAGGGATCAAGGTTTCTTCAAACGCGATATCCCGGCCAATGACCGGTATAGACTGAAGCATAGATGCTCCGACTCCAATCCCCGATATATATAGAAAATCTCTTCTTCTCATAACGATATTTTTTTAATCATGGGTTAAATATTGTTATGATTTTAGACTGCGTCAGAAAGAGAAGAGAATGTAAAGTCCCTGATCTTCATTGGTGGAACGATCATACTACCATTTCTTTCAGCTTTACCAAGGGTCTCTACATTATTCAGCATAATGATCGGACTTTCATTGAATCTGAAATTTTTGATCGGGAACATAATTTTTCCATTTTCGATATAGAACGTACCATCCCGGGTCAAACCTGTTAATAGTAATGTTTGAGGATCTACGCTTCGGATATACCAGAATCGGGTTACCAGAATTCCTTTTTCAGTACCTTTAATCAGGTCTTCCAATGATGCGGATCCACCTTCCATGATAATTCTACCTGCACCCGGGATTGCCTTTACGCCTTTTTTCTGCGCCCAAAAACGTGAATAACTCAGGTTTTTGACAACCCCTTTTTCCACCCAGCTGGTTCTCTCAACAGGAAGTCCGTCACCATTCCAGGTTGCACCGGGAAGTTCAGGATTAAAGGGATCTGAATAAATATTGACCTGCTCATTGAAGAGCTGCTCACCCAGGCGCGTTCCACCTCCTTTTTTACTCATAAAGCTTCTGCCTTCTTCGGCACCGCGGGCATCAAAGCCCCTGACCAGGTTTGAAAGCATGTCACTGGCGGCAAGCGGTTCAAGAATTACAGTATATTTTCCTGGCTCTATTGCCCTTGCAGCGGCAGAACCATTGGCTTTGCCTGCAGCTATTTTTGTAAGTGCCAGAGTATCCAGTTTTGCAATATCATTGAAACTATTGCTCACATAGCCTGAGCCAGTACCTGCCTGATTTCTGGTGGTAACAGAAAAAGATACATCCGTATCCTTATTATAAGCATAAAGTCCTTTGGAATTCATGATTGCCCTAAAGCTGGTTGTGTTCTCAAGGAATCCCGCTGCTTCAAGATTTGCTGCTTTAGCAACCTCAAGGCTTTTTCTGACTGCTTCGGCCCTGATATCAGGATTTACTGCAGCAGTTGCCGGATTGAAAGTGATAGACTCGGCAAAGGTTTTTGGTCCTTCGAGTGTAACATATTCAGGGTTTGCCGGAGCCAACTGAGCCAGTTCTTCCGATCTTCTGACAACCTTTTCAAGCGAGGCATCATCAAATTCATTGATCGTTGCTGAACCGGTTTTTTGGCCAAATGTGGAACTGATTGCCAGTCCCATAGAACTCATATCGCCTGCAGTTGAAACCGCATTTCGTGCATAGCGGATATTCCCACCCTCACTACCATTCAGACTAACTTCACACTCATCTGCTTTCGAAAAGCTCAATGCTTTTTTTAGAATTGCCTGAGCTTCTTCTTTGCTTAATATGCCCATATCTTATATTTTTCTTGCTGTGTTTATAACATTAACTCCATTAAACCTTGTGGTTGAACAACCGTGGGAAACTGCATTCGACTGGCTGGGCTGACCCTTGCCATCATTGAAAGCCCCACCCAGACGGTAGTCACTTTCATCGCAAACTGCTCCGCAGGCATTCCAGAATTCCTGAGTATTCGACTGATAAGCCACATCCTTAAGCATTCCAACAATCTTACCTTCTTTGATCTCGTAAAACATCTGTCCTCCGAACTGGAAATTATAGCGCTGCTGATCAATAGAGAAAGATCCATCACCGATGATATAAACACCCTTTTCTACATTTTTGATCATGTCGTCTACACTCAGTTTCGCTTTTCCGGGTTGCAAGGAAATATTCGGCATCCTTTGGAACTGTACATCCTGCCAGCTTTGGGCATAGGAGCATCCTTGTGATTCATTTAAGCCAATCATATGCGCCTGATCACGGGTAGCCTGAAAGTTGACCAGAATGCCATCTTTCACAATGTCCCATTTTTTACATGCCACCCCTTCATCATCATAACCAACAGCACCCAATGAACCTTTTTGAGTCTTATCAGCCACAACATTGACCAGTTTATTACCGAAATTGAATTTTTTGGAATTCATTCTTTCCAGACTTAAGAAACTGGTACCAGCATAATTAGCTTCATATCCAAGAACACGATCAAGCTCGGTAGGATGACCAACAGATTCGTGTATGGTTAGCCATAGATGGGATGGGTCTAAAACCATATCGTACTTGCCAGGTTCAACCGATTTGGCCTTCATTTTCTCATCCACATTTGCTGTTGCCGCTTTTATATCTTCCAGTATGTCGTAACGATCTTTATATCGCGTTACAATTCCCTTAACCTTACTGCTTTCTTTGGGCTCAAGATACTCGTAACCCATACCCATTGGGGTACTTAATGAGCGGATTGTATCGAATTTTCCGCTGCTTCTATCAATTTTAGTCACTGTGAAATTCGGGTAGATTCTGTGGATATCCTGATCAATATAGGAACCATCGGTAGAAGCAAAATATTTTTGCTCATTCACTGCGAAAATAACTGAATTGACAAAACTGGCACCGCTTTGCATGGCAATGGCATTGGTGCTAAGAAGAAGATCTACTTTTTCTTTAACCGGAACTTCAAAAGCACTCCGCTCGATTGGAGATTTCCAGCTCACCTCACCATAACCCTTTTGAGGGGCAAGTTTTACAGGTTCTCCCTGAATTTTGGCATTTGCCTTTGCAACAGCCACAGCCCTTTCGGCAAGTTTGGCAATATCTTCCTTTTCGACATTGTTTGATGAGGCAAAGCCCCAGCAGCCATCAGCAATAACGCGAATTCCTACTCCGTACGATTCGGTGTTAGCCACTCCCTGCACCCGGTTTTCGCGGGTAGCAACGAACTGGTTTAAATAACGCCCAATGCGGATATCAGCATAACTGGCACCCTTTGAACGTGCAGCATTCAATGCCACATCAGCCAATGCTTTTTTAATTCTTACATCCATACCATCCAAAGCCTGCGCCGGATCAATTGGATTACCCATTAGCGATAGTCCGGGAAGCATGAATGCACCGGCTCCCATTCCACTCAGGTAGAGAAATTCACTTCTTTTCAATACGTTGTCCTCCTGTTAATTGGTTAGTAGAGTTGCCCCGAACCAGATCCGGGATTTTTAATTTATTGAAGTTAAAACTTTTTTGCTTCAAGCCATAAATATGTACAAGAAAGTAGAAATAATATGAAAAAATAAGCGGGCGGGACTGTCTCGCGGTAATATCTTTCTGAAATATTTGGTTCAATACTTTCCGAAAAAGATTTTTCTGCCATTTTTTTGTTCTTCTTAATTTTTTCTATTGCATTTACTGTTGCCCAGTCGTTTTTATTGAAGACATAAAACCAGGTTTGAATGAAATCCTGAGAATTTCCGGATTCAAGTAAATGCCATCCAATTTTCTTTGGCCAGAATGGGGCAGCCCACTGAAATTTCAGAACTGCATCCTGCGCGAATTTTAACGGTTCAGCTTCTGAACGGGCTTCAGGGATAGAATCAGAATTAGTTTCAATTATGATTGATGTTTCCTTATTAAGCACGGGTAAAGGATTTTTTAATGTCCAAACTGAATTTAATTCTTTTTTCCTGGCAATATCCCCAATAAGCTTCGACCAATAGGAAGAGTAGGATTTCAAATCATTTCCCAATATCCAGGTATAGGTATCATTAATACTGCTGAGCAGGATTCTGCCTTTGCCGAATAATTTGCTGCTTACCATAATGTTTGCTTTATCATCTCTAACCTCCATCTGATTCCCGTCTTTTGGAAGTATTCTGAATGAGCCTGAAGAGCCTAATTTCATTTTCTTTGTTTGATAATCATCCCAAAGCAAACTAATCGTTTTTTCATCTGCCCGAACCAATGGTCTGGTTTCGAAAATTTCACTTAAAAAGCCCTGGCCTTTTCTGATGCTGTCAGCGATAATAATCAGCCCCATTCCGTTGTTGACTTGATTTTGTATAGACTGATTTTCTGCCCGGCTTAGTACCGATAATTCATTTGGATCACTGATCAGTACATCAAAATTTTCAAGAATAGAAGATGTAATGCGATCCAGATTAATTCTTTTATCATTTAAAAATTCGGTGCTGAACTTATTCTTGCTGATTGATGAACGAACAGTGATGGAATATTCATTTTCAAACAACCAGTTCTTTAGAAATTTATTTTCAAAATTAGGAGAGGAGGATAGTATAAGAACCTTCAATGGGTCCTGATCTTGTACGAATACCGGTACTTTTTCATTCAGGGTGGTATCTTTTTCAGTAATGCTGATCAAGGCATAAACTGCTTTATCCAGATGTTTTGGGATGGTTTTGAGTTGAAAATTCTCCGATTTGCCGGCAGGAATATTCACTGAATCTAAATTCGTTCCGAGACCATTTAGTATCAGTTTGATCGGTTTATTATCGGTGTTCAGGAAATTCCCGCTCAGTAAAAGCTGCTCTCCTGAAGTCAGGGTCTTGTTCCAATGAACAGATTGCAATCCTGAAGGCAGGGGAGAAGGATGGAAAACCAGATTCTCATCCTGCATCACTTCTAATTCCTGAGCTTCAAGTCCGTAACCCACAACGTGAAATTTAGAAATTTGCTGATTCATAGCGAGAAAGGCTGCCAAATCCGGTATCAGTTTCACAGATCTGATCTCTTTGGCTACAACAGGGTTTGTGGTAAATGCAGCAATATTTTTAAATGTTTTAAGACTGTCTTTCTGGAACCCCTCAGTGATCAATATCACAGTATTTTCTTCCTTTAAATCTGCTTTCTTCTGATAAGTAATCGGAATTGCAATAAAGATCAGGGCAATAACAGCAAGACAACTTACAGTAATTCTGAGGTTTAGCTTAGACTTATTCTTTCGCTGAATCTCTTTCAGTGCAAGAAATACAAGCAGAACAAGTGCAGATAGGATGATAAAGCTATTCTCCATATTAAGGCCTGTTCCTGTTTAAATTATTGAAATACGCATCAGAAAGGGCCGATCCCGGTCCGGTACTTTTAGTTTTTGGCACTTTCATTTCATCCCTGATCATTTTCTGAAAGGCAGCTTCAACCCTTATGATATCTGCAGTTTTAGCTTTACTTCCAGCATTGATAATTCTCCTGAAGGCGGTTAATCCGCTCAGAAATCCTGCAGGTTCTGCTGAGGCTTTTTCGGCCAGTAAAGTTCCTGAATCTTTCAGGATAGTATTTTCCTGAGCGCTTATTCTGTCACCATTTTTCAAACGTGCAAGCACTGCAGTAGCTCTCTTTACTGCGTTTTGCCGGTCCAAGGTCTTTAAAGATTTCCGTTCAGCAAAAGGTTGCAAAATTTTATCAAGCTCGCCACTGAGCCTCTTTTCTGCCTTAATTTGAGGAGCCTTGAATGCTGTTTTGGCAACATAAACCCGTGATTTCTGTTGCAAATCTTTCAGCAGACGAAGGGCTTTATATTCGAATGGTAGCGCATCTACAGGTTTATATGTCCTCAATCGTAATTCAGCAGTCCACATTTCTGCCAGAGTAGATTTGAGCTGAGCCTTTAGTTCTGGTTCAAAAAAGGTAGCATCCTCAGCGATATCATGTTTGTGTGAATACCCGTCCAGCATTTTTTCGGCATTGCCAAAATCTGCAGCCTCATTTTCCGAATGGTCTTCATGAACTTCTCCAATCTCTTCATCTGTTTCTTCACCAAGAAATATACCGTAGCGCAAACGCAATAGTTTCTGGTCAATTCCCAGGTTATTACTTCGGTTTTTAAATTCTGTTTCACTGATTTGGTTTCTCTCTTTAATCAGTTTTTCAGTATCTATAATGATCTGCCGCTGGCTTCTGAAGTATTCTGGAACCAGATTTACACCCGAAAGCATACCATCCATACTCATCAGTTGAGTCGTATCCTGAATAGTGACGATGTAAGCATCTGAACGGCTTTCCTGTTTACGGCTATCTTTAGCATTAATGAAAAAATACAACTCATCCCCTGGAGCCATTCCCATTGCCTCAAGATCCAACGTTTTCTTAAACTGATATTGCCTGTTGCCACCAAATGATGCTGCAAGACCAATTCTTTGATTTTTAAATTGTACACCTTCGCCTTTGCCACGGCTTATGGTTGCTGAAATAAATGCATCTGTAATTCCGTAATCGTCATTGATTTGCACGCTTAATGTGGTCTTTTTGGGTTCTCCAATGTCGATGTTACTGTATTGTTCAGGACTTATGATCTGGATCAGCGCCGGCCGATCTTTTATAGTTTCGAGCTTGTAGAGTTCTGAAAGTTTATCATCCAGTTTAATTTGGTAAAATCCGGAGCTGTCGATTCTTTTATTAGCGACCCATCTTGTTTTTTCTTTGTTCACGGCGCGAAGGCTCATGTTTTGCTTATCATTAAAAATGAATTCCAGGCTTTTAACCGGCTGGTTGGTCTCAATTTCCCAACGAATAACTGAACCTTCCTCAAGCCTAACTGAAAATTGTTTTTGTGTTCTCGATGGCTTTTTGGTATACGCCGGTGGACTTATCCTCAGGCCGATTGATTCAATTCCCGGGAGCAGGGTCTCTTTTTGCTCAGGCAGATTTGAATTCTTACCGGTATTCTGAGCAATGCCTATTCTGTTAATCAGGTCAAACCTGCTTAGCACTAATGAAATGAGCAGGGAAATCAAAAAGATCAGGGTTGAGATCTTCAGGCGACGATAAATGGAAGCAGGAGCTTTAATAGCATTTAGTTCGGGTTCAATTTTCCTGATCTGCAATTTTTCAAGAGTATTGAGTGAATTTTCTGTTTTCAGAAACAGATCCGAGCTTTCTTCGAGCTTAGGATAGCTTTGGTTCAACAGCCTTGCAACGTTATTCAAGCTGAGATTCAAAATTTCTGATCTCAGGATCAATCCGGCTACCAGTGGTATAAAAATTCCCGGAATCCACCAGAAAGATACTTTCGCAAATTCACTCCATACAAAGAAGTTGAGGGCTGCAATCGCTGCTGCAATCAAGGTGGCAGAAAGCAGCCATGAGCTGATCCAGAGCTTCCTGATTTTAATGATATTTTGTTTCCCCCCCATGTTCCCCATCTCAGTTTAAGTTTTTTCTGAATGAAAGCCAGCGTTCGGTAAGTAACAGGAGCATCAGGCTTATCCAAAACACCTGTTTAAGATCTGATTCAGTGTTTTGATTTGCTGTTCCTGATTTGATCTCTGCAAATGCAGGGTTAATCCATGATCTGCCAGCAGATCTGCGGTCATAAAGATCTGAATATAGATTCTTAACTGATGGAATTACAAGTGTTACAAGAATTTTTGCAAAATCTTCATTCCAGACCAAACCGTTCCACTCAGGATTTAAACGGGAATAAAAATGATAAAGTTTTATTTTATTAGTGATTTCAAGGTCCAGTAATGGCTGCCCGAATCCGTCCTCCCAGACAGCGAAATTATTTTTCGACCGGTTTTCAAGGTGAATCCTTTTTCGCAGCGCAATTAATTCTTTTTGCAATGACTGTTCCGGCAAGACAATGAGGCTGTTTACTTCCTTAGTTTTACCTTTCTCGTAAATAAACAGGGATGAGCCTGGCCTGAGGTTTTTAATCTGAACTTCAGAAAGTTTTTTTTCTGAAAGCCAAAATACCATGTTTTGCTCTCCGCTTATTAATCCTGTATTTACCGAACTTATTTCAATCTTTCTTTCGGTATATTTTTGGATTGCTCTGATCGCCGCAATCAGGTATTCTGCATCTTTTTTGAAATTATCAGCATAAACAGCGATCCGTATTGTGGAGGTATCAATATTCACAGGTATTTGCTTTAATGCAGATGGATTTTTAAAGCTGAGACTAGAATTTCTGTCCTGAATGTCAATGGTAAATGCTGAGTTTCTATCAAAAGGATCAATATTTACAGGAATCTTTTTAATTCCTTTTGGATCAGTTTGAGCAATTATTGCCCTGATCGAGTCATTATTAAACCAGGCACTTTCTATCCATGTAGCAGTGGAATCTTTTGGTGTATATGTTTTCCACTTAATTTTTGTGACAATTTCAGGGCGCTCACCTCTAAATCGATTAAGCCGGTTTGATGTGAAAATATAGGCTTCCTTACCTGTTGGGATTTCCTGATCAAGCATTCGGAGAAGCGACCAATAGGAAAGCGGAGCAGCAGTACTATCCCTAATGATTTTGGAGTTCTTCAGTTTGTTAATGTCAGCAGATTGAAATCCCGGTTCAAATAAATGGAGATCAAGACCTGCCTGATCCAGAGAATCTATTTCTTTTTGAAACTGGGAATAAGTTTCAGTGAAATTATCATTTTCAATTAAAATCCAGCCCCCTTTCTGGTCGGCATTATTTGTATTAATCCATACAGGCTCTGCGAGTAATATTGAAACAAAAATGATCAGAAGGCAACGTAACAATAAAAGAAGTAAATCCAGAAGGCGCAGACTGCGGGCGTTTTGTCTGGAACTTTCTCCGAGCAGGCTTACACTGCCGATTTTTAGTGTTTTACCTTTTTTAACATTCCACAAATGAATTAGCAATGGAATGATTATTCCACTGATTCCAAAAAGCCATATGGGGTTGAGGAGCTGGAACATTTAAGACCTTAATTTATTTCGTTGATTTAAAAAATCACGAAGTGCCTGATCCAAAGGCTGATCCATACTAATTAGCCTGTAATTGATCTGCCTGTCGAGTAAATTCATTCTTAATTGGGAGAGGTATTTTTCCAGGTTTTCCTGGTAGTAATTTTTAGAAGTTGTTGCATCAATTTTAACGGTTTCACCGGTTTCTAAATCCTCAACTTCCGTGTAACCTTTATAATCAAGATCGATTTCATTTTTTCCCATCAGGTGAAAAACAATCAACTCATTTTTTAATGCCGTAAGGGTGTCGAGCAAATTGAAGATCTCTCCATTCTGTTCGTACAAATCGGTAATAAAGACCAGCAATTCCCTTTTTCTGGAACCTGAATAAATATCTTTATAGTGGATCGGTTTAGTGAATTTTCCTCCTGCATTAATTCCTTCAAGCTGATGAAACAGTCTGGCAAGATGTTGAAAATCCTGGCGGGAAGCGAGTGAAAATAAACCATCTTCGTTGAAAACATACAGGCCGATAGCATCTCCCTGTAAATTCGCCAGATAGGCCAGTGAAGCAGCCAGATAGCGGGCATAATCTATTTTTCTAAGCCCTCCATCTTCATGATTCATTGATCCGCTGGCATCGATGAGGAACCTGACTGAAATACTGGTTTCAACCTCTGATTCTCTTATATAATAACGATCAGAACGTCCATACATTTTCCAGTCTAGCCAACGCAGATCATCACCCGGCTGGTAGCTTCGGTACTGGCTGAATTCAAGTCCGGGACCTTTAATTGAACTTTTATTAATCCCCGTCATGAATCCATCGACAACCGTTTTTGCAGCGAGTGACAGATCTTTGATAGCCATCAAGACTTTCGGGTTTAATAATTTACTCATATGAGATGTGAGATATGAGATATGAGATGTGAGACATGAGATATGTGATGCGAGAATTCATTAGAATTTTAGAACTTATCTTTTGTGGAATCTCTAAACATTAATCTTCGGTCTTTCGATTGTCCTGATCAGTTCGGCGGTAACGAGGTCGGTATTCACATTTTCTGCTTCTGCTTTAAAATTTACCAGAATACGATGCCTTAAAACAGGGTAGGCCATGTTATGAAGGTCTTCCATAATCACGGCATAACGACCTTTTAAAAGTGCTCTGGCTTTGGCGGTCAGGATTAGTGCCTGCCCGGCACGCGGACCTGCGCCCCATCTCACCCATTCTTTAACATAATCTGATGTCGTTGTATCCGGACGGCTTGTACGAATCAGTTTTCCAACATAATTTATCAGGTCATCGCTGATACTCACGTCCCGCACCAGGGATTGGATCTGCCGAATATCTTCTCCTGTTAAAACCGGTTCCACAGTTTGTGTTTTTGAACCTGTTGTGCTGCTCAGAATTCCATATTCCTCCTGCTCGCTTGGATAACCGATCTTCACAAAGAGAAGAAAACGGTCCAATTGTGCCTCAGGCAGAGGATAAGTGCCTGCCTGCTCAATAGGATTCTGAGTTGCCAGAATAAAGAATGGTCGATCCAGTGGATAAGTTTGTCCGCCGTAGGTTACCTCAAATTCCTGCATGGCTTCAAGTAATGCAGATTGTGTTTTTGGAGGTGTCCGGTTGATTTCATCGGCAAGAATGATATTTGCGAACAATGGACCTTTGTTAAACTTAAAAAAGCGTTTACCGGTCGCATGATCTTCCTCCAAAATCTCAGTGCCTATTATATCGGTTGGCATTAAATCGGGTGTGAATTGTATTCTGCGGAAGGATAAGTCGAGTGCCTGTGAGAGAGTTTTGACCATCAGGGTCTTCGCAAGTCCGGGAACACCTTCCAAAAGGCAATGACCACCTGCCATTAAAGTAATGATCAGTTCCTCCAATACCTGATCTTGACCTACGATTATTTTTTGAACCTCTTTCTTTAATCCCGGAAGTTTAGCCAGGATTGTTTTAATATTGTGCTCTGAAATTTCCAAAATTCTGAATAATGATTGCTGGTTAGCGGATTGTAATAATTGGGAAAATTAAAAATAAATTGGTTGAAACGAGGAGAATTTATGTCGGGATATCAGCTAATTTACATAAAATAGCCCCGAAAACTCTTTTCGGAATAATTATAGCAATAATTTAGTTGAATGTTTAGTTCAAGGTTCACATTTGCAAGAATAAAATATCGGTCAGGAAACTGGGATACCGATCAGCGTATGCCTGCAAATCTGTTACACTCACTGGTAGAGTATACCACTGTTCCAATAAATCAGGAAGAAAAAATTGTGGATCTGGCTGATAATGAGCTGTTTTTGTATCCCTTTACTTATCTCAGCGGACATAAGCTGGTTCAATTTAATCAGCAGGAAAAGGTCAATTTTAAGAAATATGTGAAGAATGGGGGCTTCGTTTTTGTGGATGATTGTAATCATGACATAGACGGTCTTTTTGCAAAATCATTTGAAGCGCAAATGAGTTCCTTGTTCGGACCTGCGGCTTTGAAGAAAATACCCAATAGCCATGAGATTTATAACTCTTTTTTCAAATTTGAAAAGGGACCTCCAACTACTTCTTTTGAGTTAAATGGCTGGGGTGATGATCTGGTTCATGATTATCTGAAAGCGATAGAAATTAACGGCCGTATTGGAGTACTGTATAGCAATAAAGATTATGGCTGTGAATGGGATTATGATTTCAGGAACAAGCGCTTTTACGCAGAAGATAATACCAAATTTGGTGTGAATATTATTTTGTATGCGATGGGGGTTTAATGAGCAAATGAGATAAT
>CAYHGN010000113.1:0-12533 GCA_964356005.1 uncultured Sphingobacterium sp.
AAGGTTGTTAAAATCAATCATGAGTTCAAAAACGTTGTTGTATCCCACAAAGTGCTGATTGAAGACGATTTAGAAAATCAAAAAACTGAAATCGTTGCGAAACTGGAAAAAGGACAAGTACTTGAAGGTACAGTTAAAAACATCACCGATTTCGGTGTGTTCATTGACCTTGGTGGAGTAGACGGTTTATTACACATAACTGATATTTCATGGGGCCGCATAGAGCATCCACGTGAAGTATTAAACCTTGATCAGAAGATCAATGTTGTTGTTTTAGACTTTGATGACGAGAAAAAACGTATCGCATTAGGACTAAAGCAATTGACACCACACCCTTGGGAAGCATTAGATACAGCATTAGAAATTGGATCTAAAGTTAAAGGGAGAATCGTAACTGTTGCAGATTACGGTGCATTCCTTGAAATTACTCCGGGCGTTGAAGGTTTGATTCACGTTTCTGAAATGTCATGGTCTCAAAATCTTCGTAACCCACAGGAATTCCTGAAAGTTGGTGATGAAGTTGAAGCTCAGGTATTGACTTTAGATCGTAACGAGCGTAAAATGAGCCTTGGTATCAAACAACTTACCCCTGATCCATGGAAAAACATCGCTGAACGTTACCCTATCGGAAGCAAACACAAAGCTGTTGTTAAAAACATGACCAATTTTGGGGTGTTTGTTGAAATTGAAGAAGGTATCGACGGATTGATTCATATTTCTGATCTTTCATGGTCTAAGAAAGTTAACCATCCTAATGAATTCACTAAAGTTGGTGAAGAACTTGATGTGGTTGTTTTAGAACTTGATGAGGCTAACCGTAAATTGAGCTTAGGCCACAAACAGTTAGAAGAAAATCCTTGGGAGACTTTTGAAACTGTATTTACGCTGGATTCTATCCACGAAGGTACTGTATTAAAAGTAACTGATAAAGGAGCAATCATAGCTTTACCTTATGGTGTTGAAGGATTTGCTCCTTCAAAACACATGGTTAAAGAAGATGGCAGTTCAGTTAAAGCTGAGGAAACTGCAGATTTCAGAATCATTGAATTTAACAAAGACTCAAAGCGTATTGTAGTTTCTCATGCCCGTATCTGGGAAGAGGCTAAAGCTGAAGAACGCAAAGAAGAGTTCAACGCTAAAAAGAAAGAAGCCAAAGCAACAACTACTGCCGTTAAAAAGGTAAAAGAGTCTGTAGAAAAATCAACTTTAGGTGATCTGGGTGTATTGGCACAATTGAAAGAGAAGATGGAAGGTGCAGAAAGCAAGGCCAAGAAAGCAAAGAAAACTGAAGACGATGCAGCTGCAAGTACAGAAGTAGCAGAAGCGACTGAAGAAAAAGCAGAATAAGCTAATTTTTAATATTCTTGAAAGCCCTGATTTTCATCAGGGCTTTTTTGTTATCTCATTTTCCCACCCGATAGCTATCGTCTCCATCCCTTCCCCATACTTTATTCCTTCCAACTAAAACTTAATGCAAACTTTTAGCTTAATCCTTTCTGCTTTTATCTTTTTTCCCTATTTTTACTCAAATTAAACCAAGATGCAAAAACTAACCTTGCTTGACGGTCCCAAATTCCAGATCACCATACAGCGCCTTTGCCATCAGTTAATTGAAAATCACAATCTTTTTGAAAACTCTGTAATACTCGGTATTCAGCCGCGTGGAATTTTCCTTGCAAAACGTATCATTGAGGAATTAAAAATCAGCCTTCCTAAGGTTAAAATTGAAAGCGGGAACCTGGACATTACATTTTTCAGGGATGATTTCCGCCGAAAAGATGGATTATTGATACCCAGCAGTACAGAGATCGATTTTATTATTGAAGGCAAAAAGGTTATCCTGGTAGATGATGTTTTATGGACCGGCAGAACCATCAGGGCAGCAATGGATGCTTTACAATCCTTCGGAAGGCCGGGGAAAGTTGAACTGCTCACTCTTGTCGATAGGCGGTTTTCAAGACACTTACCAATAGAAGCCGATTATATCGGAATTAAGGTCGACACAATTGCCTCACAGAAAGTTATCGTCAGTTGGAAAGAAACTGATCAGGAGGACAAAGTAATCTTACTATCAGAAAAATAATGGCAGAAACAATTCAAACTTTAAGCACTAAACACCTGCTGGGAATAAAAGATCTCACCCTTCGAGATATTGAATTGATATTTGAAACTGCCGATACCTTTAAAGATGTATTGAACAGACCTATAAAAAAGGTTCCCTCCTTGCGTGATATTACCATTGCCAACATTTTCTTTGAAAACTCAACCCGAACCCGTCTGTCCTTTGAACTTGCTCAGAAGAGACTTTCTGCCGATACAGTAAATTTTGCTGCTTCCTCCTCCTCTGTCAGTAAAGGAGAAACTCTGATCGACACAGTAAATAATATCCTCTCAATGAAAGTTGATATGGTTGTCATGAGACACCCATACCCGGGTGCAGGAGTGTTTTTAAGCAAGCATGTAGACGCCCAGATTGTCAATGCCGGAGATGGCGCACATGAGCATCCAACACAGGCACTTCTTGACGCATTTTCAATCCGTGAGAGATATGGTGTTGTAAGAGGTAAGAAAATAGCGATCATTGGTGATGTACTTCATTCAAGAGTTGCACTGTCAAACATTCTATGCCTGCAAAAATTAGGTGCTGAAGTTATGGTCTGTGGTCCGAGCACCTTGATCCCGAGGTATATAGAGACACTGGGTGTAAAGGTAGAGCATGACCTAATGAAAGCCCTAAACTGGTGCGATGTCGCTAATATGCTTCGGATACAACTCGAGAGGCAGGATATAAAATACTTCCCTTCTCTAAGGGAATATTCGATGATGTATGGTTTAAATAAACAAATCCTTAATTCACTGGATAAGGAAATCACCGTCATGCACCCGGGTCCTATTAACCGTGGGGTGGAAATCACCAGCGATGTTGCAGACAGTAAACAGTCAATCATACTAGATCAGGTAGAAAACGGGGTAGCTATCCGGATGGCAGTATTATATCTCCTCGCAAACCAGAGAAACAAATAATTCTATTTTTTCTGACTGACCTTCCTGATTTTTAGATCTGCCATAACATCATTTATTATTTTTCGTTATAACTCTGTTTTCAACACATGTTAATTACTAATGTGAATAGCCTAAAAGCCTTTCGAGTAAATTAGCGGGAATTATTTTTGGTTTCTTATGCTTAGACAATACGCAATTTTCACTCTCCTGCTGACATTTTTAGCTGCTCCCCTCCTGGCACAAAACACTGCCTGGATTGAGATCAATCGGTTTTATACAGGCGGAATAGAACTATTGGATCAGGGAAAATACGCCGCAGCATCGCAACAGTTTAGTCGTGTAGGCCAATTTGAACAAACAAGCTCGGCCCGGCCAGAATCAAATCCGGAATTAAGTTTGTTAAAAGAAAACTCTCAGTTCTATATTGCTTTGTGTGCACTTGAGTTAGAAAACAGTGATGCAGAGTCTTTGTTTATTGATTTTATAGATAATTATCCTGCAAATAATTATACAAAACTCGCTTATTATCACCTTGGCAAATCATACTTTAAAAAGAAGAATTATCCTAAGGTAATCGAATGGTTAACAAAACTGGAGGACAACAATATTTCAGGGAAAGAATCTGCTGAATACAGATATAAACTGGCTTACTCCTATTTTGAGATCAAAGACAATGATAAAGCAAAGCCAATATTTGCTGAACTTAGAAATGAGAAAAGTACTTACAACGAACTTTCAATCTATTATTTTGCCTATATCAGCTACCTGCAAAAAGATTATAAAACTGCATTAACTGAGTTTGAAAGATTAAAGGGGTCAAAACCCTATGAAAGCAGTTACCCTTATTATATTTCGGCGATGTATTTTCTGGATCAGCGTTACGACGATGTGCTTAATTATGCCATACCGATATTGAAATCTACAAAACAACTCTATGAAACAGAAATGTTTCGGATTGTAGGCGCTTCCTTTTTTGCAAAGTCTGATTATACGAATGCCGGAATCTATTACAAAAGCTTCCAGAAGAATGATCAGGGCAAAACACAGAATAATCAGGATAATTATCAGATTGGTTATACCTGGTATAAACTAAAGGATTTTAAGAATGCAATCACTGAACTCGAAAAACTTGAAACTACGGATCAGTATTTTCAGAGTGGTATGATTGCTTTGGGAGAGTCATTTCTAAAGACAGGAAATAAACAGGGAGCAAGAAGTGCATTTTTTAAAGCCTCCAGATTAAGTTTTGATAAAAAATTACAGGAAGAGGGCTTGTTCAATTATGCTAAATTATCCTATGAGCTTGATTTTCATCAGGTTGCCCTGGATGCTACCCAGCAATTTATTAAAACTTACTCCTATTCAGAAAAGCTGGATGAAGCTAAAATCCTACTTGGAGAGATTCTGCTAACTACCAAAAATTACAAAGATGCAATTGATATTCTTGAGAGCATTCCGAACAGGAACAAGGAGGCCAATGCTGTTTATCAAAAAGTTACCTATTTCCGGGGACTTGAATATTATAATGAGCGGGCATTTCAGAATGGGATTTCTATGTTCATGCGTTCAAATACCAATGTGGTAGATAATGAGATTCATGCACTTTCAACTTATTGGCTTGCTGAGGCGATGTACGAAGTCAGGAAGTTTGGAGAATCTGTCGACAATTTTGAGAAGTTTATGAATCTCCCGGCTGCGAAAAAAACTGATGTTTACAATTTTGCACATTACGCTCTGGCTTATGCTGCATTTGAGCATGAAAGTTATAGAAAGGCAGCTACCTATTTCAAACGCTTTCTTCAGGGAAATGAAAAAGATATCAACACGATCAATGATGCAGTACTCCGACTGGCAGATTCCTATTTTGTACTAAAGGATTATGGTGATGCCTTAGGATATTATGACCGGATCATTTCCTATAAAACATCAAGTGAAGATTATGCGATGTTTCAGCGGGGTATGATTCAGGGATTACAAGGTCAGAATGATTTAAAAATTGTAACCCATCAATCATTACTGCAGCAATTTCCTAAATCCAATTATTCGGATGACGCAGGATTTGAAATCGCATATACTTATTTTATCAAAGGAGATTATGAAATTGCCAAAACTGATCTTAGCGTATTAATTGAAAAATATCCTCGAAGCAGTTATGTACCAAGAGCACTATTCACTATTGGTCTTGTTGAATTAAATCAGGATCAGGAGGAATCGGCTCTGGTTACCTTCAAGCGTGTGATCAGTGAGTATTCCACTACCGATGAAGCTAAACTGGCTCTTGAATCCATCAAGAACATTTATCTGCAGAGATCAGATGCTACGGGTTTTCTGGATTATGCAAACAGCACCAGTATTGGTAACCTGAGTTTATATGAACAGGACAACATTACCTTTCAGGCTGCAAACAACAGATTTTTAAACGCTGATTATCAGGGTACTTTTGAGTCAGTCAACGCCTACTTCGATAAATTCCCAAAAGCCGTACATGATAAACACGCCAAATTCATCAGAGCTGAAAGTCTGGTGCGGCTCAAACGTCAGGATGAAGCTATTGCTGATTATGAATACATTCTAAACGACTGGACCAGTGACTACACGGAAAGGGCATTGATGAGTATTGCCAAAATTTACATCTCCCAGAAAAAGTATAATGAAGCTATAGTGCACCTTAAAAAGCTGGAACTTACTTCAGAATACAAATCAAATTACAATTTCGCTGTAAACAATTTGATGGAAGCTTATGCAAGTATGGGCTTGCCTGATGAAACCCTTAAATATGTCAAATTCATCAGAGAATCTGAAAAATCATCTGAAGAAGATATTTTCAGGGCAGGTTTATATGCAGGTAAAGCAAATCTGGCAATTGGTGATACGATTCAGGCTGTAAAAGAAATTGAAGCAATTGTAGATAGTACCCAGACTGTAACCGGTGCCGAGGCAAAATATCTTCTGGCCGATCTTCAGTATAAAAAACAAGATTATAAAAAATCGCTTGCAACTGCATTTGACTTGACCAATAAAATGCCATCCCATGATTACTGGGTTGCAAAAACCTATATCCTGATCGCTGATAACTACGTCGCAATCAAAGATATTTTTCAGGCAAAAAGTACCCTCCAAAGTATCATTGAGAATTATGAAAATAAAGACGATGACATTCTGACGCTGGCTACAGAAAAGTTGGATTTACTGAATAAACGCACCAAATAATGAATACAAATACATTTAAATATACTCTGTTCTTTAGTCTATTTAGTTTATCGGTACTGAGCAGTGCGCAGGACAAAAAAGATCAGAATCCACCGGCTCAGCAACCGCCTGCCGGTGTAACACTTATCGAAGAAATTGAAGTTGTAAGGCCGTATAAACCTGTTCTGGCAGATGCTGTTAAAATCAGGAGAAATCCGGATATGAATACTGTTGCGGCATTTAAACCTGTACTTACGTATAACATCATCGACAAAAAACTGGATTTAAACACCAATATTAAAGAGTTGCAGGCACAGAAAATGGCTGATGAGCCTGTAGTTGTTCTGTCCAATAACTATGCAAAAGTTGGGGCAGGAAATTTCAATACTACATTAGGTGAGGTTTATATCAATACCGGCAGGGATGAAGGTTTGCAAGGTGGTGCATTTTTAAAACACCTCTCCCAGAAAGGCAATCTAAGTATGCAGCAATTTTCGAGACAGGAATTCGGTTTGTTCGGAAGATCAATAGCTGATGATTACGCAGTGAGCGGAAGATTGATATACGACAGAAATGCAACTAATTTCTATGGTTTTGACCCATTATCTGTAGTCGCTGCCGATATGAGCAAACAACGCTTCAGCACAATTGGTGCAGAAGCCGAGATTGCGAATAACTATTCTGAATCTTCATCATTCAATTATTCTGCTAATATCAATGCTTATCAATTCAGTAATATTGATGATGCGCGTGAAAGTTCTGTATTAATACGGGGCTCCCTGAATAAATCAGTGAAACAATCAAACATAGGTGTAAATGCTTCAATAGATATGACCTCCACAAAAGACCTCGCATATAAGGTCGGAAACAATATCCTGCGAGCTAATCCCTATATAAAACTTAAAACAAGCGGTTTCAATCTTAATATTGGTGCAAACATTGTCCAGGAATTTGGGACACAGTCAAGGCTTAATATTTTCCCTGCAGTCTCAGCAGAACTTCCAATAATACAGGGATATGCTACCCTGTTTGCCGGTGTAAATGGAGATGTTTTAAAGACCAATTTAAGAGATCTTTCCTTTGAGAACCCATATTTAAATAAAAATATTGCTATAAAAAATTCATTAGAGAAAATGAATGTATATGGCGGTGTAAAAGGGAATGCAAGTGCTGAATTCGGGTATAAAATAATGGCATGGTACAAAACCATGGACGATCTTCAACTGTTTGTAAATAGTCCGGCACTTATAAACCGATTTGAAACTATTTACGATAATGGGCAAAGTAAGATTTTAGGAATTGAAGGAGAAATCAATGTAAAAGCCTCCGAATTTCTGAATATGACTGCTAAGGCTCAACTCTTTGATTATACTCTTGCCACAGAGCAAGAAGCCTGGTTTAAACCCAAACTACGGCTGATGTCAAATGCGCGGTTTCAGATAAACCGGAAAGTAATCATTGACGCTGAGGCTTTATTTCAGGAAGAAGTTTATGCCAGGGTAAATGGTACTGCGCCCGGAACATTTACATCTAAAAGTATAAATGGATTTATCGACCTGAGTGCAGGTGCAGAGTACAAGGTGAATAAGAAATTGGGAGTCTATATTCGGGCTAATAATCTTACCGGCCAGTCATATCAACGATTTCTTTATTATCCAAAGCTAGGTATGAATGTTTTGGGCGGTATTAACTATGCGTTCTGATGCATTTTTTGGCTAATTAGAATTAAAAATTAACTTTACCAACAATGGAAATCGGACTTTACATCGCAGAATTGTTAGGTGAGCAGGATGAAGTAAGCGTCGCTGGTTTAGGTACATTTTATAAAGAAAGAATTGCCGGTACTTTTGATAAGCACAGTAATTTATTTTATCCACCCTCCTATCATTTATCTTTCAAAAAAGATGTTTTCAGCTTTTCAGGTTTGAGTGAATATATCAGCATGAAGAGAAGTCTTAGCATTTCTTCATCTGAAGAACTGATCAAAAAATTCACGGAAACAATCCTGGATGTACTGAATGGTTCTGACGCAGTAGAAATTAATCACCTTGGAACTCTGTATAAAATAAATGACCAGCTGACTTTTAAGCCTTCAAATAGTTTTGGAATTACTGATAAATTTTATGGCTTAAACCCAATTCCTGAATTTAATGTAGCCGTAGTTTCCACCTTAAAGAAAGATGTAATAGTAGAGACTCCAGAAAAAAAAGACGAAGTCGAAAAAGACGAAGCTGAACAAGAAATATTTGAAGAGGTCCCTAAAGCCAGGCTCGTGCCTATTCTTGTAATCAGTTTCCTTGCAATTATTGCATCCTTGCTTGCCTTATTTTATTTTGACAAGAGTTTCAACAGTTTTGTAAAGGATATGATGTCTCCTAAGGTTAAAACTGAAGCCTTAATTGAACCAATCAATGATTCAAGCACCACTGCTTCAGCATTAGTAGATAGCATTATTGAGCCGCTTGACAGTAGTGGAACAAAAAAAGACACAATGCAGGTAAAAACACAAGCAATAGTTGAAGCTAAACCAGTAGATGCATCAATTGAGGAAAAAATTCCCAAAGCTAATCAGGATATTACCTACGAAATAATAGTTGCTGCGTTTTCGAGAAAAATTGATGCCGAAACGTTTATCAAAGAGATGAATACAAAGGGAATTAAAGCAAAAATAGTTGAAAATTTACCTGGAAAGATGCTCAAGATAAGCTTTGGGACATTCAGCGAAGAAAGGCCTGCTACCCTTGAACTTAATCGTATTAAAAAAGAGATAAATAAAGATGCCTGGATAGCCAGGGTTAAACCGTTAAAAAATCCATAAGAATGTTATTACTGCAAATTGACACATTAAAACCTGTAGCTGATACTGCAGCTTCAACCATTCAAACAATGCCAACCAGTGAAGAATTAAGATTCATTGAGCTCTTGTTCAAAGGCGGCTGGGTAATGTTGCCGCTCGCACTTCTGGCCTTTATTGGCCTGGTCATTTTTGTGGAACGTTATTTAACCATTCGCAAGGCCTCCAAAGACGAAATGAATCTTATGCTCCAGGTGAAGCAGAGCATTAAATCTGCTAAACTTGATTCTGCACTGGCCATTTGCAGAAATAGCAACACCCCTTTGGGCAGAATGCTTGAGAAAGGTTTGCTACGTATAGGTAGGCCAATTAAGGATATTGAAGGTGCCATTGAAAATGTAGGTAAACTGGAAGTATCGAAGCTGGAAAAAAACATAAGTATACTTGGTATCATTGCAGGAATTGCACCAATGCTCGGTTTCGTTGGTACAATCATAGGGGTAATTACTATCTTCCATGAAGTTTCTGTTAAGGGAATTATTGAAATTGGTACCATATCTGGTGGTCTTTATGTGAAAATGATCACCTCAGCGACCGGACTTATTATCGGTATTATTGCCTATGTGCTGTATCATATATTGAATATTATGGTAGATCGGATTATCCTGAAAATGGAAACTGATGCTATTGAATTTATTGACTTATTGGAGGAGCCTGGCAAATGAATTTAAGAAAACGACAAAGAGGGAACGTTGAGGTTCATACCTCAGCATTAAATGACATCATGTTTTTCCTGCTGCTGTTTTTTCTGCTGGCATCAGCTGTTGCCAATCCCAATGTGGTTAAATTGTTTTTACCAAGATCCAATTCCGGACAGTCCATTCCACAGAAAACGATCAATGTTTCGATAACAAAGGACCTGGAATATTATGTTGAGAAAAAACAGGTGGATGCAGCAAATCTGTTTCAAAGCATAGAAACTTATCAAAAGGCGGCTCCTGACTTAACTATAATATTATATGCTGATCGCACAATAGCCATTGAAAATGTGATCGAATTGACAGATATTGCAAATAAACTGAAGGTAAAACTTGTTTTAGCGACAGAAACAAAAAAATGATCGAATACCGCCGACTGGAAGAAAATAATTACCCAAAAGCCTATGCCATTTCTACGGGTATAATGCTGGCATTTTTGGTGATCAGCTATTTTATTATTGCCAGCCGTGTTGAACCGGATACCGGTACTGGCGGAATAATTGTGAATTATGGTACTTCTGAATTTGGTATGGGGGATGATTACATGAGCGTTGAAGAACCCTCTACTTCGCCAGATGCCAATAGCACTTCACCGGATAAGGTGATTATGGAGAATACCACTTCAAATGAATCCAATTCGGAAGTTTCAGACAAGACAATTGCGACTCAGGATAACGAAGATGCCCCTGAAGTGATAACAAAGGAAAAGAGTAGTGCCAAAGCACCGGCTGTTTCTACTCCTGCGAAAGAAAATAAACCTGTAGTTAATCAAAATGCCCTGTACAAAGGCAAAAAAAATGATGGCTTGGGTAAAGGCGATGGAACAGGTACTGTTGCAGGAAATCAGGGAAGCACAAATGGTGATCCTCTATCACCCGATTATGGTGAGGGAGGTTCAGGTAATGGCCCTTATAGTCTGGATTTAAAGAGTCGTAGATTCACCAATTTGACACCCCCTAAAGATAGCGGACAAAAATATGGCCGGGTAGCTGTACGGATTTTTGTTGATAAAAATGGGGTTGTTGTAAACGCAATTCCTGGAGTGAAAGGCACTACCTTATCTGATAAAGAAATCTGGGAAAAATGCCGCCTGGCTGTTATCGGATCTTCATTGAATAAGCTTGAATCTGCACCAGAGGTTCAGATTGGGGTGGTTATGTTTAATTTCAAAGTAAAATAGCTTTCTGAAATAAGGCTGATTAATGAATATGCCTGAAAATAACTCTGAAAATCATAAGCCTGAAGGCTCCTTTGATTCTTACACTGATGCGATCTCCTACTTGTACTCCCGCCTTCCTATGTTTTCGCGTCTGGGTGCTAATGCCATAAAGGCGGATCTGATTAATACCCAAAAATTTTGCACCCATCTTCAGGAACCTCAGAATAAATTTAAATCAATACATATTGGTGGAACGAATGGAAAGGGATCTTCATCACATATGCTCGCGGCAATCCTTCAAACAGCCGGTTATAAAACTGGTTTATACACTTCTCCACACCTCAAAGACTTCAGGGAAAGAATCCGCATCAATGGCAAAATGATATCCGAACTGGATGTTTTGAAATTTGTGAATGAAAATTATGAATTTATAGAAAATCTTGAGCCCTCCTTTTTTGAAGTAACTGTCGCGATGGCATTCCAGCATTTTGCTCTCAATGAGGTCGATATTGCAATTATTGAGGTTGGCCTGGGAGGAAGGCTGGACTCAACAAATGTGATCCATCCGGAGCTTTCCCTGATCAGCAATATTGCTTTCGACCACATGAATATTCTGGGTAATACCCTGCCTCTGATCGCCGGAGAGAAAGCCGGGATCATAAAAAAAGGAGTGCCTGTAATAATCAGTCAGAAACAAGATGAAGTAGCAGATGTTTTTATCAAAAAGGCAGCAGAACAGCAATCGAAAATAGTATTTGCAAGTGAAGAATGGTTAATAAAAAAGAGTAGTTCTCAACAAAATTCACCTGAATTTTTAAAAGTAGATGTCAGTCAGAAAAAGAATACAATTCCACCCTGTTTTAGCTTTCCTACAATTGAATTAGACCTGACAGGAACCTACCAGTTAAAAAACCTTGGAGGTGTTTTAAGCGCTGTAAAGCAGCTGAGGGAGTTTGACTATCAAATCTCCAATCAGAACATTATTGAGGCACTGAGGCAGGTAAAGGCCTTGACAGGGCTAATGGGACGCTGGCAGATGTTGCAGGA
The DNA here is from genome assembly GCA_964356005.1 of uncultured Sphingobacterium sp. Classification (GTDB taxonomy): domain Bacteria; phylum Bacteroidota; class Bacteroidia; order Sphingobacteriales; family Sphingobacteriaceae; genus Daejeonella. The sequence goes on from CAYHGN010000113.1 coordinate 11,951, forward strand.
AGCTCCTTTAGTTATCTGTGATACCGGACACAATGAAGACGGGATCAGGGAAGTGCTGAAAAATATTGAACAGAGCTCTTTTGACCGGCTTCATATGGTTATTGGAATGCTTCGTGATAAGGACAGCTCCGGGATTTTGAAAATGCTTCCTGAAAATGCTACATATTACTTCTGTCAACCTGATTTACCAAGGGCAAAGCCGGCAATTGAGCTGAGAGATGAAGCAAAAGCCTATAATTTGCTTGGTGAATATTATTCTTCGGTAACAATTGCACTCGATGCAGCGAAAAAACGTGCCGGAAAGAATGATCTGATCTTTGTTGGGGGTAGCACATTTGTGGTTGCCGAAGTTCTCTAATTCAAATAACTTCCCACAAGACTTATCAATTATAATTAACCTGAATTCAGTATAGGTAAGGTAAAAATACGGTTATAATGGATCTCTAAAGGCTCTGGAACCGCAATAATCGATTTTGGAAAGCAATACCTGTGTGTTATTGGTTAGTTCAGCCCCTTCCTCCGGAGTATTTCCGGCAAGAAATCGCGTTCCCCTCTGGTCGGTGTTCTCACCGTACCAAGCACG
>CAYHGN010000114.1:0-12359 GCA_964356005.1 uncultured Sphingobacterium sp.
GCTCAGGCATTCTTCGCTGCATAAAAAAACCAAGCCTTATAGGACTTGGTTTTTTTATTTCGCTCAGCCTGCGGCCTGGCTTTTGATCATCAGGTGGAGCCGGAGGGATTCGAACCCTCGTCCAAACATGGGACATGTTACGCTTTCTACATGCTTAGCTGTTGTTTAATTGTCGGGAAGGGGAAGGTCAACTGCTTACCTGTACCGTCTTCCGTAGATGTCTTGTCTTACCGGATTATCACACCATTAAACCCTGGCCAGTCCTGTTGTTCGATGCTCCTGATGTCAGACTACAGAACAGAATCTGACGGAACAAAAGCTTACTTAATTCTAAATTAAGCAGCTAAGGCGTAGTTATTTTCGCCAATTGTGGTTTGAAAGTTCAGATTTAAGCGCTAATACTCACAATGCGCTGCATGCTTACATACCTGCCTCCATCCTGTCAATTCCGGTCGGCCCCTGAATTTTATGTTGAAGAGTATATAATACAAAGATACGAAATATTACAATAGCATCCCTGCAAAAGCCACTATACCCGCCCCGGATACACTTTTAATGCCTGCTCTAGGCAGGTCATTGCGGCTTCCAAATCTTCCTTGTTCAAAACGTATGCCAAACGTACTTCATTGTTTCCTGCCCCTGGCGTGCTGTAGAATCCTGTTGCAGGTGCCATCATAACGGTTGAATTTTCATATTCAAACTCTTCCAGCATCCATTGGCAAAATCTATCGGCATTGTCGATCGGGAATTTTGCAACAACATAAAACGCACCACCGGGGTTCGGACAAAATACACCTTCAATTTTGTTAAGCCGCTCAACAAGGGTATCTCTGCGGCTGGTATATTCCTTATTTACTTCTTCAAAATAGCTATCAGGTGTGTCAACCGCGGCAGTTGCAGCAATCTGTTCAACCATACCCGGACTCAAACGTGCCTGCGCGAATTTCAATCCTGCGGCAATTACTTCCTTGTTTTTTGTAATCAGGCATCCCAGACGGGCACCACAGGCACTATAGCGTTTTGAAACTGTATCCAGAACAATCACATGCTGATCAAGGCCTTCAAGATGCATTGGCGAAATAAACTCCTTACCATCATAACAGAACTCACGATAGGCTTCATCAGAGAACAGGAACAGGTTATATTTCAGGCACAATTCTCGCAGGGCTTCCAATTCCTGTTTGGAGTACAAGTATCCGGTTGGGTTATTTGGATTACAGATGATGATAGCCTTGGTCTTCGGACTGATCAGTTTCTCAAATTCAGAGATAGGAGGAAGGGCAAATCCGTTTTCTATGACAGAAAGAATGGGCTTCACTACCACATTGCTCATACAGGCAAATCCATTGTAATTGGCATAAAAAGGCTCAGGAATTATGATCTCATCTCCCTCATTTACACAGGCCTGCATTGAGATGGTAATGGCTTCAGAACCGCCTACAGTTACCAGGATTTGACCAGGATCAATATTATAACCCAGTTTATTATAATATTCTGTCAGTTTGGTGCGATAGATTAGCGTCCCTTCAGAAGGGGTGTAAGCCCAAACCTTAAAATCTATATTTTTTATTGCATTGAGCATACCTTTTGGGGTCTCAATATCCGGCTGACCGATATTTAAGTGGTAAACCTTTTTTCCTTCACGTTTTGCCTGGTCTGCAAAAGGTGTAAGCTTACGAATTGGTGAGGCAGGCATTTGCCGGCCTTTGCTTGAAATTTCTGGCATGCTACAAAATTAAAAAACCTCTCCGAATGGGAGAGGCTTTTTAATTTTTAATTTGACATTATTTATCAGCCGGCACTTCGAACCTCGCCTTTAACATAAAGCACCTTAATAGGTGTTCTTGCATTGGACTTAACCCTAACGGCTTTTGTAAATCCTGCCTGTGGCATAGCGGCATCATAAATAATTGTAATTATTCCTTTACCACCTTCTAAAATAGGTTCTCTTGTGTATTTGGTAATGATACAATCACAACTTGTTTCAATTGAGGATATGATCAGTTGTTCACCACCAGTATTAGTGAAGGTAAACTCAGCACTAACCGGTGAGCCCTGTGGAATCTGCCCAAAATCATGAGTCTCTTTTTCAAATTTGAACTCTGCTTTATTCTCAGTTTGCATTGACTTAAACACCACAATTACAATTACGGCAGCTAAGAGGATTAATATTTTTTTCATCTTTAATTTATTTTGGCAATATCAAACAGAATCATTCAAATATCATTCCATTCAGGTGATTGCATTTATTTATTAATCATCCGGATGTTATAATTTGGCTAAATTCTGAAAAAACGAATTTTTATTTTGCATCAGTATTACCAATTCCTGCTCTCTTTTCTTATTTTTGGCCATAAAGCAATCCTATGATAGAAACCCGGGTAAACGAGAAAAATTTGCAGGAACAGGAGGAATTAAGCTTTGAAGCATTCAAAAGCATAATCGTTAATGATTATAAAATTGCTTTTGAAAGTAGGCAAGCGAGTCTTTTGGGTCGTAAGGAAGTTCTGACCGGTAAAGCTAAATTCGGAATCTTTGGTGATGGCAAGGAGGTAGCACAACTAGCTATGGCAAAGGTATTTATGGCTGGCGACTGGCGTTCAGGGTATTACCGGGATCAAACCTTTATGCTAGCTGCCGGTATGCTAACAATGCCTGAATTCTTTGCACAGCTTTATGCTAATACAGATCCTGATGCTGACCCGGGTTCTGGAGGCCGACAGATGAATTGTCATTTCGCAAGCCGCCTTTTAAATGAAGATGGAAGTTGGATGGATCTGACCAGTACGAAGAATTCATCCTCAGATATTTCGCCTACAGGTGGTCAAATGGGGCGCCTGGTAGGTTTAGCACTGGCTTCCAAACTATACAAAAACAATCAGGACCTTAATTATTTAAAGAATTTCTCAGTAAATGGTAATGAAGTAGCTTTCGGAACAATTGGTAATGCTTCAACTTCCGAAGGTATTTTCTTTGAGGCTATCAATGCTGCAGGAGTACTTCAGATACCGATGGCAATTTCGATCTGGGATGATGCCTATGGAATATCTGTTCCTGCCGAATATCAGACCACTAAACAGGACATTTCTGAAATTCTGAAAGGATTTCAGCGCGATGATAAGGGCGAAGGGTATGAGATATTTAAAGTAAGAGGCTGGGATTATCCCGGTTTGTGTGAAACCTATGAAAAAGCGATTAAGGTTTGCCGTGAACAGCATATTCCGGTTATGATCCATGTTACTGAAATGACCCAGCCTCAGGGGCATTCCACTTCAGGCTCACATGAACGGTATAAAAATAAGGATAGAATCGCATGGGAAAATGAATACGATTGCATGTTGCAGATGCGGAAATGGATGATCGAATCAGCTATATCTTCAGAAGATGAGTTGAATGAGATCGAAGCAAATGCTAAAATATATATTCGCAATTGTCAGAAAAAGGCTTGGGCTGAGTTCAACGCCGGGATGAAATCAGAGCTGGATGCAGCTATCGGTCTTGTAGAGAGGACGCAAAAGCCTGAACTTATACACTTAGCTTCTCAGCTTAAAGCAAGTATCGATCCATCCCGAAAGGATGTGATAGCTATGGTCAGAAATGCAATAAGATTATTGCGTCATGATCATTCAGAACCTAAAAATGCCTTGTTGAATTGGTATAGCCAACAGCATGACCAAATATTTGATCGTTATAATTCCAAACTCTTTACCGGCTCAAAGGATTCTCCTTTAAACCTGGATGGACTTATACCTGAATATTCCGAAAGTTCAAAAGTAGTTGATGGCAGGGAAATTCTAAACGCATGTTTTGATGCAAATTTTGCGCGTGATGCCCGGATACTTGCCTTTGGTGAAGATGTAGGAGCAATTGGGGATGTGAATCAGGGTTTTGCCGGTTTGCAGGCCAAATTTGGAAAAAAGAGAATCACCGATACCGGTATCAGAGAAATGACCATTATAGGCCAGGGAATAGGTTTAGCTTTGCGTGGCTTAAGACCCATTGCCGAGATTCAATATCTGGACTATCTGCTATTTGCTTTAAATATTTTGAGTGATGATCTGGCAACATTAAGTTACCGTACCAAAGGAAGGCAAAAAGCACCACTAATTGTCAGAACAAGAGGACATCGTTTGGAGGGAATCTGGCATTCAGGTTCGCCAATGGGGGTGATTATAAATTCATTAAGGGGGGTGCATGTTTGTGTGCCCAGAAATATGACTCAGGCTGCAGGTATATACAATACGCTTCTTCGTGGTGATGAGCCAGCATTGGTTATTGAATGTCTTAACGGTTACCGCCTGAAAGAGACCATGCCTGATAATGTGAGTGAATTCAGAGTTGAACTAGGAAAAGCTGAGATTATTCGCGAAGGAAAAGACGTTACCGTGATTTCATATGGTTCAACCCTGAGGGTTGTTGAAGAGGCTGCTGAGGAACTGGAGATTTTAGGTATTGATATTGAAATTGTTGATCCACAGACTTTTTTACCATTTGATCTTAATCATCTTTGTGCACAATCTTTGAAAAAGACTAATAAATTACTGGTAGTTGGTGAAGATGTTCCTGGCGGTTCATCTGCGTTTATCATGCAACAGGTACTGGAAGGTCAGAATGGGTATCGATTTTTGGATGGGCAGCCACATACACTCACTGCCAAACCGCACCGCACACCTTATGGTTCGGATGGGGATTATTTCACTAAACCTTCTGTGGATGATATTGTTGAAAGTGTTTATGCGATGATGAACGACAGCTTCCCGGATAAGTTTCCGAAATTGTTCTAAATCATACCAAACAACATTCCCGTCATTTCGAACACAGCGGTAGTATTTTCTTCTTAAAGTTGTAATTCGTGTTGTGGAGAAATCTGTTGAGCATGACTATGCCATAGAGGAACAGATTTCTCTTCGTACCTCCTTCGAAATGACGGGAACATTTAAAGCCTGATCACCCTATTCCTCAACAAATGATCAGCCAGAACCAGTGCTGCCATGGCTTCAACAATAGCTACAGCGCGGGGAACAACACATGGATCATGACGGCCCTTGCCCTGAACACTTGCAGCATTACCTGCAGAATTAAGGCTAGCCTGATTTTGCATGATGGTTGCTACTGGTTTGAATGCTACCCTGAAAGTAATATCCATTCCGTTTGAGATTCCTCCCTGAATTCCACCTGAGTAGTTAGTCAGTGTACGAAAATTGCTGTTTTCCTGTCCTTCTGCAGGGGCTACAAAAAGATCATTATGCTCAGAACCTCTCATCTCAGAACCTGCAAATCCAGATCCATAATCAAATCCATGAACTGCATTAATGCTTAACATTGCTTTGCCTAAATCGGCATGCAGTTTATCAAAAACAGGCTCTCCCAGTCCTATGGGACAGTTTTTAATCAGACATGAAATTTTACCACCTATTGTATCACCTTCTTTTCTGATCCCATCAATCAATTCGATCATCTGATTTGCAGTAGCCGGATCTGCACAGCGTACGATATTTCTTTCCCTGATTTCAAGCAATTCAGGTATCGAATTTATTGAAAGCAAAGGAGCTTCGATTGTACCTGCTGCTGAGACATGTGCAAATATTTCAATTCCGGATTGTTGCAATAAAAGTTTAGCGATTGCTCCTGCGGCTACCCTTGCTGCTGTTTCTCTTGCAGATGATCTGCCACCACCGCGGTGATCCCGATGACCATATTTGGCATCGTAAGTATAATCAGCGTGTGAGGGACGGTAAGCATCTTTGATATGTGAATAATCTTTTGAACGCTGATCTTCATTTGGGATGATCATCGCAATTGGAGTACCTGTCGTTTTGTCTTCAAATACTCCTGAAAGGATCTTTACGGTATCACTTTCCTTGCGCTGGGTTGTGATTTTTGATTGTCCGGGCTTACGTTTATCGAGCTCAGACTGTATGAAATCCATATCCACTACCAAATTAGAAGGACAACCATCAATGATTACACCAATGGCTTCACCATGTGATTCTCCGAAAGTTGTGATGCGGAACAGTTGACCGAATGAATTGCCTGCCATTTTTGAGTTGTAAGTTGTAGGTTATAAGTTATAAGTGATAAGTTGTAGGTTATAAGTTTTATTAATGGGTAGTTAAAATTACAATTTGTGGTAAAAAATATAGTTGTTACTAGGATTTTTCACTCTCAATACTCAATACTCATTACTCAATACTACTTAAATTGAATCCTGCAAGTTCCAGATGCTTCCAAAAATCCGGATATGATTTTTCAACGACCAAATGATCTTCAATTTCAAGCTCCGGCATGACTAAAGCAAGTGGGGCAAAGGCCATAGCCATTCTATGATCATCATAAGTTGCAATCTTAATTTTTTTGTTCAGATCAAGCCCAGAGCAATCCAGCTTATAGGTTTGATTCTTTTCAATCAGTTTTACTCCGATTTTAGCCAGTTCAGTTTGAAGTGCATTTATCCGGTCGGTTTCCTTGATTTTCAAAGTCTCTAATCCGGTGAAGGTAGCATCATGTCCCAAAGCTGCACAACAAACAATTACTGTCTGTGCCAGATCAGGACATTCCTTAAAATCGAAGATCTTTCGATCCAGTTTCTTTGCTTCCTTGAATAAATAGACACCGCCATCCATGAATTGTGAGCTTATGCCAAAGTTCGCCATAATCTCAGTAATCATACTATCTCCCTGCAAACTGTATCCATTCAATCCCGGTAGGAAAAGATGGGCTTCTTCAGATAATGCAGCAATAGCATACCAATAAGAAGCTGCACTCCAGTCGGGCTCCACATTAATCACAGATTTGCTAAAAGGCTGCTTGGCAATGCTGATCACATTTTCTTTCCAGGTATGTCTTATGCCAGCCTGTTCCATCATAATTAGGGTCATCTGAACGTATGGTTTTGAGGTTAATTCCCCCTCAATAACAAGATTCAAGCCCATTTCAAGTTTTGGGGCAATAAGCAAGAGTGCAGAAATATACTGACTACTGATATTACCTTTAATACTCACTTCACAGGTTTTCTGCTGAAGAGAACCTTTGATTTTTAGAGGAGGGAATCCTTCTTTTTCAGCATATTGAATATCTGCGCCAAGCGTTCTTAAAGCATCAACCAATATCCCGACAGGACGCTGTTTCATGCGCTCAGAGCCGGTTAAAATCACTTCTTCTGCCTGTATGGAGTAGAAAGCAGTTAAAAAGCGCATGGCAGTACCTGCCGGACCGATATCCACTACTTTTTGAGCCTTATCTTTGAGGATATTGTTCAAAGTAACAGTATCAGCAGCTTCAGATATATTCTCTACCCGGACCGCACCATCACTTAATGCCTGCATGATCAATGCGCGGTTACACTCGCTTTTTGATCCGGTCAGCGGAATGGTGCAGTCCAGTTTTTTATTTGCTGCTGATATTTTTATGCTTGCTGAACTCATTATTATTCAACATTCACTTTATCGTTCATGATTTCAGTTTGTTTGCGGATAGATTCGCTATGGATTAATTCCAGAAGTTTACCTGTAAAGTTAAGATCCAGCTTTAAAGCTTTTGCAAATGCGCTGCGTTTGTTCATAATCTGATCCCAGCGGTTTACCTGAAGGATGGTAACTCCGTTATCACGTTTAAATTCACCAATCTTTTGAACAACCTGCATTCTTTCTGCTATTTTTTGAATGATCTGATCATCAATTTTATCAATACTGGTACGCAGATCAGCCAGTTTATCGGTAAATTCTTTGTCTTTAATCTCAGGCTTACGCAGTGTAAGAAGTTCCATTAATTCTGACAAGGCTGCAGGAGTTAATTGTTGTTTCGCATCAGTCCATGCAACGGATGGGTCAAGGTGCGATTCGATCATCAATCCCTGCATATCCAAATCAAGGGCTTTTTGGGCAACATATTGTATTAATTCACGGTTTCCACAAATATGACTTGGGTCATTGATGATTGGAAGTTCAGGACATAAAGTTTTTAGTTGAATGGCCAGTTCCCACATTGGTTCATTTCTAAATGCAGTTTTTTCATAAGAGGAGAAACCACGGTGAATAGCTGCAAGTTTCGTAATACCTGCATTGTTGATACGCTCCAATGCACCTACCCATAACTGAATATCAGGATTAACCGGGTTTTTTACCATCACCGGAATATCAACACCTTTAAGGGCATCGGCAATTTCCTGGACCGTAAACGGATTTACCGTTGAACGTGCACCCACCCAAAGAATGTCTACTCCTGCAGCCAAAGCTTCCTCTACATGTTTTGCATTTGCTACCTCTACAGCTATTGGTAAGCCGGTTTCTTCTTTGGCTCTCTTTAACCAGGTTAAGCCAATACTTCCAATACCTTCAAACTCTCCCGGACGGGTACGTGGTTTCCAGATTCCTGCTCTCAAAACAGAAACCTTTCCTGTTTTTGCCAGTAAATGTGCGGTAGCCATTAACTGATCTTCGGTTTCAGCACTACATGGCCCTGCAATTAATAAAGGCTCGTTTTTTGTTTGTACCCAGGTATTTATGGGCTGTAATTTTAAATTTAATTTCATCGTTTTAATTATTGGTTCTGAACAAGCCAGGGATTGATTATAGTGTCGTTTTTAATTGTTATTTGCTTTTTTTCAGGTTAAACCTTGTCGTTTTTTAAGTACTCACCCATAATTGTAAAGTTGATAGTATGTTTCAAAACCTGACGGATCGCTGAATCATAATCAGCCTGGTTTTTCCATTCTATATCAACATAGAAATTGTATTCATTCCGTTTTCCAAGGACAGGCATTGATTGAATTTTGCTCAAATTGATCTTGTGGGATGCAAAGATATTCAGCACGTCGGCGAGTGATCCAACAGAATTCCCCACCTGAAAGCTTAATGAAGCTTTATTGACTTCGACGTTTTCAAGTGGTTTATTGGCAAGGATCAGGAATCGGGTAAAGTTTTTCTTATTGGATTCAATCCTTCTTTCCATTACCTCCAGATCATATAGTTGGGCGGCAAGCAGATTGGCAATAGCTACTGTATCAGTAAGGTTTTCTTCTCTGATTTTTTTTGCACAGGCAGCCGTATCACTGCTTTCAACGACCTGTAAATGGGGGAATTCTTCAAAAAAATCACTGCACTGACGAATGGCTATGGGATGCGACTGAACATATTTTACATCATTAAATTTCACACCGGGTAGGGCAAGTAAATGTAATTGGATAGCGAGATAAACCTCACCGACAATTGAGAAATTGTATTCCCTAAGCAGGGTGTAATTAGGCAGAAGACTTCCGGCAATTGAATTTTCAATAGCCATAACTACATAATCTGCCTGTTTATTTTTCAAAACCTCACAGGTTTTTTTGAATGTATCGCATTCAACAGTCTCAATATCAGTCCCGAAGAACTTAAATGCCGCCTCTTCATGAAATGATGCCCGGATTCCCTGGATAGCTACTCGTTTTTTCTGCATTTGATTTTAAATAAAAAAAGTCCCTGCTTTTGGGCAGGGACTTTTTGCTAATTTCTATATTAAGATCTATTGCATATTTTCCCCGCTCTTACCGTGATAGTAAAAATATGCGAAGTAATATGAAGTTGAATTTTTCATCTTTTGTTTCTCAAATGTAGTACAAAATTTAATTCTGTCAATAGAAAAAATAAATTATTTTATAAATTAATTAAATTTTTGCAAATATTTTAATTTATATGCTTATTCAGACTTACGAATTTACCTGGGCGTTTTGCAAGATAAATTCGTCAGTCGCTATTATGGTCTGCGAAGACGAAATCTACTTTCTGCTCGGTTAGGTGATTTCGCAAGTCGAGTAATATTCCAAACTCTCAAAAATCTCTTCTTCAGTGCAATAAATGTCGTACCCGCATTTACCAATTTCAGTTAATAAAGAAAAGCTGATCTGCCCGGCATTGTTCTTTTTATCATTCTTCATGATATCCAGTAGTTCAGGATAGCTGGCTTTTTTTAATTTATAAGCAGGATAAGTATTCTGAATAGTTTTTACGATTTCAGAAAGTTCTTCTTTTTTAAGTCCATTCTTCTTAGAAGAAAGGAAAGCTTCGCAAATGAAACCAATAGCAATCGCTTCTCCATGCAATAAAGGAGCTTTGTCGTGTTTGAGAGAATAGCTCTCTACCGCATGTCCAATTGTATGACCATAATTCAGAATTTTTCGTAATCCCTTTTCAAAAGGATCTGTGATAACAACTTCATTTTTAATTTCAATGGAACGATAAATAATTTCATCACTCAGATCTTTTGGAACAATTGCCTTTAATTTTTCGAACAGAGAAGCGTCATAAATGAGTCCGTGTTTAATGACTTCAGCATATCCCGAACGAAGTTCTTTATCACTTAGTGTCTTCAGGAAAAGGGAATGAATAAACACTGCCTTTGGTTGAGTAAAGGTCCCAATGATGTTCTTTACATTTTCCATATCGATGCCGGTTTTGCCACCGACTGAAGCATCAACCTGTGATAAAAGGGTAGTAGGTACCTGAACAAAATCAATTCCACGCTTGAATGTTGAAGCCGCAAAACCACCCATGTCAGTGATCACCCCACCACCAAGGTTGATCATGATGCTGTTCCTGTCTGCGCCAAAGTCCAGAAGCATTCTCCAGATTCCGATGCAAAAATCAATATTCTTATTTTCTTCACCTGGAGTAACTTCAATAAGATCAAATTCAATGGACCCTAAAGCTTCCTGCAATGCCGGCAGACAATGAATTTCTGTATTGCTGTCAACCAGAACGAACACTTTACTGTATTTCTTCTGGTTTAAAAAAGCAGATAATTCCTGCAGACTATTCTCAAAGAAAACGGAATAGCCTATACTCTCGATCGGTTTCATATAACTTTTATTTTTTGTCCTTTAAATTCAACGATATCGCCACGTCTTACTTTCAGGCGTTTGCGTAAATCTACCTCTCCGTTATATTTCACTAAACCTGCTTCCACCACAATTTGGGCTTCTCCACCGCTTTGGACGATGTTTGTAGCCTTCAGCAATTGGATCATCGGAATGAATTCTCCTTCTAATTTAAATTCGAGCATGCAGCAAACTTACAAATTTTAGCTTTTGTATGTTAATGTCTCAATATTTCTACCTTTGTGCAATAAACCAATTATTTTGAAAAGCCGTCCGGAAATAAACCATAATTTATCATTTGATAATACTGAGATCGCTTTTCGCGGAAAATCGAATACAGATCTCAACCGTGCATACTGGTTATTTAAGTTCATAAGCATTAATTTTCTAACGAAGATCGGTCCGCCTATAACCAATGCAGCCCTTATTCTGGGCTTACCAATTAAATCTCTGATTAAAGCTACCATCTATCGCCAATTCTGTGGGGGTGAGAGTATTGCCGAATGTGAAAAAACTGTTGCTCAGCTTGATTCCGGCAATGTCGGGGCTATTCTCGATTATTCGGTTGAGGGTGAAGATGATGAGGAAGCATTTGATCTTACATGTGAGGAAATCATGAGAACTATCCATCATGCAGATGGCGATGATCGTATTCCCTTAACGGTGTTTAAAGTTACGGGATTGGGTAGAAATGCTTTGCTTGAGAAAATAAATGCTCTGCAGCCACTTGAAGCCGCTGAAAAATCAGAATTTCAACGCCTGAGTCATAGAGTTAATCAAATCTGCAGACTCGCACATGATCTGAATGTCAGGGTGATGATTGATGCAGAAGAGAGCTGGATTCAGGACCCGATAGATTCAATGGCTCTTGAAATGATGCGCAGGTATAATCAGGAGCAGGCAATTGTTTTTAATACCTATCAGCTTTACAGAAATGATAAATTAGCTTCCCTTCAGTCAGATATTACATTAGCTGTTTCAGAGCAATTTTTATTTGGAGCGAAACTGGTAAGGGGTGCCTACATGGAAAAGGAACGCGACCGTGCAGAAGAAATGGCTTATGTTTCGCCAATTCATATTAACAAGGACTCAACAGATAAGGATTATAATGATGCCTTAAAGTTTTGTATCAGTAAGATCGATATTGTTTCCTTTGTAGCCGGTACTCACAATGAACTAAGTTGTAAATCACTGACAGAGTTGCTCGAAGAAATGGGGATCCAACATAATCATGATCATGTTTACTTTTCCCAATTACTTGGGATGAGTGATAATTTAAGCTTTAATCTGGGTGAAGCAGGTTATAATGTTGCGAAATATGTTCCTTATGGACCAGTAAAGACGGTGATGCCTTATCTTTTTAGAAGGGCAGAGGAAAACACTTCAGTTGCCGGGCAAATGGGCAGAGAACTTCGTTTGATCTCGGCTGAAATGAAGCGCCGGAAACTGAAGTAGTATTGAGTATTGAGTATTGAGTATTGAGTATTGAGTATTGAGTATTGAGTAT
>CAYHGN010000115.1:0-11956 GCA_964356005.1 uncultured Sphingobacterium sp.
GCATGTATTTCATTCTGTTGGATAGTTTAGGTTAATCATTACGGACAATCATAATGATTTTAAATATTCATTATTTTTTGTGGAATTTTATAAAACGAACTGGAGTTATCTGATGATGAATTTTTGTACATATTTTGATATAAACTACATTCATAAAGGACTTGCATTATACCAGTCACTTGTTAATACAGATGAACCATTCAATCTGTGGATTTTATGCTTTGATGAAGAGTCATATAAAATATTAAAATCTCTTAATCTTACTCATATTAAATTGATAGCTGAAAACGAATTTGATGAAGGTGACGACCTACTTATTGCTACAAAAGCATCAAGATCAAGAATTGAGTATTTTTGGACGTGTACAGCAAGCCTGCCTCTATATATCTTTAAGCAGGATCCTCTTATAGATGTTCTTCTTTATTTGGATGCAGATACCTACTTTTTTTCATCACCAATCGTCATCCTTGACGAATTGGGTGATGGAAATATTCTGATAGTGCCACATGATTATTCTGAAGAGTTTGAAGATCATACGGCTGCCGGTATCTATAATGTTGGAATAATGGCATTCCGGCACAACGTTGCGGGCCTTGAATGTTTGAGCTGGTGGCGTGAGCGATGTATTGAATGGTGCTATTGGAAATATGAAAATGGACAAATAGGTGACCAGGCATACTTAAATGATTGGCCAGAGCGTTTTGAGAAAGTAGTGGTTTGTAGTCATATCGGGATAAATGCCGCTCCATGGAATATCGCAAAATATGGGGTTGGCGCAACCGGGCAGACCAATTATTTGGTAGGTAACAGGCCATTGGTTTGTTATCACTTCCATTATTTCAGGTTATGCTCACGCAACCTTGCTTTTATTTGCGGATTTAAAATTAATTTGCCAACAGGCATCCTGGCTGTTATATACCGACCTTATATTAAAGCGCTTTTTGAGGCTGAGAATATTCTCTTCGCGAATAATTTTGACATTAAGATACCACGATCGGGTATTCCTTGGCATTATATAGTTGGCCGGCTGCTTAAACGCCAGCCAATCAGGCATTTTTTACTGATCGGCAAAAAAGGTCGTTAATGCGTGAGTACCAGGATAAGATCAAAGCCAATCTTTATGCATATCCCCGACTCAACACAAATGGGTTGGGAAACCTGTTATGGATATGGGGAAAATGTTTTTTATGGAGTAAGGATCAGGGTGTACAGGTTATTGCTCCCAATTGGGTTCAATTTCACCCGTTTCGTTATATTACATTAAATCCTGATCTACGGAATTATTGGGGCTATTTTACTAATAAAGGTTATATCAAAGGATGGAGAAAGTATTACCTGTTGTGTAAGTGCAAAAAGCTCTCCATTGAAACACTGGAAAAGGGAAAACCCGGATTTGCATTTGATGAATCAAAAGTAATTGTATTTTCCAATATGGGTAACTTCACATCTTTTATTGGGCGTCATAGGGAAATTTATTCAGAATTATTACGCATTGCACATCCTGGATGTTTGCCCGAGGTTTTACAATCATCTCCCTTTGTTGCTATACATATCAGGAGAGGAGATTTTGGTAAAGGAACTGATGAGGAATTACGTATGGGTATGGCAAATCTTCAGATACCACTAAGCTGGTATATCGTTGCATTACGTTCTTTAAGAGTTGCTGTCGGGCATCCTTTCAGGGTGATTATTTTTTCTGACGGTAATGATAAAGAACTTCAGAATTTGCTACAAGAGCCGGATGTTAAACGTTCCTACGAGAAAAATGCACTTAAAGATCTGCTTTTAATGTCATCGGCCGCTGCTCTGATCGCATCACGTTCTTCTTTTAGTCTTTGGGCATCATACTTGGGACAGATCCCCACATTGTATCACATAGGTGCCAGGCCATGGACAGAAAGCATTATTCATGCAACACCAGCGTTTGAACTGGAGCCTGAGTGGAAAGAAGGCCAACCCATTCCTGGTATATTTGTATCGTCTGTTGCTTCCAGAATATCTTCTTGGCAAACTTTCAGATCCGATAATTTATAAAACTTTGCGATTGAATAAATGTAATTTTTACAGATTAACTCCTCTAACTTGATTATTCATTTTATTAAATTCATTAATCTCCATAATAATATATGTCAGAAAAGTCTTCAAAGAAATTCGTAACCCAGCTAAAAACGATTGGTCATCAGATATCTCGAAAGATGGGATATGACTTTCGTAGGTATACATATGAAAATTTCCCAGAACTTAAACGAATTAAAGTAATTAATTCTCAAAAGATCGATCTTATATTAGATATTGGTGCCAGCGAAGGTTTTTATGGAATTGAACTTAGAGAGACGGGGTATAAAGGCCAGATTATATCTTTTGAACCACTCACTGAATCCTTTGAATCATTAAAAAAACGGGCGAATAAAGATCCAAAATGGTCTTGTTTTAATACAGCTTTAGGAGAAAAGGATGATGAAGTAGAAATGAGTGTATCAGGCCATATTACTAGTAGTTCTTTATTGCCAATGACAGAAGCGCATCTAAATGCGTTGCAAACAAGTGCTACAGTCTCGAAAGAAAAAATCAAAGTACGGACACTCAATTCTTTTTTGGGCGAAGATATCCGCGGGAATGAGCGGATCTACCTGAAAGTGGATGTACAGGGATTTGAAATGTTTGTTTTAAAAGGTGCTAATATGATCCTTCCTCAGGTGGAAGCGATCGAAATGGAACTTTCTTTAACGACATTATACCAGGGTGCTCCCCTGTTTGTAGAAATGATAACCTACCTGCAATCACTTGGCTTCATGGTCGTTTCTTTAAATCATGTGTTTTCGGACACAAACTCGGACCAGTTACTACAGGTTGACGGGATCTTCAAAAAGAAACATTAGTAGGGTTCAAACACCCACAAGAATAGGTTTTACCTGCATTGATAATTGTTGATTGATTTTCGCTTTTATTATCATTTTTATCAGGAAAATATTCGAAATGCTCACTTTTTTATCCAGTCCCAAACCGTTTAAAGGAAAAGACAAAGAGAATCAATATCGTGCTATCCGCACTTGGTTATTGGCAGCTGAAAATGCTGAAGTTATATTATACGGTGATTCAGAAGGCATAGAAGATGCCGGTCGCGAATTGAACGTCAAAGTAGTAAAAGATATTCAGTCGTCAGCTTCAAGAGTTCCATATTTTGGAGCTATTGCAGATCATGCGGCCACCCATGGAAAGTATGATATTCAGGTGTACCTGAATTGTGATATCCTTCTTTATGGTATTTATATGGCTTCACAAGTTATCAGTTTTGAAAATTTTCTTTTTATCGGGCAGCGTATCGATCTTTTTCAGGATGTTATTGTAATTGAACACCCTGATGAGTTTAAATATGTAGTAGAAAAGCTCTTTGACAAAAATCAATTAAAGATGCATGAAAGAACCGGCATTGATTATTTTATGTTCTCCCGGAACATGTGGAAAGGATTAAAGCCGATAACAATTGGGAGAGGCGGATACGATAATGCATTATTGGCTTTTTGCAAACAACATCAATATCCAATCATTGACGGAACATTATCTGTAATTGCATTACATCAATTCCATGATTATAAACATGTGAATGGAAATGAACAATTTGTGTTTTATGGCCCCGAGGCCAAGCAGAATCTTTCTGTTGCCGGTAAGTATAGTTTACTAGCGGTCTCTGATGCCGACTATATAATGGATAATTACCAGTTAATTCATTTGCCCTGTCGTGGAAACTACCTGCGTCAGATTGAACTGAAATGGAGGTACATCAAAAAGTGGAAAGTTGCCAGTCTAATGTTGCGGGGTGTATGGAGAATCTTTGATTTTTTTAAGTTGATTCCAAATAAAGATTACAAAATAAAAACTCTTATTGAATCGAATCACCCAATATTCTCAGCGGGTAATAAGGCATATAATTAATCGTTTCTGGCTATTTACTGTCAACCTAAAGATACTGCGAATAATTAATAAATGAACAAAATATCCTAAATGAATATCATAAAATTTTTCAGACAACTAATACGGAATAATCATTCGATGAGGCGTTTTGTGGCGTATAATCTTGCTTCTTCCGGGCTTTTTGACAAATATATCCTTAATTATCCAATAGACGCGTTGTGGGAAAAACGAATCGATGATGTTAAAAGATGTCCGGAAAATAAAAAAATTAGTCGGGTAGAAAATGCCGGGAAAGTAGTGAGAGGTAAACAGATGATGCATAATGGGTTGAAAATTCAACTTGGAAGCTATTATGGACCGGAAGTAGCTAAGCAGTTAATAATAAATAAAGGTGTTCATGAACCTCAGGAGGAATATGTTTTTCAGGAAGTTTTAAAAAGAATACCTAAGGGTGCTACTATGGTAGAATTGGGTTCCTTCTGGGCTTTTTACTCTATGTGGTTTAATTCGAAAGTGGAAAATGCAAATAATTTTATGGTTGAGCCTGATATGTTTAATATGGGATTTGGAATAAGAAATTTTAAGTTAAATAAATTGCATGGGCATTTTACAAATTCTTTTGTTGCTAGTAAATCAGATTTAGGCACTAACCCTAAAACAATCTGTCTTAATGATTTCGTAAGCCAAAAAAACATTGATTTTATTGATATACTGCACTCAGACATTCAGGGATTTGAGTGGGAGATGTTAAAAGGAGCTGAAGATTTAATTGATCAGGATAAGATAGGATATTTATTCATTTCCACCCATTCAAATGATATTCATAATCAATGTTTGCTATTTTTAAAGAATAAAAATTACCTGATCCTAACAGAAATAGATTTGGATAAAACTTTTTCAATTGACGGGTTGATAGTGGCAAGATCTAAAAGCTATCCGGGAATAAATGAAATAACCATCTCAAAAAAATGACATATTATTTAAATAAAAAGTTTCAGTTTTTTTTATAATGTCATATGTATCAATACTCCGGTAAGTTTTTAACTAGCTAATCGTCCTATATCCAGGCACTCCATGAACAAGCTCCTGTATTTTTTGCAACTTAGGTCTAAAGCTAACTTTGAAAAAATAAATTCAGTCAGCATTTTGTTGAAGAACAATACTTTGACATCGCACATGGAGAATATCTCCTTTGCGGGTTCTTCGGTGCACAGCACCGTACCGGCCTTGGCCAGTGACACCGTTGTCAATGAAGCATTGACGTGGAAGTTGATCTTGTTTTCGCTTCTTGCCTGGCACTCCTCCATGCCGACATATTGTTTGGCATCCCGGAACAAAAATTCAATCTGGTACCGGCATGAATAATACTGATATATCTTCAGTGGGTCCTGCTTCAGATCGGTGGAAAACAGCACCGAGTAACCTGACTCATACCCTTGATTGTCATAGTTCTCAATATAAACGATGCGAATGAGCCGCTTGAGACCGATGCTGTATACAATGCCGGAGAACAGGCAAAAATCCTCGCCCTGCATGCAGAGCTTGATGCGACGTCGGTCAATATATGATAGGTCTACCTTGGCGCCATATATACGTTTGCGTCCACGGCCAGGCTTCTGTTCCCCTTTAAAGGGATACCTGAGATTGGCATCCTGCCTGAGTTTACCAATCATCTCCATTCCAGATGCACAGATGCCACTGACGTACTTTTCTTTAGTAAAATATCCATCAGCCACATGATACCGGATTCCAAACTCCTTCATCGACTGGCTATGCTCCAGCACAAAACCGAGGTAATGGTCTATGAGTGTGTCTTCGCGCTCTTCTCCCTTCTTCGTCACGGGAGTTTGCCTGGCGTCCAAAGAAAAAGCTGTCCGATTCCGGATATCCACAACTGCCAGACATCCCATCTCGATACCCCGCTTGATCTTTTGGGAGGTGGTACTCCAATGCCAGTCAACATGCGGGGTATGCTTTCCACTCTTAGGGATGAAGGTGGGATCGAAAACGGCGATCAGCTCCTTAGAGCACTCCGACCGGATCAACTCCTTGTTGAAGTCGCCCCAGAGGAAGGGGTGATCAAACTGATTCCGGTAGGTTTTCTCATTGATTTTTCCATACCTGGCAAGGTTTGTAAAGGTATATCGTCCGCGAAGTCCCATGTAAAGCATCAAAAGGTGTTTCAGAAATTTTTGTCTAGGTTTGGTAATTCCGCTGATCTTGCTTATTGTTGCATTGATAAGGTCATTGATCTTGTTAGAAAGCATCTTAAGTTTGTTCTGTTTAGCGACTACAAACCAGATGCTTTTTTCTTTTCCTATCCCCCTATCAGTAAGCGTTTTGTAAACATACGATTGTTAATATCGTTTAATTAAAAGTTACCGGAGTATTGATGTATAAGAAAATTACGGTTGGTATTTTCACTAATATGGCACCTTTATATGTAAGGCCTTTATGGGATAAATTAGTGGATTGTAATGACATAAAATATACATTTATTTCATCCGTCAATGGTCATGAAGGAATTAAAACGATTGATCCCGCTGAGTTCTTGAGCGAAAGCAATCCAATGCACCCTGACTGGCAGTTTGTAAAAAATATATATATCGGGAATGTTCTTATTTACCAGGTCGGCCTTATAAGGAAGGTTTTGCAAAACGAATTGGATATATACGTTTTCTTGGGGGATATGTATAATATTTCAACTTGGGTAGCTTCTGTAATTTGTAAAATACATAAAAAGCCTGTTTTATTTTGGGGACATGGCTACTATGGAAATGAAGGTTTTTTGAAAAAAAACATCCGTCTGTTTTTTTATAGAATTGCCAACTATCATTTTTTATACGGGAACAGGGAAAGAAATCTTCTTATAGAGTTGGGATTTAAGGCCGAGAGACTATTTACTGTATATAACTCGCTCGATTATACTACACATAAACAGATTTATGATAATCGAAGCATCCAGGAATTAATAGAACTGAAGAAAAGTTTTTTCCCGTGGAGTGCCGAATATCCTACTCTCTTGTTTATAGGAAGACTTACAAAGCAGAAAAAGCTTTCTTTACTTCTCGATGCTATTCAACTTCAAAAAGAAAAAGGCAATAGGGTCAATTGTATCGTAATTGGTGACGGGCATGAGAAAGAAGAATTAATAGATATTGTTAAAAAATTGAAACTAGAGGACTGGGTTCACTTCCACAGTTCTTGTTACGATGATATTCACACAGCTAAATTGATTATGCTTGCTGATTGTTGCGTGTCTCCCGGGAATATAGGATTAACAGCTATTCATTGCCTGTCATTAGGCACTCCTGTAATTACACATAATAACTTTAGTAATCAAATGCCGGAGGTAGAATCTGTTATAAATAATCAAACCGGTTTTTTCTTTGAAGAAAATAATGTTGAAAGTTTATCAGAGGCTATAGACAATTTTTTGAATAGCAATCAAAAGCAAAGAATGGAAGCGGCTTGCCTTAATATAATCCGCGAAAAATTTAATCCGCAAAATCAATGCAATATTATCTCCGCTGCAATCAACAAAGTATATTCAGCTCGGTAAAAGAAATCCAGATAAGCTAACAGACACTTATGGCAACTATAATAGATTTGAAAACTTTTACCGACGTCAGAGGAAATCTGACAGTAGTAGAAAAAGTATTACCGTTTGAGATCAAAAGGGTGTTTTATATATATGGGGTTGATGATTCGTCGCGGGGAAATCATAGACATAAAAAAACAATACAAGCAGCAATATGTCTGACCGGAAAATGTCGAATACTTGTTCAGAGGAATCCAGATGAAGCCCCATTGGAATTTTATCTTGATTCGCCTTCAAAATGTATGATTATTCAACCCGAAGATCATCATTGGATGGATCTTTTTTCAAATGACTGCATATTGATGGTGTTTGCATCGGAATATTATGACCCCACTGATTATATTTTTGAGCCATACAGCAATGGTTAGGAAATGCCTATGACTTACTAATTAAGACAACTTATGAAGATAAAGCACTATAATATTTTTAACGGTACTTCCAAAGTTCTTGATTGGGAGTCATTGAGAAATGACGAATCAGAAGCGCATTATTTTCTTCCTTATTCAGTAGAGAAATATCTGAAAAAAGTAGATAGATCCGAACCATCAAAAAATACCGCTGCTATTATACTTGAAATGAAAAAACTGGATATTTGCAAGATCTTTTCAATTGGTAGTGGTATAGCTTCACAAGAGTACCAGCTGAAAAAATTCTCTGGACTACCTGTAACAGTAACTGATTATAACTCGAGTATATTAAGATTGAAGAGTTTTGATATTTTTGATAACTGCATCCAACTGGATGCATTCAAGGATATACTGCCAGTAGATAAAAATTCACTGGTTATTTTCCCTAGAATTGATACTGAATTTGATGATCAACAACTTAAAATGATATTCCAAAAGTGCAGTAATGCAGGGGTCAGGTTCATTTGGGTTATACCGGCGGAATTACTCGATGTAAAGATTATTGCTGCTGAACTCAAGATTTTAGTTTTGAGCATTCTTAGAAATAAACCTAGGGTATTCTGTGGTTATGCCCGGTCGAAGAGTGCGTTTAAAAAAATATGGAGCGAATATTACAAGCTCTTATTGGAATTTGATGTAGATAATAAATCTTTTTTATTGAGGGCAATAAACGAATAAATAATATGATTGAATATGAAAACCTCGGAAAGCTTAATCAGCCTTTCTTTGAAGATTATAAGAAAAAATTTAATGAGACACTTTCATCCGGATGGTATATTCTGGGTAAAAATGTAGCATCTTTTGAACTGGAATTTGCCAGATTCACCACATCCAAACATTGTATCGGTTTGGCTAATGGACTTGATGCACTTAGTTTAGCACTTCGCTGTTTTGATTTTCCTGCCGGATCGGAAGTTATCGTGCCTTCCAATACTTACATTGCTACAATTCTTTCTATAGTACAAAACGGGTTAAAACCTGTACTTATTGAACCGGATATACATACATATAATATTGACCCTACTAAGATCGAAGAAAAAATCACACCGAATACCCGTGCCATAATGGTGGTGCATCTTTACGGCAAATGCTGTGAGATGAATTCTATTCTTTCAATCGCTAATAAATCTGGTTTAAGTGTAATTGAAGATTGTGCACAATCACACGGTGCAAAATATAAAGGTAAGATATCAGGCTCATTTGGCAATTTTGGGGCGCATAGCTTTTATCCTACCAAAAACTTGGGTGCTTTAGGGGACGCGGGTGCAGCTACTACCAATAATGATCTTCTTGCAGAAAAGTTAAGGACACTGCGCAATTATGGATCAAGAATAAAATACCAAAATGAATATGTTGGTTTTAACTCAAGGCTGGATGAAGTTCAGGCAGGATTTTTATCAATTAAATTGGCTTCTTTGGATAAAATAACACAGCATAAGCGTTACCTGGCTAATCTTTATTTTGAGAATCTTAAGAATGATTTCATAAAACCTGTTGTTGATGCCGATTATTTTGACGTGTATCATATTTATAATATCAGGCATCCTAAACGTGACCAGCTACGTGAATATCTGATAGGGAATAATATTAAAACAGAAATACATTATCCTATTGCTCCACACAAACAAAAGGCAATGATGGGTATTATTGAAGGCGAATACCCAATCTCTGAAGAGATCCATTCTACAACATTAAGTCTGCCTATTTCCTTTTGTCATAATGTTAATGATATTTTAAGGGTAATTGAGATAATGAATTTATTTTAAAAGTATGCTTTCCCCTAGTTAAATTGGATAATTCTAATTAGGATTTTCGGTGAGAGTATTCACATCCTTTCGAAGGAACAGCTAAAGTGGTTGATCCTTAACAATATTAACACATTGATTGTTAAAAAATTAGTGTATTTATTTGATTTTTTTCGCAGAACATGATTAAATTAGATTGTAAGCTTACCTGATATTCGGCCGATCAAGATTAGATGGTAGCCAAATCTGAGCCCCTCCCAGCAACGCAACGATAGCAATAAGGGTTACAGCTTACATGAGCCAGAGATCCAATGTATTGCCAATGGCAAGGGGCACAAAAAGTATGAGTTCGGCAATAAGAATGGTTTTGCCTACAGCCGTCGGGGAGGTATTATTGTTGGCGTCATCGCTTTTGAAGACAACCCTTTTGATGGGCACAATTTGCAGCCACAACTGGCGCAGGTGGAGGAACTTACCGGGTTCACACCGAGATATGCCACAGTTGACCTGAGATACCGGGGACAGAATCAAATTGGAGAGACTAATGTGGTCATACTGAAGAATTTGAAAAGGGAGAACCGTTACCAGAAGAAATATCGAGAAGAACGATGCCGGTCACGCTCCAGAATCGGAGGGTTGATATCACATCTTAAACTGGACCACCGGATGCTCCGGAATTACCTGAAAGGTTCGCTGGGAGATATAACCAACACCTTTTTAGCTGCTTCAGCATAAAATATGAAGAAATAGATGGCCCGGCAACGAGATATTATTTTTGTCTTCATTAGATTTTTGATTTTGCGGACTGAAATATTGGTCCTGGTTTATGCAGAAATCTCCGGAGTCAACAAAAACAGGATTTTTAAGGATCAACTATCTAGATTGTTGCCAAACGACAGGGAATTGCTCATCGACTTGACAAAAAGTGGCGTGAGAAATTCGTCAGAGTATGAGAGGGCTTACATCATGTTGGCCTTGGACAAAGGGAAGAAACATGAGGATATTGAAGATTTTTATGATATCAGCCGGATTACCATATGGCGGATAAAGAAGAAGTATCTCGATAGTGGGTTGGATGCTGCATTAAAAGAAGAGGAAAGACCAGGACAGCCCATAAAGTATGATGATAAAGCTATGGCCGAAATCGTTGCGATGGCCTGTTCCAATGCTCCTGAAGGAAGAGCACGCTAGACGTTACGGTTACTGGAGAAATCATTGAAACAGAAGACCGGACTGGAGACTGTTAACGGGGAATCGATACGGTTGGTGCTAAAAAAAACGAATGTAAGCCTTGGTTAAAAAAGATGCGGTGCATTACAACCATTACGAAAGAGTACAGGAAGCGGATGTATCGGATACTTAATTTGTATGCAAAGAAATATGATAAGCGATATCCGGTGGTTTGTTTCGATGAAAAAAGCAAACAGTTACTTGAAGATGCCCGAACACCTCTACCAATGAAACCTGGAAGCCTGAAAAAGGTTGACTAAGAGTACAAGCGAAATGGAACCTGCAATATTTTTGTGGCAATAGAGCCCAAAGCCGGCAGCCATCATATTGCTGTTACCGATACACGTACCCGAAAGGATTTCGCTCATTACATGAAAGGATTGATAACAGGACATTATGCTGCTGCCAAAAGAATATATATCGTTTTGGACAATCTGAAAACGCACTTTAAAAAGTCATTCTTTGAAACATTCTCAATCAAAGAGGCCAATCAGCTTTTGAAGCGTGTGCGGTTTGTTTACACACCCAAGCATGCAAGTTGGCTAAATATGGCTGAGATTGAAATTAACCTCCTGGATCATGAATGCTTGGATCGTAATATTCCGACACGAAAAGAAATGGAAAGCGAAATTGAAGACTGGCACCGTCAAAATAATATTGACAAAAGAAAAATAACATGGAGCTTCACGAAATATAAAGCAGATAAAAAATTATCAAAACATTACGTTTCATGATTAACTTGTCAAGACGCTAGAATGAAGATAAATCGAAAAAATATCACTAAATTTTTGATAATTTTTTGGAGTTCCTTTCTTTTACTAACATGTTTTATGGGAGCTACTCGACATGTTTTATTGAATGGTTCTAAGATTAAAGGAGTGCCAAAAGAGGTAATTACATTTCTATCAACATGGATTTCGAATTTGATAAATTTCTCGGAAATTAAAAATCCGATGTTCATTTACAGCACTACAAATCAAAGGAATGGATTTAGTTATTATGAACAATCACTAGTGTCCATTAAAAATATTTAAAAGTTCTTTGAAATCATTGTGTATCTA
>CAYHGN010000116.1:0-11906 GCA_964356005.1 uncultured Sphingobacterium sp.
TTCGGATCCAACCGGCCTGCCGGGAGTGATCTGCAAATCGGATTGCCGCATCTGTTATTACTGTTCCAACAAATCCGGTTTGATTATTAACTGCAAAATCCACTGACCGTGAAAAAGCAAGTCTATTTCTGCACCAGTCAACATTTTCATCCGGTTCGTGATCCCAAAGAACCACTCTGCCTGGTCTGGGTGGCGGTTGAAGGCCACTACGATAAGATCCATTCAAAAATTTATCGTTCCTACAACTTCGTTCGGATGATGAAACTCGCCAGGAAGATCGCACAGGAGCGGAACATCAAGCTCGCGGTCATTTCGACCAATATCTCGCCAGAACTCATTTACCGCCTCAATGAATCAGCTGTTTAAAATCAACCCGCTTAGCACCTTCCCTGGTAGCAAAGTCTTTCAGCAAACCGTTCATTCTTAACCGGGCGTTTAGGTCGTCATTCCGCTCGAACCATAATTATTCCGCAAAGAAACAACCATCCTTTGTGATCCCGCAAGGATTTTCCCGGCATATCCTCGATGCTTTCCGGTATTCCAGTTCCTCCTTGACAGCTCAGTCGTCCGGTTGAGGAATGGCGAAAAATTTTAATTCAAACGCCATGACAACAAAAGACAACACCCTGGAAACGATCGATTTCGAAAAAGACTTTGCCAACCACATGCTCGAAATGGCCAAAGAAATCGCCGGCTTGCATGGAAATCTCGACCTCTTCCACGATGATTACCGGGTTCTGGAAAGCCTCCTGATGGGGGTTGAGGATCACGAAAAGTGACAATTATTGCTGCCACTGAATTTGGTTGAACAGGCCAAGACTGTTTGTCCATTCAACCGTCCTATCCTAATTAACCTTGCCGGAATTAAACATTCTTCCACCCTTCTGGATTCTGCCTCAGTGTAATATTCCGTTATCAAGTTTACTTTAATTTGTACTTTTGACAGTAAGGTGCCTAAATGAGGGGTTTGTCGTTGAATCCTTATTGGAAGCATCGAAAATTTTAGAGAAATAGAAGATGCCGCAAATTTTTGACAATATTGAAAATCATCTGGTTGAAGGATTGAATTATACCCTGGATGTGTCTTTTAAGGCCGATTTTTGTGTGGGGTATTTTAATCTGAGAGGATGGAAACAAGTTGCTCACCATATTGATAAATGGAATGGCGGCGAAAACAGTAGCTGCAGGTTGCTCGTTGGAATGCAGAAACCACCGATAGAAACTATTAGGGATTATTTTTCCAAAACAGAGCAGGGAATCATTGACAATCAGTCTGCCATTGTTATTAAAAGAAAACTGGCACAGGAATTTAGGGATCAGCTGATCATCGGTATTCCTACCCAAGAAGATGAAATTGGTTTAAGAAAACTCTCACAACAGATTAAGCAAAGTAAGGTTGTTGTTAAGCTTTTCCTTCGCCATGCGCTTCATGCAAAACTATACCTGTGCTTTCGCCAGGACCGGATTAATCCAGTCATCGGTTACCTTGGCAGTAGTAATCTTACCCTATCTGGCCTTTCCATACAAGGCGAGTTAAATATTGATGTCCTTGAGAAAGATGCTACTTCAAAACTTTCAAATTGGTTTACTGACCGTTGGGATGACAAGTTCTGTATTGACATTTCTGATGAATTGGCTGAGATCATTGATAATAGCTGGGCCTCGGAAAAACTTATATCACCATATTACATTTATTTGAAGATTGCATATCATCTAGCCCGGGAAGCCAGAGCCGGTCTGGCTGAGTTTAAAGTATCAAAGGTTTTTGAGAAACAATTATTGGATTTCCAATTGAAAGCTGTTTTGATCGCAGCACATCACCTGAATAAGAGAGGCGGTGTCATCATTGGCGATGTGGTAGGTCTGGGAAAAACAATAACTGCCACAGCATTAGCAAAAATGTTTGAGGATGATTTCTTTTTAGAAACCTTAATCTTATGCCCGAAGAATTTAACTGAAATGTGGAAGGATTATGCACATAAATTTCAGTTAAGAGCCCACGTCCTCTCGGTCACTCAGGCTCAGAGTGAGTTGCCAAAAATGAGACGTTATCGCTTGATTATTATTGACGAAAGCCATAATCTTCGAAACCGGGAAGGCAAGCGCTACAAAGCTATTCAAGAATATATCCAGCTCAATGACAGCAAAGTCATCATGCTCTCGGCAACTCCCTATAACAAGACCTACTTTGATTTGTCAAATCAATTGCGTTTGTTTATTCCTGACGAAAAGGATTTGGGTATAAGCCCCGAACATTTTATCGAAAGCATCGGCGGTAAAACCCAATTCATGGCAAAGTACCAAACTCCATTGAGGAGCATTCCTGCTTTTGAGAAAAGCGAATTTGCTGATGATTGGAGGGAACTCATGAGACTATATCTTGTGAGGCGAACCAGAACTTTTATCAAAGCCAACTACACTAAACTGGATGAAACCAATAATCGTAAATTTTTAACATTTTCTGACGGAACCCGATCCTATTTTCCTGATCGCATTCCTAAAAAAGTAGAATTCCAATTTGATAGTTCTGATCCTAATGACCAGTATGCCAGATTGTATAGCGATGAAGTTGTTGAAATTATTAATCAATTGAACCTGCCTCGTTATGGTTTAGGTCAGTTGCAATACCAGGATAAGAGACCTCCAGTTCAACCTACAAAGGAAGAACTGGTCATTCAGCAAAACCTGGGTCGGGCCGGCGCCCGCCTAAAAGGATTTGCAAGAACAAATTTGTTTAAACGACTGGAAAGCAGCGGCTATTCTTTTTTACTCTCAGTCAGCCGCCATATTTTACGGAACTATCTTTTTATCTATGCAATTGACAACAAGTTGGCTATTCCAATTGGTAAACAGGACTCAATCATTCTGGATGATTTCCTTGAGGATACCGATATAGAAGGAACGGATACAAACGAAAAGATTAATTTGATACTGAGCGAAGAAAGCTACTATACGCAGGCACAAAAAATTCATGATCTCTATTCATCGACATTCAAAAATCGATTTGACTGGATTAATAGTACCCTTTTTTCTAAAACCTTGAAAGAAGCTTTGCTTCAAGACAGCCGGAACTTGTTAAAGATTCTTGAATTGGGTAAAGATTGGAATCCCGCAGAAGATCGAAAGTTGAATACTTTGTATGGCTTGGTAAATAAAAAACATGAAAGCGAAAAGATCCTGATTTTTACACAATATGCAGATACAGCCTATTATCTGTGTCATGAATTGAAAAATAGAGGGTTGACACACGTGGACTGCGTAACTGGCAACAGTGAATCTCCAACCTCTTTTGCTTATAAATTCAGTCCGGTTAGCAATGATAAGAGAAGCACCATTAAAGAAACAGACGAAATTCGGGTACTTGTTACCACCGATGTATTAAGTGAAGGACAAAACCTGCAGGATTCCCATGTTATCCTTAACTTCGATCTACCCTGGGCAATAATCCGGCTTATCCAACGGGCAGGCCGCGTAGACCGCATTGGACAGAAAGCCGAGAAAATCTATTGCTATTCGTTTCTGCCCGAGGATGGTATTGAAAAAATTATTCGTCTTCGAAGTCGACTGAAAGACAGGCTGGAACAAAGCGATGAAGTCTTGGGTTCACCGGATGAGGTGTTTTTCGATAACCAAAAAATCAGATCACAATTAGAGGGCTTATACAATGAACAATCTAACATCTTAGACGAAGAAGAAGATGGTGAAGTTGATTTAGCTTCTTATGCTTATCAGATCTGGAAAAATGCAACCGACGCAAATCCACAGTTAAACAACATAATCCCTGAATTAGCAAATGTGGTTTACACAACTAAGCAGAACATTGAAGATAAGGAGAAGCAAGGAGTAATTGTCTATAGCAGAACGGCCGAAGATAACGATGTACTGGTTTGGGTAAATGAATCTGGAGAAATTATTACCCAATCACAATTGACAATCTTGAAAGGAGCTCAATGCAATGCTGATTGTGTGCCACTCGAAAAGATTCCGCAACATCATGGACTTGTTGCCAAGGCACTAGACTACATCAGTGATATTGAAGTTGGAGCAGGCGGACAATTAGGGAAACAAAGCAGTGTGCGCTATCGGATTTATATGCGGTTAACACGATATTACGAAGAATTTAAAAACACACTATTTGTTACCGATGGATTAAAACGGGCTATTGATGACATATACAAGTACCCGATAAAAGAATCTGCGAAGGAAACAATTGGGAGACAACTAAAGGCTGGTGTGTTGGATGATGTTTTAGGTAATTTGGTTGTTGCCCTGCGAGAGGATGATAAACTTTGCATTATCACGGATGAAGATCAAGTTAACAGGGAACCGCAGATAATTTGCTCTTTGGGTATTAAAAATCAAGATGAATAAATGGCAAGCCTTAACATAGATTCAACCCGTAAAGCTCTGCAAGCTTTTGATTTTCAACAATTATTTGTTGAGGAACTAGGCTGGAGCCATCCCGCTGCAACAATGACACGATTGGAGACAATTAAAGGGATTACTCTCAGGCGTAAACCCATTGCTCAATTGGCGGGGGCAGTTGTTTTTGAAATTACGACTCAGGATGGTAAGATCCCAGAACCGAAGCATCGGGCTGCAATTGCAAAAGAAATTCAAAAATTACATTATGAAAACGTATTGATCTTTATTGACCCAGATCGTACCCAAAGCATTTGGCATTGGCTCAAAAATCAAGATAAAAAAATATTAAGCCGAGAACACTTTTTTATCAAAGGCCAACCTGGCGACCTTTTTATTGCCAAGATTTCTTCACTGGTATTTGACATTAGCGAATTTGACCAGAACGGAAACATTCCCATTGCCGAAGTTGCCAGCCGGATGAAATCAGCCCTTGATGTCGAACGGGTCACCAAAAAGTTCTTCCGTGATTATCAAACTCAGTTTGTCGCTTTCCTGGAATTGATCGAAGGTATTGATAATGAAGCCGACAAGCATTGGTACGCTTCCGTTATTTTAAACCGGTTAATGTTCATCTATTTCCTTCAAAAGAAATTGTTCTTAGACAAGGGCAATGAAGATTACTTAAATCAAAAATTGCAGTTATGTAAAGACGAATTCGGTGAAAATAAATTCTACAGTACTTTTTTAAATAAACTATTTTTTGAAGGTTTTGCTCTGGCCGAGGCGCAAAGAAATACAGACACAAATATCTTACTGGGGGAAATAAAGTATTTAAATGGTGGTCTGTTTCTGGAACATAAAATAGAAAAGAAATATGCCGGTAAAATTAAAATCTGCGATAATGCCTTCGTTAATCTTTTCGGACTGTTTGATAGCTATAGCTGGACACTGAACGATACTCCCGGTGGGAAGGACGATGAGATTAATCCGGATGTTTTAGGCTACATTTTCGAAAAGTATATTAACCAGAAGGCCTTTGGAGCCTATTACACGCGGCCGGAAATAACGGAATATCTTTGCGAACAAACTGTATACAAACTCATTTTAGATGCAGTAAATGATCCGATTACTGACCCCGATATTTTAAAAATGACCGGATTGGACAAGTTTGGTCCAGCCCGGCATTTTCCAAACATTGCGGAACTTCTGTTAAACTTAGATGCGCCAACATGTAAAAAACTCATTGTTGGTGAAGATGCCGTGTTGAATAACCTTAGCTTATTGGATCCGGCGTGCGGTTCCGGGGCATTCCTCGTAGCTGCAATGAAAACGTTAATAAATGTTTATTCAGCTATACTTGGCAAGATTGAGTTTCTGGGAGATAAAAAACTCTTTGAATGGAGAAAGGAAATTGAACGGAACCATCCGAGTTTAAATTATTATATCAAAAAACAGATCATTACGAATAACTTGTATGGTGTTGATATTATGGAAGAAGCCACCGAAATTGCTAAGCTGCGTTTGTTTTTGGCTTTGGTGGCGAGTGCTCAAAACGTTGATCAGTTAGAACCATTACCCAATATTGATTTTAATATTATGTGTGGTAATTCTCTGATTGGACTTATGCGGGTCGACGAATCCGAGTATAACAAGCATCAGAATAAGGATCTGTTTAAGAAGAGCTACCGGGAATTAGTAAATCAGCGTGAAGCAGCTATCCGGGCTTATAAATCTTTTGAAAATACGAATGAAAATGTCCAAATTAAGAAAGAGAGCATCGAGCTTTTAGAAACCGAAGCAAATGAGATTCTGAATGTCATGCTAGGTCACGAGTTTAGCAACTTGGGTATTAAGTATGAACAAGTAACCTGGGACGAGAAGAAAAACAAAGAAAGAAAATCCATCAAAAGGAGCATCAATATTAAAGACATTGAAGCCCTTGAACCTTTTCATTGGGGTTATGAGTTTTCGGAAATTTTCAGAAAAAAGGACGGATTTGATGCCATTATAACCAATCCACCTTGGGAAGTTGTGCAAGCGACAGAAAAAGAATTTTTTCTAGAATTTGATAGTAAAATTAGAAAGAAAAAATTGAGGATTGAAGATTGGAAGGAACAAAAGGAGGAGTTATTGAAAGATTGTGATATTAGGAAAGCATGGTGCGACTATCTAAGCAAATACCCGCATCAATCCTCATACTTTAAGAAATCTGAACAATATAAAAACATCCTGAGTGGTAAGTTAAATCTTTTCAGTCTATTCACTCTTCAGTGTTTCAATCTCTTAAAAAGAAATGGTTATTGTGGTATCGTTACACCAAGTGGAATTTATAGTGATTATAGCACAGCGGAACTAAGAAGATTGCTTTTTCAGGAAAGCAAAATAACTGGCATGTTCTGCTTTGAGAATAAGAAAGAAATCTTTGAAAATGTTCATCGCAGTTTCAAGTTTGTTGTGTTGAGTTTTATAAAAGGTGGACAGACTAAGAGTTTTCCAGCCGCATTTATGCGTCATGATGTTAGCGAGTTAAGTGATTTTCCTCATGATATAGGCTTTAATATACCTCTGAGACTAATAGAGCAGTTGTCACCTGATTCACTTTCGATTGTTGAATTTAAAAACGAAATAGATTTTTCGATTTCCAATAAATTAATTGAGTTTCCATTTATTGGCGATAAGAATTATTGGAGTTTAGAATTTACTATGGGCTTCAACATGACTACTGATAGTGATATTTTTAACAAAAGGAAGAGCCAAGGTGATATTATTCTTTATGAAGGGAAGATGATTTGGCAATTCACTCACCTCTATGCTGAGGCAAGATATTGGGTAAATGAGAAAATTGGGCGAGACAGATTTCTAGGAAGTGTCCAAGATGAAGGACAATTTTTATCTTATCAAGATACAAGATTAGCATTTAGGAGACAATCAGCTTCAACAAATGAGCGAACATTAGTGGCAACTATTCTACCTCCTTGTTTTCATGCAGATAATTTTGTTTCTGTAATTTCTTATGACAAATATGGAAATAGGATTGTGGAAAATGTAGACCAACTTATATTGTGTGCTTTATTCAACAGCTTTGTTGTTGATTATATCATACGTCAAAGAGTCACAAATAATCTAAGTTTTTTTTACATAAATCAACTTCCAATTCCCCGATTAAAACCTAAAGACGTTTGGTTTAAACCAATAGCTGAAAGGGCTTCTCGATTAATTTGCACGACCACAGAGTTTGCTGATTTATGGGAAGAGGTCATGAAAACAAAGTGGAGCGAGAATATTTCCACAACCCAAGAGGTTGAGCGCAATCGGTTACGAGCTGAATTAGATGGTATTATCGCTCATATTTACGGATTAACGGAAGAAGAATTCACCTATATACTCAGCACCTTCCCCATCGTGCCTCAGCCCCAGAAGGTGGCCACACAGAATGCTTATAGGGATGTAGAAAGAGGTATTATAAAGTAACATTAATAAAAAGTGCAACGATGATAAAAAGCATTAGAATAAAAAACTTTAAAGCCATAAAAGATACTGGTGAGTTAAAACTGAATCCAATGACGTGTTTTATCGGCTATAACGGTTCAGGTAAAAGCAGTATTCTGGAAGCATTACTCACTTTTAAGGAACTTGCAGTAGATGGTTTAGATATTGCTATGCAGCGGTGGAAGGGTTTTGAGAACATTCAGTATAAAGGTTCAGATCGAAAGAAAATTACTCATCGAAGCTTATTGGACAAAAAGGAAACATTTGTATTCAACCAATCCATTTCGTTTAAAATTAAAAGTAAATTATCTGATAAAGAAAAAATTGAGAACAAATCATACACGGCGGAAACCGAAATAACTAAGTTTATACATGATGAAAGCATTGTCTTTTTGAAAGAGCGTCTTCGGATGCTCGGAGATAAAAGCTACAGTTTCCAACGGGATTTCGAGGGACGACTTTTTTACGAGAATAACACTAAAGATGAGTATGCTGTAAACAATAATCTCTCCAAATTGGCAAGCGATAAAAGTATTTTTAATGATCAAAGTCGGAAACACGATATCTGGAAATGGCAGTTTCTGCGATTAAATCCTGACGATATGGGAGAACCCTATCCGCAAAAGAGAACATCTGGTTTTATTCCGCTTATGATTAATGGCTGTAATGTTGCTGAATATTTATTAAGTATTAAAAATTATTCTCAAATTGCTTATGAAAGTATAGTAAACACAATTGTTCACTCGGTTTTGCCTTACGCCAGCGGTTTAAGATCGGAGCTTACCTCTGAGGTTGATAGGAAAATATTTCTGAATCTTGAGGAGAAGAATTTCAATATACCTGGTTGGCTTCTATCCACCGGAACGTTGCGAATTGTAGCTTTGCTTTCCGTATTTCGACACCCTCAACCTGCTCCAGTTGTGATTATTGAAGAACTCGAAAACGGTCTTGATCCAAGAACCATTCATTTAGTAATTAATGAGATACGGCGATTTACTGAAGAAACGGACTCTCAGGTGATATTTACCTCCCATTCGCCTTATTTGCTTGATCTCTTGAAATTGAATGAAATTGTTTTTGTTGAAAAAGTTGATGGGGATGTCAAATTTTCTCGACCTTCTGATAATAGCGATCTTGCAATTTGGTCCGAAAAATATACACCAGGTAAGTTATACACCATGAGTCGGCTAAACAGAAGGTACTAATTATGAAATATGGATTTATTTTTGAATGTTGGATTGATGGTCCTGATTGTAATGTGCTGAAACATTTGGTGAATAAAATAGTCCCTGAGGTCATGTTTGAACCCGTAACCTTAGGTAATAAGGCAGTTCTTTTAGAGGAATGCGCTGAAAATGCGGATTTGCTTTTAAGATCAGGATGTGACAAAGTATTTATTGTTTGGGATTTAATGCCCAAATATTCAGGCTGTACCTGTATAGCGCAAGAAAGAAATTTAATCAGGCAACAGCTTATTAATAAGAATGTCCCATTAGTAAATGTCGAATATATTGGAATTGTTCATGAATTGGAAAGTTGGTTAATTGCCGACATTTCTGCTCTTGAAAGTATTCTCTCAACTGTAGAGCACCCGATTAAGTTGACCAGATTTCGTTATCCCGATAGAGAAAAAAATCCGAAGAAAAAATTAAAAAAACTTTTTAAGCAATATAAAGGGTTCGAATATATTGATTTGGACTCAGCGTTGAGAATAATTAAAAAAGTTCAACGACCAGAAGATTTGAAGAGAAGTGAAACTTTTAAGAGGTTTTATTTTAAACTGACAGGTGCCCATTTATAGTGAACCATTTAGAATAAGTACTATATTATCTACAAGTCAACTATTATGAAAGCATTCAAAGTCATACATCAAAACGGACTATTATTCAATCGTGATAATGGCAAGCGCATTATTTTAAAGGAGCAACTTGAGTATCTTATTTCAGGGGAGGATTCGTCATTTGAGGAGCAGGACAAATTGAATGCAGAACCAGACCCTACCGATATCCTGAACTCAGCTGATATGAGAGTTCTTGTTAATCATAAACACAGAGACTGTGATATTCGTAAGGTGTTTGATCAAGATCAGTTATTTGTTTTCCGAATTGGACTTGGAAAAACAAAAACGGGTGATCAGGGATATGAATACTTCTTTTTATGCCGGATCCTTGAAGATCTGTATTCCTACAAACGGACAAAAGACTCTTTCCCTCGGCTTTGCCAATGTCATTGCGTTGTTGAACAATGTTTATCAAAAAATCTGAACCTTTTTGAGCCGGTTTTTGCCTATTCTCTAAACGAGGTGGCATCTCATACTATTGGTCATTTCTTTTCATTAAAGCGAGCAACCTCATTGAATGTATTGACAGAGTTTAAAAGCATACCCAATGTTAGTGAGGTGCAGTCAAATCTATATTCAGGCTATATTAGTAGGTTACCATCGTTAAAGAGAGCAGTAGAATCAATTTTCAAATAAAGCAGTTTCAGGAAAGGAGTTTGATTAAATATCAGAATTACTTTATATTGAACAAGCTGAGAATTTTAAGAAAAATCAAGTATAGCAGGTGTTTTCAGCTTATAAAGTGGAAACCACCAAAAACACTAAATTAATGTATAACTCAGAAACATATAAAAATCCTTTTTGGGCTGAAAACAGTGGTTTCATGACAGGAAGGGATCCTCTAGGGATCCAAAACAGTTCAATTACCTTATATGGTTCATTGCTCCCAGGAATGACTAACCTAACCCTAAGATTGCGATATTATGGGTTATATTGCTGGTTATTAAATGAATATGGCCAACTTGATCTTGATGCTGAGACTAAAACTCTTCAGCATCACTACAATTTTATAAGAAGGGCGGAACTTACAATAGCCTTTTTGATGCTCAACATTGATACAGAAGTAACTAGTGTAGTCGGAAGTGATTTCGCTGGAAGCCATAATCAACAGCTCACTGGCCAAGGAATGTTTGATATATCTTTAGGTGCTGATAAAACAAAAGAAACTATTAAAGGGTCTGTTTATTGGGACTATATCTCAGGTGCGCTTGGCCAATATTATGCCGGATCATTAATTGCTCTGGATCTCATTGAAGTCAGCAATAAGTTTTTTATTATCAAAGAGAAAGGGGAATCATTGGCTGGGCATTTCGAGAATTATATCAGTTCTCATGCCAGGCAAACTCTTTTGAAAGTTTTAGAAACCGGTATACTACCCGTAAATGATATAGATATTCTCAAAGAGTTTGCAATTAATAAAATCCCAATTCACTCACCAGAATGGCAATTTTACAATACACTGTTGATTAATGATGATGGACAAAAATCCAAGACTTCCGATAACATGGTTCCATCGAACAGGAAAGAAACAATCAAACTGTATATCAATTTTACAGAAACATCAGAGAAAGATTGGTTTCCAGAACATCAGTTTGATCTTGTTCATGGAGGATTTATTGAGGTTACAGAAACTACATTCGGTTGGTATTATTATTATCTGAACGAAGCAATTCACTATTCTATTGAAACCATTTTTTGGAGTATGCTTGTTGAACTAGATGGGAAGCACATACTAATTCATGATTTCATTTCTGGAATTGTGGCATCAATTTCCGAAGGGTTACATACACTTGGGATTGAAATAAAAGGCAAATCTGTAAAAGGTGTAATTGAATCACTAACCGACCCTGGATTACCGGATTCAATTACACAACTGGAAAATCTGACGAAATCACCTAGAGATGCATCAAAAGCATTGAGTAACGCTTTTGTGCTATTCCTCCAAATATATTGCTTGTCGAAAGAGAATAGAGAACGAATAAAGGAGTTTGAAAGCAAATACTATTTGAATTTTCAGAAAGGACATATAAGTGAATTCTTCAATTTATTTATTGTTGATCAGTTTGATTCTCCTTTCCCTCAATATCTAGAGACAATAGTTAAAATGATCATCAATGACCATATATCAACCGCTTATAGGAAGATGGGGAATGGGGAGTGTGACTGGAAATTAAGAATCCCCACTTTTCGGAAAATAACTTTCCCCACTTAT
>CAYHGN010000117.1:0-11871 GCA_964356005.1 uncultured Sphingobacterium sp.
CAATTGCTAATAAATAGTCTTTGATAGACCAAAGGGAATCTCCCCTATCTCCCCCCAACAATGTTGTCATTCCAGCGAAAGCTGGAACCTCATAACGCATTCCGGTTAACATTGTCTTCCTGAAAGAAACGGAACCAACGAAAGCTGCAACCTCAATATTATTCCACACACATTTTAAAACCATGAAACCAAACAATCTCTTAAATAATGGCATTGCCCTTAGGCGGTCGTAAATGAGAATTTCAAATACATGCGACCGCCTTCGGGGTCGAGATTTGCGTGCTAATGCTTTAAACATTTGACCCCTTCAGGGTCAGAAGCAAAAACTCCAAGCTTAAGTACAATCATCAAAATTGAAAAACGCCAAATCATGGCATTACACCTTTGGAGCATTAATCTGTATTTGTTGAGGTGACTTACTTTTGAAAACGGGATAACAAAAAATCAATGAACAATATACTAGTATCCTTTATTAGGAGCTTAATTATTGCTCGTCACTTTGCCTCTGAAATCAATTCACTTTCAACTGTTGTTGCAACCATTTATCCATATTTTCCCTTTGTTCAGGATACATCCAGTGTCCTGTTTCCAATGCGAGAAACAATGATTTGGGAGCCGTGATTACATTGTAGGATGCATACATTGAAGTCGGTGGACATGTAACATCATTGAATCCCCAACTATACATTCCCGGAACCTTTAGGAGTCTTGCAAAATTCACTACGTCATAATATCCTGTAGTTTTAACTTTATCAGGTGTACTGCCGGTATTCACATTATCCTTATTGAACAAATGAGGCCATCCGCCGGCTCTACCAATCATAAATCCTGTCAAATCACTAAGGGCAGGATAAAAGGCACCTAAAAATTTAACTCTTGAATCAAGTGCTGCGGTTACAATTGACAATGCCCCACCCTGGCTTCCACCGGTCACACCCAATGTGCTGCCATCAAATTCAGGAAGAGAAGTTAAAAAATCATTGGCCCTGACACATCCCATATAAACCCGCTTATAATAATATCGATCGCGATCTTCCAGATTAAAAGCCTGGTAACCTGACAAAGCACCAACGCCCAGATTTGCATATACATTCGGATCCATTATAACAGGAACACCGTGAATACCGATTTCGAGCGTAATCACACCTTTTTCTGCAGTGGCCACATCTCCATTGTATGGTCTGATCCCAGCTCCCGGAACCCGAAGTAATGCAGGATATTTTCCGGGCTTTTTAGGAACGCAAAGTATGCCATACAATCTGCTACCCAGGCGAAAATTCTGAATATTTACATGGTAAACATTCACCTTCTCAGTGGAACGCTCAGGTAACAAGGTCATTCGGGCATCCATTGGTATTTTCGCAAGATCAGCTTTAGCATTGTTCCAGAACAGAACAAAATCTTCAGGGTTTACCGCAGCCGGCTTAATTTGTCCCGGATCAAAACCAACTGTGGCAAGACTACTATACTTTTTACCATTTACCTCAGCAGTGACCACACAACGATAAAATCCCGGGGTTCTCATTGTTCCTGCATCAATTGTTGTTACTCCATTCGAAAGCTGCATTGAATCGCGCTTTTCAGGGTTCATTTTTTCAGGCCCAAGCTCATAAACTACCTTTACATTTTTCAAAGGATTTCCATACTGAAGCACAAAGACATTGAACTTAACCATCTCTCCAACTTTGTAAACCCAGTTTGGATGATCAGGGCCAATAATAACTTTGACATTCTGCTCCACAGGCTGAGCCATGGTAGCTCCTGCAAAAAGCATAAGAAATAGAAGAAAAAAAGCTGGTTTTGAATTTTTCATTTTAATAAATTTATTTTTGAATGTTTATTAAGGGTAATTAAATGTTTTAAAGCTTAAACTCATAAACACTTCTAATATCCATTTTTTGAGAAAATATTTTAATCAAATTCGGCAATAATAGAGTATAAACCAAATTTTTTTAGGCAGAAAAATTGATAGAACTCTTAAGGAAACGAAACTAAAAACAGAATTTTATTAAGATGGAAAGGAAATTAAAAATAAAAAGATTATTTCCCCTTAGTCATCAGGTACATAAACCACACTCCCACTATGACAATAAAGCCAAGTATAAACATACCTACTCTACCCTTGCGTTTATCCTGACGCATAACCCAGATCAGGAATCCGGTTAGCGGGATTAAAAAAATCAGGAAGAAAATTATACTTGATGCGCTCATAAATTCTTAAGTAAATCTCGTGTTTAATATTTATAAACCGGCTATTAAAATGATCAAAACTGCAATCTGGCAAGAGGCGAAATATCCTGCCCAACGAAATCATTATTCAAATATTTATGATAACCTGCAATTGCAATCATTGCGGCATTGTCAGTACAATATTCAAACTTAGGGATATAGATGTCCCAATTTAATAAAGCTGCAGTCTCCGTTAATGCTTCCCTAAGTCCGGAATTTGCAGAAACACCTCCGGCAATAGCGATTGTTTTGATCTGATACATTTCAGATGCCTTCTTCATTTTATTTAAAAGGATCGAAATAATTCTGTCCTGCACTGAAGCACAAATATCATCCAGGTTTTCTTTTAAAAAATCAGGGTTCTCTTTTATCCTGTCACGAACAAAATACATGATAGATGTTTTCAGTCCGCTGAAACTGAAATCCAGCCCGGGAATTTGAGGTTCCGGGAATTTAAATGCATTCTTGTTACCCAGTTTAGCGTATTTATCAATCAGCGGACCTCCGGGATAAGGCAAACCCAATAATTTAGCAGTTTTATCAAAAGCTTCACCGGCGGCGTCATCTGTGGTCTGACCAACAATTTCCATATCAAAATAATCCCTGACCAACACAATTTGAGTATGTCCGCCCGAAACCGTCAGACATAAAAACGGAAATTCCGGCTTATTCTCTTCTATAAAATGTGCCAGAATATGCGCTTGCATATGATTTACTTCAATGAGAGGTAAATTATTGGCCAATGCAAATGCTTTTGCAAAGGAAGTACCAACCAGAAGTGAGCCCAATAATCCCGGTCCGCGGGTAAAAGCTACGGCATCGATATCATTTTTATGTATTTTTGCGACAGAAATGGCCTCATGAACTGCCGGAATTATATTTTGCTGATGCACTCTTGAAGCCAGTTCGGGGATTACACCTCCATAATTTTGGTGAACAAGCTGTCCGGCAATGATATTGGAACAGATTTTGCCATCAATACAGATTGATGCTGATGTGTCGTCGCAGGAGGATTCTATTCCGAGGATGGTTGCCAAAACGTATGTTAAATTGAATTGAATAATTAAAATACAAATTTATCAAAAAAGCGCTAAAAATAACCCTTTGGATACTGGCAACATTTATAATGTTGCTTACGCTATTGGTTTTTTCACTGCAGTTCAAGACTGTACAAACATATGTCGCTAAAAAAGCTGCAAACTATCTTTCAAAGGAGCTGAACACCCGCGTTGAGGTTGGATCTTTATACATTAAGCCATTTAAATCAGTGGTACTCGACAGCCTGTATATACAGGATCTTGAAAAAGACACGCTGTTATTTTCACCGAAATTCACTGTAGATTTAGACTATTTTTCCCTGAAAGAACGAAAGGTTACAGTTAAGCTCTTACAAATTGAAAACGGAAAGTTCTTTTTAAAGAAATATAAAGACCAGTCAACAAACCTGACTTTTATCCTGAACTATTTCAGCAGTGGCAAAACCACGAAAAAAAAGGTCTCAAAACCATATGATATTACACTTGCTAAAATTGTTTTAAATAATGTCGCATTTAAGTATAAAAACTTTAATAATGTCAAGCCTGTAAAAGGGATAAATTTCAATGATATTCTTCTGAGCGGGCTGAGTACAACGATACTGGATCTCGACACAAAATCCTATTTATTGAAAGCCGGGATTAGAAATATGACTTTCAGAGAGAAAAGCGGCTTTTATTTAAAGAATCTCACTGCGGATGCGGCAATCGACACGGGCCAGATGGAGTTCAAAAAACTTTTGCTCGAAACTTCGGATAGCAGAATTAGTGATTATTTACTATTGAAATATTCAAACTTTAAGGATTTCAATAATTTTACCAGTAAAGTATTTCTCAATTCAAACCTCCAAAACTCAAAAATAAATAGCTCAGACATCGCGTATTTTTCTCCCAGTCTTGCCAAATCTTCGATTATCCTGCAGGTTAACGGGCAGGTTTCAGGCTATGTAAACGACCTGAAAGCCAAAAGCCTGATCATACAAAGCGGACAGGCTACTTATGTTAAGGGCGACTTCAGAATTACCGGCCTTCCAAGCATTAAGCAAATGATGCTCGATTTGGATTTTGACCAGGTATCAACAAACAAAAAAGATCTTGATCTCATTATTTCCAGAGCCACAGGAAAAAAGAATTCGATGATTCCTCAAATGATTGAAAAATTCGGAACTGTGAATTTCAAAGGCAGATTTACAGGATTTCTCAATGATTTTATAGCTTATGGAGAATTTAAAACGCGCATGGGGCGGCTGGTAACGGATTTGAACATGAAAATTAATAATGCTTCAATACCGACTTACAGCGGAAATATTAAGGCTTACGACTTCGACCTGGGTAATTTGCTTGACCAAAAAGATTTGGGAAGAACCACTTTAACGGCTGATATAAAGGGCAAAGGCTTCAAAATAAATAGCATACAGGAACAAATTAAGGCTAACATAAAATATTTTGATTTTAAGGATTACAGATATAACAACATAAAAGTTGATAGTCGTTTTGCAAACCAGGTATTCGATGGTAAGATCATTGTGAATGATCCGAATGTGAAACTGGATTTCGATGGCAAAGTAGATCTGAACAAGAGCCTTTCTGAATTCAATTTCAATGCCTCCATAAAAGGCGCAAATCTTCATAATCTTAAACTAATTAAAGACAGTGTTCAGTTTGATGCTGAATTAAAAACCAATTTCACAGGTTCCAGTCTTGAAAATATTGAAGGACTTGTTCAACTTACAAAAATTAACCTGACCAATGCACAAAACTCCTTTGATATTGATTCGGTGAATCTGAGTGCAATTGGCACCGGGCTTAGTCGTTCACTGAATATCGAATCTGATATTTTTGATGCCAGTATTAAGGGGCAGTACGATTTGAAAACACTACCCTCCTATTTTAAATCTGTGGCCAGTAAGTATATTCCTTCACTCGGCCTGACTTATGTTCAACCCAAGAAACAGGATTTTGAATTCAACCTGAAGATCAAATATTTTGAGCCCCTTAGCATCCTTTTTGCTCCCCAACTGAAAATTCCTG
Organism: uncultured Sphingobacterium sp.; assembly: GCA_964356005.1. GTDB lineage: Bacteria > Bacteroidota > Bacteroidia > Sphingobacteriales > Sphingobacteriaceae > Daejeonella. The sequence continues at coordinate 5,295 of CAYHGN010000117.1, forward strand.
AACAGGCGAACTTTAACGGCAAATTTGTTTCAGATTCAAATACTGCTAATCTGAACGGATTCATCAAGCTTATTCAGTACAATAAAATCAAGGTAAATAATCTGATTATTGACGAAAGCACTTCAGAAGATGCAATGAATATTTTCATAACATCTGACAGGGTGGATATTACCGACAGTCTGTACATCAAGAACGTTAACATAGCGAATATTTTAAAGAATGATAGTCTGAGTCTAAACGTTAAATTATCGGATAAGGATGCGATTAACCAACTCGACTTAAACTCACTGGTAGAATTTACTTCGAATGGCGATCAGCGTATCCAGCTGAGTATTCTGCCTTCGGATGTGATCATCAATAGCCAGACCTGGAAGATTCAAGAAAAAGTTAGCTTTAGCTTTGATGATGGCCGAACAAAAGATCAGGAATTCAGTCTTCTAAGGCGCACAAAAATTACCGGGTTTGAATTATTCCGGGATAATCAGATGTTGACCATCAATGGATATATATCGAAAGATCCTGCAGATGAACTTCTTATTGGTTTCAATAATTTTAAGCTAACGACCTTTAATCCACTGACCACTCCACTAGGAATTACATTGAATGGAACACTAAACGGGAATGCCAAACTTGCCGGCCTGGGACCAAGTCCGAATGTTGAAGCAAAGATTACGATCGATAGCCTGAACTACAATAAACTGGCTGTGGGTAATATGACCCTCACTGCCGGACTTGACAATTCAACCAAGTTAATCAACGTCAAGATGAATGTGGAAAATAATGGTGAAACCACGATGGATATTGCCGGAACTTATGATGCCAGCGATGATCAGAATAATCTGGATATGAAGCTCCTTATGAAAGATAATGAAGTGGCGCTTTTCCAACCTTTCCTAAAAAATCTGGTGTCGAACATGAGTGGTAAAGTTTCTGCCAATCTAACTGTAACCGGGAAGCTTAACAAACCTCAAATTAATGGGATCCTTAATTTGACAGATGGAGGTATGACTGTTAATTATTTAAAAACCCCTTACCGCATTACTGATAAAATTGAGGTCGAGAATACCGTAATTAAACTGAACAATCTTAAAATCAGAGACAACAGGGAAAATATAGCGATCGCAAATGGCACTGTAGATATGGCCAATGTCAATAATCCGGAAATCCACATTAATCTTGTCGCCAATAATTTCATGGCATTAAACACTACTGCAAAAGATAATCCTCTTTATTTTGGTGTTGCTTATGGTACAGGTGTTTTTAGTTTTAACGGGCCTACAAATGATATGCGTATTGTTATTGACGCTAAAACAGAAGCCGGTACCATTTTTAATATCCCTTTAAATTCCTCGGCAACTGTAAGTAAAACCGACTTCATCACTTTTGTTTCAAGAGACACCTCTCTTAATAAACCAAAAATAACCTCATTCAAGGGGCTTACGATGGATTTTGAATTGCAAATTGATCAAAATACCGAAGTTAATATCTTCACTGACCTTGGTAAGTTGACAGGCCGTGGTGATTCCCAGTTAAGTTTGAATATTAACAGTCTTGGTGATTTCGAGATGTACGGGGATTACAATATTGCGACAGGTAAGTTTGAATTTACTGCTCAGGATTTTATCAACAAAATCTTTAAGATCAGTGAGGGAGGCTCAATTCGCTGGACAGGAAACCCGGTTCAAGCGGCGATTAACCTGAAAGCACTGTATGAAGTTCGGACAAGTCTGGGTCCACTTTATGCTGCTGCCGGCAGGCCGGCAATTGACCAGCGTGTTCTGGCTGAAGCAGTGATGAATCTTAGCGGGCCACTTTTAACGCCTAATATTTCATTTGATATTAATTTTCCTGGCGATGCATCTATTAAGGATGAATTACAATCCTATTTGAGCGATGTAAACAATACCAATCAGCAAGCTTTAAGTTTGATTGTGAGACGGTCATTTGCTGCAGGTAAAGCTGCAGATCTCGGCTTTGCTACTTCAACTTTTATCAGTGCAGGGACAGAGTTATTCTTTAATCAGTTAAATACGATATTGACTCAATCATTGAATCTGAATTTTGTGGATCTGAACATTCGTTCCTTAAACGACGCAAGTGCCTCATTCCGATTTTTGAATGACAGACTAATTCTTACCGGTGGTATTACCGATCGAGCTAATAGCAGGGGTAACTTCTCTGAATTTAATGTAATTGGAGGAGGTAACTCAGTAGCACGAGATGTGGAAGCCCTTTACCTGATTAAAAAGAACGGTGACCTCGTACTTAGGGCATCTAATAAAATCAATAGCCGCAGCTTCCTGAATAATAACCTGGGCAATGACGAATATGTGAGTGCTATTGGATTAGTCTACAGGAAAGACTTCGACAACTTTAATGAACTTTTAGGTTTTTTGATAGGTAAACAAAGAAAGGAAGATCGGAAAAAAGAAAATGAGACCACTCCACAGGATAGTACCAAAGTTCTGAAACCAAATGAACCGGAAATAAAATAGAGAATTACAAGTGTCCGTCTAAAATTATTTATTAATAAAATATGCTTTTGTGTCTCTCATTGAATTATTTTTGACCGATTATCAAATTAAGCCACATCTTCAATGACCGACAAGCTTGATCCCGAAGCATCGCCATGATTTGAGGGTTTATTCGATCCTAATGATTGGAATCCAGGTTGGAATTTTTTATAATGACCCTGAAGGGCAATGTCATTATTTAAGAGTCGGGAGGTTCCAGCTTTCGCTTGGAATGACAAAATTTTTTGGTTAATAAGGAGATTCCAGCCTTCGCTGGAATCGCAAGAAGGAACCGTATTATAAATGATGTTTGCTTTTACTCATTTTTTGTCTTTATATTTTATGGGAATGATATATTTTGGGAATGAGGAGTGATCTGAACCGATTCCAGCGAAGGCTGGAATCTCCCCCATCTCCCCTAGCAATGTTGTCATTCCAGCGGAAGCTGGAACCTCATAACACATTCCGGTTAACGTTGTCTTCCTGAAAGAAACGGAACCAAGGTAAGCCGCAACCTCAATATTATTCCACAAACATTTGAAAACCATGAAACCAACACAATCTCTTAAATAATGACATTGCGCGTGCGCTATCAAAGATTGACAGGACCGGTGAGAAACAGACCCTGCTTTCTAAAACAATAGAAAATCTTCAATCTAAATTTACCCATAGAATGATTTTATATCGAACTAACGTTAAATTAGCTATTTTTCATAATGGTGTGACCCATTTTATCACGTTTGGTTTTCAAATACAGTTCATTATGAATATTTGATTTTATCTCGATTGGAACATTCGTGATGACCTCCAGACCATATCCAATAAGTCCTGAGCGCTTTGTGGGATTATTCGACATCAGCTTCATTTTCTTAATCCCCAAGCTTCTTAATATCTGCGCACCAATTCCATAATCCCTTTGATCCATTGGAAAGCCCAATTGCAGATTGGCATCCACCGTATCGAGTCCGTTCTCCTGAAGATTATAGGCATGTAGTTTATTAATGAGTCCGATTCCTCTGCCTTCCTGATTCATATAAATGATTACCCCTTTACCTTCCTGCTCGATCATTTCCATCGCCTTGTGTAGCTGCGGACCGCAATCGCAGCGGCATGATCCGAAGATATCTCCGGTAATGCAGGAACTGTGAACCCTCACCAGAATTGGCTCATCTTCTTCCCAGCTACCTTTAACTAATGCCAGATGCTGATCTCCGGAAGTGATTTGCGTATATGCAACCATCTCAAAATCACCCCATTGCGTAGGTAATTTTACAGACACTTCCTTTTTAATCAATGATTCGGTTTTGAGTCTGTAAGATATCAGGTCCTTGATGCTAATGATTTTTAGATCAAACTGTTTTGCGATGATCAAAAGATCGGGCAAACGAGCCATTTCACCATCCTCTTTCAGGATTTCAACCAATACTCCGGCAGGTTCTAATCCAGCCATCGTAGCCAGATCAACTGCAGCTTCGGTATGTCCGGCCCGGCGCAAAACACCACCATGCTTCGCAATAAGCGGAAAAATATGTCCCGGACGGCCCAATTCCTCTGCTTTTGTATTCGGGTCAATCAAGGCCAGTATCGTTTTGGAACGATCGGATGCTGAAATACCTGTTGTACAACCATGTCCGATAAGATCGACAGAAACTGTAAAATTTGTTTCAAAGGCGGCGGTATTGTTGCCAACCATCAGTTCGAGCCTTAATTCTTTACAGCGCTCTTCTGTTAAAGGGGCACAAATGAGTCCGCGACCATGGGTAGCCATAAAATTGATTATTTCCGGGGTGGCATTGGAAGCTGCAGTAAGAAAGTCACCTTCATTTTCACGGTCCTCATCATCAACAACAATAATAACCTTACCCTCTCTTATATCGTTAATGGCTTCTTCAATTGTATTAAACATAATTTTTGTGCTTGTTTGGAAAACGGGTACAAAATGCTTTAGATTTTAATAAGATCAATGATCCCGTTTATAATAAATGCAAATTTAGGTATTTTTTTGGCAGCAGAAATTTTGAACAATTCTTTATGGGTCAGGATAGTGCAATAATTGAAAAGCGCATTCAGAGCGACTATTCCTCCTTCTTTGAGATTATCTGTTTAAACCAGCGTTTGTAAATTTCCAGATCGAAAAGAACAGAGTCTACAGTTGCTTTATAAGTCAGGAACATTCCGAGGGGTGAGAGACAAATAATAGCAACCCACATTCCAAAAAAAGGAGAAAGCGAACCTTCCTTAACCGATTTCTCGCCAATAGTTGAAATAATATGATAGATCAGGAAGAACAAGACAGACATAACAACTGGCAATCCCAGACCTCCCTTTCTGATAATTGCCCCCAAGGGAGCGCCAATAAAAAAGAGAACCAGGCATGACACCGCCATTGTAAATTTTCTGTTCAATTCTATCAGGAAACCCCGCAGCCTAGCCTCATTGTCCATTTCGAATAATTCCTTCCGGTTTAATACCTCTTTTACTGACCTGATCTGATCTTTTGCGGATTGGAGTGACTGAATTTTCCTGTCTCTGGGAATAAGGTCCAGAACATCCCTGTAGGCTTTCATGGGTTTAGCCGGAAGCTTTTTACTTACAGTATCAAGTCGGTAAACCCTTGCAATTTGCGCAAGATCTGTGTAAGCAGAGCGCAGATTACTATCGCCCTTAACATTAAACGAATCGAGATAAAATTTAAGCTGACTGATATTCATCATCGCGTAATTTGACTTAAACAGCTCTTCGTCTGTACGTTTCATCTGAAATCCGGAGAGGTCAAAACGCTGCTCAGTCTCTTTGAATTCGGTTCGCATCAAGCGCTGGCGAGGATTATAAAAGGAAGCTGAGCCGGGAGTTTCTTCAAAACGCTTTCCATTCTTGAGCTTCAAAACAAGGAGCTGATCATCGTCCGTTGTAAACATCTGGCCTTCCTTAGCCATCAGCACATTAATATTCCCACTACTCGTATTTCTCTCATAGATCAGTACATCATGAAGAGTTTGGTCGGGATCTTTTTTCTGAACCCTGATTGCATAGCCGGGGATACTGGTATTAAAAATTCCTTCATTAATCAGGAATGCTGCCTTTTGATTCCGGACATCATACAATAAGGAACCCATCTTTAAATTCGCTTTGGGAAGCCAGTAATCTGAAAAAAGGAAGGCGGCGAGACTTAGCATACCCACTACAATAATAAGTGGCATCATGGCCTTTTGCAGCGAAATTCCTGCAGACTTAATCGCAACCAGTTCATAATTCTCGCCCAGGCTGCCGAAAGTCATTATAGAAGAAAGGAGAATAGCGAGGGGCAAAGCCATAGCTACATTGGTTGCTGATGCGTACACCAGCAATTCGAGGATTACATACCATTCAAACCCTTTCCCAATCAGATCATCGATGTATTTGAATAAAAACAACATCAACAAAATGAACATAACAATGAAAAAGGTAACGATAAAAGGCCTCAAAAAGGCCTTCAATACCAATAAGTGTACTTTCTTCACATTGTAAAAATAGAGAAAATTAATCTCTATGCACCCAATACACTAATCAAATATTGTAATTGATTATCCCAGATTAGTTTGCGATCCTGAATAGTATCCTCTGTGGCAAAGTCAGTTATGGCTAAAGCAACATCATTAGTTAGCTCGTCTTGAACAATCTCCATTTCGAAATAGCAATGAGGCTCATCGTCGATCCACTTAAATTTCACGAGTTTATTTTCTTTAATGGAAAGCAATTTCGCTTTTTGCTCTTCCCCATCCCAGGTAAAAGTATAGACCTGATCTCTATAAGTAACATCATCAGCAAACCATTGCGCGAGGCCATTAGGTTCATTCAGAAATCCGAACAATATTTTGGGAGATGATTTTACTTCATACTCTACATTAAACTTTATCTTTTCTGCCATTCCTCTTCTATATTAATAGTCTTAAGTGAATTATTTTCACCAATTTTTCTAAAGGAAAGTAATTTCCTCTATATTTGCAACTCTCATTTTAAAAGGAGGATTCGGCGGGGTAGCTCAGATGGTTAGAGCGCAGGATTCATAACCCTGAGGTCGGCAG
>CAYHGN010000118.1:0-11798 GCA_964356005.1 uncultured Sphingobacterium sp.
GTAGCTCAGTTGGATAGAGCAACAGCCTTCTAAGCTGTGGGTCGCGCGTTCGAATTTCGTCACTCCTTCATATATCAAAATAATAATCAGTTAGTTGCGTTAATATCGGCTAACTTTTTTTCTTTTTATCCCTCCCCATTTTGCGATTTTCAGGCAGTGCATGTAAACCAGGATGTAAACCGAAAATTACATGAATGCCTCAATTTCAGTAGTTTGCTATAAATCCAAAACACTTTCCAACGGTGAGCACCCATTAATGATTCAGATTTCCAAGGATGGCAAACGAAAATACCAGAGTTTAGGCATTTCCATACATTCTGATAATTGGGACTTCCTGAAGAATAAACCAAAGCCCAATTGTCCTGATGTTGAATATATCCAGAAGATCATATCTGAAAAATTGCTTGAGGTGCACAGGAACATCCTTGAATACAATTCCAATGGGAAGCAATATACACCCACCAGTCTGCTTGCTGTCAACAAATCTGTTGTTAAGGAGCAAACCGTTGGGGATTCTTACAAGGAAATCATCCTGACATGTGAAAAAACAGATAAAGTTGGCAACAGGTTGATTTACAAAACCTCATACAATTCTATTAAAGTTTTCAATAAAGGAAGGCTCAATATTTTATTTTCAGATATTGATGTTCCCTGGCTGAACAGATATGAAAAATGGTTGAGGGGTAAAGGAAATAAGGAGACTACAATCAGCCTGTTATTCCGCACCCTCAGGAGTGTCTACAATAAGGCTGTGGAGGCGAAATATGCAAGGAAGACAGATTACCCATTTGATGAATTTAAGATCAGCAAATTTGATGTAAAGACCAAAAAACGAGCTATTTCCAAGGAAGGTGTTCTGGGAATTATGAAATTGGATTTAGCTGATGGAAATGATTCAATGAGATTCTCCCGGGATGTTTTTATTTTCACATATCTATGCACGGTTACACTTTACCAATGCAGGAGTGTCTCCAAGAACAATTGAAGATGTTAATACGCTTGCCGGAATCTATCACCAATGGGTTATCACCAATGTGCAGGACAATGACCCTCATTTTCGTGATACTATCTCAAGGCGTTATTATGCCTTGCAGCTTGCTGTAGAATGTATTCCGTTCTCAGGATTGGGAATTGCAAGAAAAGAACAGGTAATTGCATCAGCAGAAACATTTCTTAAACCGTTAAAGGAATTGGGTCATGCAGTCCAGGTCTGAAACCCTTATGAACAGTCCCTTCAATGAATTTGTAGGGCTGTTCGATCAGATCACCGCTACTCCGATTGTTCAGGTAAAAACTGAGGAGAAAGTCAGTAACGATAAACTTTCTCCAAAGATTGACCTATCACCAATAACAGGTAAGATAACTGCCCTACGAGTATCAAAATCACTAGTCAGGCAGCTAATATATAAAGGTGAGCCTTATCCTGTTTGTCCAAACAAGGTGTTTCATACAACCCTGCTAAGGGATGTTCAGTTTCCACCATCAGATTCCATGATCAAAGGCTTATACTTTGAAAGCAAATGCCTTGGTGAATCTGCTGATGGTACCGCAACCATTGATCTGCCAAGGCATAAGAAGACAGGGGCAAAGCTTGCTGACCATGATAGGATTGACAATGCTGTTGAGCGATTCTTTCAGGTGAAAAAGGAATATGGTCTTATTATTGAAAAAGATCAGACCCAGGTTTATCATAAGCGCCGATGGATTGACCAGAATCACAGTTGGGATATTCCAGTGTTTATTGATGGCACGTTGGATTTCATTTCACCGATTACCGCCCCAGGTTACTCATTCCCATCAGCTACCATTGACTTGAAGCTAACAAAGGATAAAGATGTATGTGATTCATTTTCAAACGGACTATTTCATGCTACTCCTTGGGGCAACATGGAAGCTGCTGATTTTACTGAAGCAATGATGTATAGACTGATCTTTGAAAAGCCTTTTGTTTACCTCGTATTTGATTATAAAAGAGATAATGCAGGGTTTAAGGATATTCCGATCATCACTGATGTTAATGACCCTGATCCTCATAAAGCAGCTAAAGCAATCACTCGTATGGATGCATTTCAGACTAGCATCAGATGGGTTATCAATGCTATTCTTGAATGGGAATCCTTGGGTTGGCAGCAGATTCCTATTGCTAAAGTTTGTGCCACCTGCCCTATTATGGATTGCAAGAAACGCAATGAAAATTCCGAGGTATGAAAACCGATGAAATCATTGACTGGGTTGAAATTCTTGAAAATGAGAACAAGGCACTTCGAGACAAGAATAATCACTTAAACCAGCAGGTACGCAGGTTAAGGAATAGTCTGGAAAGTGCATTGAACATTTTAGACCCTGAGCAACTCAGGATTATCCATAAAGACATTTGTGACTTTAACTAATTCAAAATCAAATAAAATGCATAATCTTAATTTTAACATTAGTACTGAGAGGTATTCCTTTGTCAGTGCCAAGGAACCTGCGTGGCATCACCTAGGGCAAATCCTTGACCATGTATTTACAGCCAAAGAAGCCATTGAATTTGGAGGTCTGGATTTCACTGTAGAGAAACAAAGGCTGCTTACCGAAAGGTGGCTTGAGGTTCCAAATTACTTTGCAACAGTAAGACAGGATAACAACGATGTGCTTGGAATGGTTGGTAAAGACTACACCATTGTCCAGAACCGTGATGTATTTTCATTCTTTGACCAGATAGTAGGAGAAGGAAAGGCAATTTATGAAACTGCTGGATGCCTTGGCAAAGGTGGAGTGATCTTTATTACTGCTAAACTGCCTAAACAAATAGTAATTGGCGATGATGGACCTATTGATAATTATCTTGTGCTTTGCAGCTCCCATGATGGATCAATGGCAATTACTGCTTTCTTCACCCCAGTGAGAGTTGTCTGCCAGAATACGCTCAATGCAGCATTCAGCAACAACACCAACAGGGTATACATCAAACACACGCAGAATGTAAAGGAACGGTTTGTAGAAGCAGCTCTGATTATGGGCATGCATTCGCAGTATTTGAACAAGCTGGAAGTTGCATTTCGCCTGCTTTATGACAAAAAAGTGTCTGATCAGGATATGAAGTCAATTATTACAAGAGCTTTCCTGAGTAAAGAGGAGATCAAAACACTGGCTATAACGGGTGATGTGGAACTCTCCACCAGGAAAACAAACATGGTGGATGGAGTGGTTCAGTATTACCATCAGGCTTCTGAGATCGACAGTATCCGTGGAACTGGCTATGGAGTTTACAATGCTGTGGCGGGTTACTTCCAGAACATGAAGAATTTCCGCAGTGATGAAGTGAAGATGAAATCCATTGTATTGGGAGGGTTGTCGGCTCAGTATTCTCAGAGGGTGTTTGACAGATTGGTTAAATCTTGATTACAATTTGGAATTGGTTCCCGGGGTGATTAGTTTCACTTTGGGAACTATTGTTTTTCTGATTCGGCATTGCTATTTAAAGTAAAAATTAGGAAACAACCATAAAATTAACGAAACAATCAATTTTAATTATCAGGTATATAGCATCTTGAATTTTTGTTGTTATGTAGATGAACCATTCTGGTTTTAAATGATAAAAAGAGGTTATATTTACATTGTTAAACAACAATCAATGACGTAAGAACAGAAACACCATAAAGAATAGCGTTTGCTATTGTTCTGATCTAGGAAACCGCCAAAATTTCAACATCACAGGATAATAAGCGAATGCTCATGCTACGGCGTGGGCTTCCTTATTTGTGATGTAGGTGCTTGGCGGTACCTCTGGATCGAGTGGGGATAGTTCCACGCTCTTTTTGTTTTATTAAGTCATTTCAGAGCTGTAAAATTTGAATTTTCTCATAAAACTAATTTTTATCTCATGAAAACTAACATTCTGAAACAATTACTGTTCTTTTTATTCATCTGCCTTATTTGGTCATGTAGTAAAAAGGATTCAAATGAACCAACAAGCAATAATCCATCAGTCAATGGCAAATTGCATTATATGATCCTTAGAAACAGCAATTCCACTGATACCATGGAATACCTATATGATTATTCCGGGCGATTAATCACCCTTTACTGGAAATACCTACCAAACACAAAAGCCGTCTATTCTTTCATGAGGAGCTCAACTGGCCAAATTACCAGGTACAGTTATCAGGAGCCATCTTATGATTTTAAGGAAACATACGATTATTCTATCAATAACGAGGGGAAGTATATAACAGCAAATATTACAAAAGTTGAATTAGGCAATACTTCCAATTCCAGTGAAGCCTACACATACACTGGCAATCAACTCACAAAGATCAACCAATCCCAGAGTGGTCACCTTGTATTGACAACGGAGTTTACATATGACAGCAGGGGTAACGTTAGCAAAAGGGAACGGCATTATGAATTTGGATCATTGGAAATCACGGAGTCAACTTATGACAATAACGCAAATCCTGCTGGTTCACTTGGTGCACCCACTCCAATTAGCGATGGTTTTATTTTTGGAACAAACAATTTTCTTTCCATAAAGACAACGGATCAGAGTAGTATTGAAACATTAACAGCATCTTACTCTTACGATAATTCTGGCAAACCCATTTCCGCTATTTATACAGGAGCTGTAGAAGGAGGTACAACGTTCATTCAATATAAGTATTACTAAAACACCATGAAGCCACTCAACCAGTCATGGTGGTTTGCAAATCTTTGTTAATCAATGCTGCATATATAGTGCACTCGATATATTTTCAGAATAATTTTTGACTTGCGTTTTCTGTTCTTTAACCCCGAAATCTCTGAAAAATGAAACAGTTTCTTTTGGGTAGTGTTAAAATATCAGAATATTAACCTCTTAAATCTTATAAACCATGAAAACACGACTTTTGTTTTTAACTTTTTGTATTTGTTCATTTTCCTTGTATTCGCAAATTACACTCGAGCATACTTTTACGAATACTGGGAATGGCCCATATCTATTTCACACTCATAATGCGACAATGTTTTATCGCTATGATATTCAATCAAATACGATTACCATCTATAATTCGGATTATTCACTATACAAAACTATTACTGTTCCAGCACTGTCTGGGTACACTTTTTCTAGCGCAGAAAATTTTAGTACCAAACTTTTTAATCTGGATAATTTGATTGAATTTGTTGTTTGTTATCGACGAGATACTGGTAACAATTATGATTACAAATTGATTTTATATTCCGAGAATATGAATCAAATAATGGATTTTGGCAACTTTCCGAGCGGCTATGCCTATACAACTATGGACAATAAAACGAAATTTAAGGTTACTCATTTCACTTATACAAGCTCTGGCGGATCTACTATATCTGACTTTTATAGTCTTCCAGGGTCAATTGCCAATCCAAATCCAATGGGTCTTGATGATTCTGAAATTTTAAACGATTATTATAATGCTTATCCAAATCCTGCAGGTTCGTACATCAACCTGCCATATAAAATAAATATGAATGAAAGATCAGTAATGCGAATTTATAATTCCAAGGGCGAACTAATAGAACAGAAGAACATTGAAGGTCAATCTCGTTGGTTAAAATTGAAAACAGATAATTATACCCCCGGAATGTACATCTTTGAATTTAACGGGAATTCAGGCACATTCATAGTGGAATAACATTTACCTAAAACCAAAACCATGAAAACAATGAAGATCATAACACTGTTTTGCCTGATATCTTTAGGCTTCTTTTGTGAGTGTGCAAATGCACAATTGTACATTGTTTCTGTTCACCTTAGGGGAAACCCGGCAACATATGACTCGGTTTATGTTTATAGCCCAACAGGAGAAGCTACTGGTTATAAAATAGATAGATATGCGCCAACTCACTTTAAACAATTAAATGTGATTCTAAACAGTGTAATTGATAAAGGTTATAAGCTGTTGGACGTTGTAATTACTAATTTAAATATCGCGGAAGAGATATACTATTTCGCAAAACCATGACTATCTTCCAGTAGCGAGCTGGATGAAGTAGATGCTTCACAATTAACCATAAAAGGATATCCAAATCCTACAAATGGTCCTATAAACGTAGAGATAACATACAGGAATGGTTATGACCCCAAAGAGATCGTAGTAATAAATGAAGAAGGGTTTATCATCTACACCAAGCAATTAGGGCATATTGAGAGCGGTGAAACGGTAATACTAGATTTATCAAGTCAAAAATCAGGATTATATCTCCTTACTGCAAAAAACGCTTCTTTTTACTCACCATTGATAAAGGTGATACGCAATTAATCCGGTAAAGTACATTAAATGAAATTTGCATCTATGGGTTTTAGATTAGCTTTTGTAATATTTGCTGTCATAAACCAAAATACCTTTATACCATGAAAACAAGAATACTTTTCATTTTTACTCTTTTGCTTGGAACTTCAACAATGTATGCGCAATACAATGAAATTGCCTGTGGGAGAGCCCCATCAACTTCACAAATCTTGCAGATTGATTTTACGGAAATTAGCACTCTGGTTTTCATAAAGTATACAAATAATGGTAATGGATGGATTAGTATAGGTGATAAAACACATTTGAAAGACGTAATGAGCGACAAAGATTACTATATGCTTAATGCCATTAATATACCACTAAGTGATGAAGGAGAACCCAAAGAGTTGATTTTAGACAGAAAAGACCAAGTTCATTACTTTTGTTTAGAATTTGAAAAACTTCCTGACACAATTGAAAAATTCAATTTGATAGAAGATGAAGCAAATCCTAACGCATTTAATTTCTATGACATAACTATTCATAAGGAAAAGAAAACAGCATTCATTAGAATTGATGACTTTATTAAATCGTATCCAATAAAGGAATATGGCTATAGAACCAAAGATGGGAATTTGATATTTTATTATAAACATAAGGGTTTTGTAATTTTTATGACAATTATTCGAGATGACAAATACGGAGACTACTATCAGGCATGGATTGATATTCAGAATTTTACAGGAAAAAATTTGTTATTAGATCCTAATAGAATAACCGCAAAAGCTTTACTAAGAAAAAAAGAAGGACCTTCACCACCTTTACCACCTTTTAGAAGACCTACAAAATCTGTAAATGGGGAAAAAGAAGAAATAAAAGTTTTGGAAATACTTTCCTATGAAGAATACATGAAAAAAGTCAATAGGAGACAGGCTTGGCAGAGTTTTGCCGTTTCATTAAGTAATAGTTTAGCGGCAAGTAATGCTGGGTATTCATCTTCAACGACAAACACAAGTGTATCTGGCGTCACTAATTCCTATGGTTCTGCATCAGGTTATGTTGGAGACACTTATGGATACGTAAGTGGTAGGTCTTCTTCCTATTCTACAGCATATGGGCGTAGTAGTACACAATCTTACAACGGTGCAGCAGCATATGCGGCTCAACAAAACGCAAATGCACAGACAAATAACTACATTGCTGCCCAGTATGAAATTAAAAATCGACTCTCTGAAGGATACATTAAAGCTAATACTTTATCAAACCAAACAGAGTATATGGGATTTTTCAATATTCGATTTATAAAAACCGATAATCTTACAATTGAAATTCCGATAAATGGCGAAACTTACATCTTTAAACAAGAATGGACGAATAATTAAGTGCCGCCATCAGGCTGAACAAGAAACAGGAATTGCACTTTTTACGCTAGAAAGGCTTGGCAATCACATTTAAATTAATGCTTAAAGTATGAAGTGGTAAAATACTACAGGTAGTAGGAATTAGTATGAGCATAATAACCAAATGGCATTAAACCTGCAATGTATACAGATTATGACGAAAGCCCATATATCAAAGCTCTTTTAGAAATAAGTGCTGATGAATTTGAAGAAAGGGATTGGTTGATTCGAAATTTCGATCTTTATAAGGAAACTTTGAATTGGCCAAAGAATTTGCCAGCAATTGGAAGGAGTAATTTGGTGAAGGGAACGCTGAGAGAAAAGTTTCATTTAACCTACCAGGAAATATTAGAGGAATTTGAATATGAAATGGACAATACGCTGAAAACCTTGGAAATAAAATAAATAGTTGCTAGGAGCATGATAACATTTTATAGCTGATTCAAGAAAATAAGGCACAAAAGTGGACATTAAACAAAAGCATGTTCGATATGGGAAGATTATCATATATTTGTTTTATTACAGCATTATTACTGGCTTTCATGAACTTTAATATTTAAATTTTGAGTTGGATAAAACGATGTGTACTGAATGAGAGGTGCATCTTATCACTGATTATCGCTAATGCATTATTGGTATTTATACAGGAATTTGGAATTAGAAACATCTTTCTTGATGACATAGAACCGGTGTTTACCCTCATCTTTATTGTGGAGATGATTGTTAAGATCAACCAGCATGGATTTAAGAAGTATTTTTCTACAGGCTGGAATAAGTTTGATTTCATTATCATAGTGGTCTCCATACCGTCATTAGCCGTTATTCTCAATAATGACACCACTGCTGTTCAATTAAATATCTTCCTGACTTTAAGGGTTTTTCGAGTCTTCAAGTTCTTTAGGTTAATAAGGTTTTTCCCAAATGTGTCTTCCTTCGTTACTTCTATCCAGCGAGCATTAAGGGCTTCGTATATCGTTATAGCTGGATTTTTCTTATCAGTATTTATAGTTTCATTGGTGACATGCTCCTTATATAAAACCATTGCACCTGAATATTTCGGCAACCCATTAAGTTCATTCTATTCTATATTCAGGTTGTTCAGCATCGAAGGATGGTATGAAATACCAGACCTGATAGCTTCACGATCAGGCGAAACTATTGGTTTTTTAACTAAATTTTATTTTATAATTTTGTTATTATGTGGTGGGATCATAGGACTTTCCTTAGTAAATTCTATTTTTGTAGATGCGATGGTGAGTGATAATAACGATGATCTACAAAAGGAAGTCAACCAACTCGCCAAAAAAATTGAAGATTTAACCGAAAACATAAACCAATTAAATAAAACCATCTCTAAAAACTAATATTATGGACTTCAAAGATCAAATCAAAATGCTTGGTGATCGGGTTCTTAAACTCAAAGACCAGATACAAACAGAAGAAGCAACCAAACATTCTTTCGTTATGCCATTCTTACAGGCATTGGGTTATGATGTATTCAACCCTATTGAAGTTGTACCCGAGTTTATCAGTGATATTGGTTTAAAGAAGGGTGAGAAAATTGATTATGCAATCTTCTTAAATGGCAAACCAACTATCTTGATTGAATGCAAGCACTGGGCTGCTAATCTTAGCATACATGACGGTCAATTATTGAGATATTTCCATGTTTCAAAAGCAAAATTTGGCATATTAACCAATGGGATCATATACAGGTTCTATTCTGACCTTGTTGATCCAAATAAAATGGATGAAAAACCATTTCTGGAATTAAACATCACGGATATTAAAGATAATCAGGTCGAAGAGTTAAAGAAGTTTCATAAAAGCTACTTTGATGCTGACAGTATCGTTAACACCGCTAGTGAATTAAAATACACTAACGAGCTTAAGCAATTACTGCAATCTGAGTTAACTAATCCACAGCCAGAATTTGTAAAATATTTTGCCAAGCAAGTATACCCTAATATGGTAACAGCAAAGGTACTAGATCTGTTTACTAACCTATGTAAAAAATCAGCACAGCAATATATCAATGATATTATAACGGAGCGATTAAAAACAGCACTCACCAAAGAGGATGAAGCATCTAAAGAAACTGATAGCATAGTGGTGCCAGGTCTTATGGCTGATAATAAGATTGAAACAACTGAAGAGGAGATTGAAGCCTTTGTTATTGTAAAATCTATCCTACGGCAGAAAACAGACATCAAAAGGATCACTTACCGTGATGCTCAATCATACTTTGCCATTCTGTTGGATGATAACAACCGTAAGCCCATTTGCAGGCTGTACCTGAACCCAAATAGAAAAGTGCTATCGGTGCTGGATGAAACCAGGAAAGAAATCAAGCATGAGCTGAAAACGCTGGATGATATCTTTCCATTGTCTGATCTTTTAAATGGAATTGTAGCAAACTATGACAAAGGGAAAGAGGCAAAATAGTGTTCCAATCGTAAGCCTCCGGGCACGAGCATCTTTTACAGTGAACAGGTAAGCTTTATTTTTGCGCAGGCACAAGTGAATGCAGTTGGCGAAAAAGTTGGGGTGATTTTTTTCTGAAACACTTCAAAAAATAGTTAATTTTGCACCTTCAAATTTTATTACTATAAATCAATAACCTATTCAGGTGACATGCTGTCAACCAAATCGTAAACCAGAAAAAGTAAGAAAAAGTAAATACTCTTTGAAAAGACATCACAATACTGATTATCATTATTTTACAAACAAGGGGTTCCGTAGCTCAGTTGGATAGAGCAACAGCCTTCTAAGCTGTGGGTCGCGCGTTCGAATCGCGCCGGGATCACTAAGGAGACGTAACGGTCTCCTTTTTTATTGCCTGGTATTCAACGCAATTACAGTATTAACAATGGTTTTCAAGTGGTAATTTATTTTATCAAATTGATTAAATAAAGTTAAATAATGCGTAATATTGCATAAATTCTAATACCAATTCAATACTGAATCTAATACCAAAATAATACCATGAGAAACTACGCGACATACAAGGTTGTATGGAACCGGAAGGGCCAGGCAGGCGCTGCATTGGTTCAAATTGAAATCCTTCTGCCGAATGGAAAACAAAAATATGTGGGTACCGGATTAAAGATTACATCATCTGAATGGGATTCTAAATCCAGGCAGATTACAGGGCCATTTGCCACCCGGCTCAATAACCAGATAGCAGAAAAGATTGCGAAAATCAGGGCCCATGAGCTTATCCTGATTGAAAAAAACATGCGACTAACTGCAAATGAGGTAAATGAAGCTTTGGGAGAAAAAGATACCGGATCGTTTGTGGCCTTCATGCGTGATCAGATAGCTGCCAGGAATGATATTGCACCAGGTACCAGGTTCCTGCATACCAGAGTAGCAAACAGGCTGGAACAGCACGGTATCATACGATATACGGATCTCACCTACATGAATATAGTCTCATTTGACCAGTTCATTTCAAAGGAATTGAAAGCTCAAACCTCTGTTGCCAAACATCATCAGGTAGTAAAGACCTACATCACCATGGCAACCAAGGCAAACCTCATGGATTACAGCTCGAATCCCTATCTGAAATTCAACGTTGATAGAGGAAAGAATAAAATAAGAACCCGGTTGGATGAAAATGAAATTAAAGCCCTGTTAAAACAACCAGCCTCACTGACCCGAGATTGCGCCGTATTCCAGCTATTCACCGGCATTACCCACCGGGACCTGGAATGCCTTACTAAAAATAATATACGTAGAGATGGATCGGATGTATGGATTGAAGGATTGCGAAAAAAGTCCGGGGAGATGTATACCATCTATCTTTTACCTGAAGCGGTTGAGATCATTGACCGCTATGCCGGAAATAACAGGTTGATCCCCTGCAAGGGTCTGCAGAAATACAATCTCGATCTTAAAATACTTGCTGCAAGTTGTGGCATCACAAAGGTATTATCAACCTACGTACTGCGCCACACGGCTGCAACATGGATGTTGAGAAAGGGAGTGCCAATCACCACAATATCGAGCATTCTTGGCCACAATAAAATTGAAACGACACTGATTTATGCAAGATTGGAAAAGCAAATAATGAAAGAGCAGATGATCAGTGCTTTTGCGAAGCCTCTTGAAAACAAGCCTCGTAATTCTGAACAAGTTCAGCCAGAACAATCTTAGGCAGTTT
>CAYHGN010000119.1:0-11645 GCA_964356005.1 uncultured Sphingobacterium sp.
CGATATGGTCTGCTTCAATAACATCCGTTGAATAAGGTAAATGATAATTATGCGCCTCTGTAGCACCCCAGGGAAGGATTGCCAGGTCATAATTCGAATCTTTGACAGATTTCCAGTTTGTTTCTGCTAAAATATAGGGTCTGATCATTTTGTTTGGGTTTTTATAAGCGCGTTCGTTCGGACATAAACAAGTCTGAAGACTCTTATTCATTTATTAATCCGTAGAGACGCTGCGCTTAAACTGTACAACAGCTAATTTCTGTTGTACTGAAAAATCAATTTTCGTAATCGCTGGAAACTCTACGGACAGAGTGTTTTTACGCTGCGTGTTCCTTATGTTGTCTGATGGAATTTAACTCTTCCTTCTTTTGGACCTCTTCCGCTTCAATGTCATAATCATTCTGCAAGCCCAGCCAGAATTTTGAGCTATTTCCGAAATATCTGGAAAGACGAACCGCGGTATCTGCAGTGATGCGTCTGTTTCCTTTGATAATCTCGGAAATCCGTGTTTGTGGAATGCCAATATCTTTAGAAAGCCTGTAAGCACTAATTGATAATGGTATCAGAAATTCTTCAAGCAGAATCTCACCCGGATGAATGTTTTTTAGCTTTGCCATTTTCTTATTTTAATGGTAATCGATTAATTCTACTTGTTCTGCGTTTCCGTTCTTCCATTGAAAGATAATCCTCCATTGGTCATTTATTCGGATGGAGTAAAAGGAATGTAATTTTCCTTTTAGTTTTTCCAATTTGTTGGAAGGTGGAACCATTAGATCCGATATATTTTGGGAGTTGTTAAGCATCCTTAGCTTTCTCCGGCCAATTTCCTGGATTTCAACAGGAAGCCCTCGAATTCGTTCGCCTTCCCATATTTTACGCGTTTCCTTATTTCCAAATGAGTTAATCATTTACTAATGATTCACGTTACTAACGACAAAGGTAAGTATTTGATTTATAAATTCAAAAAGAGATAGAATATAGATAATTGTGCTATCAGCTATTTTGAGAAACAAAGAGCCTGTAAATGGGAAAAAGTGAATCAGCGGGTACACTAATCTGTCCCGCATGTACGGGAATTCATTTAATAATCCGTTCAGCGCTAAGCTAGCTCTAAGGACAGTGCACAATTAATACGAGAGTAAAAAAAGCAAAAATTTACTCTCGTTTACAATATGAAAGTGAAAATTACTCTCGTTTATATTCTTTAATTAGAAGTAATTCAAATAGAGTTGCCCACTTACCTACCCAAGGCTTGTTACCGACTGGTATTTTCCAAATAAATCCAGTAAATTTGTTAATGCCAACAGTACTAACAGTAGAAGGCTTTCGTTTCTTTTTTTATAGTAACGAAAATAATGAGCCTCCTCATGTTCATGTTGAAAAGGCCGAGGGAACGGCTAAAATATGGCTAAGTCCTGTTGAAGTGGAATACATGTCAGGATTTACACCTCGCCAACAAACCGTAGTTATGGAGCATTTTAACAAGAATTTAGAACTTTTTAAAAAGAAATGGGATGAACACTTTAAATAAAACTTACGATCCTATTACAGATATAATCTTTTCTAAAGGCTTAAAGATAAAATCAGCTATCCACAGAGATAGAAAATTGGATATCGTTTTGAGTAATGATCTGATTCTGGTTGTCTCTCTGAAAAATTACGATTTGTTGAATAATGCACCATTAAAAGAGCTTAGCAATTTTAAAATAATTGGGAATGGTACAGGTCTTCATTGGCCAACTTTAGATGAAGACTTAAGCTTATATGGTTTTCTTAAAGAATTTTTCAAGCAAAATATTGAAAAAAAGAAAAAGCTAGTAATTGCTTAGGTACGTACGGGAATTCATTGATTAATGCGTTGAACGCTAAGCTGGCTCTAAGGATAGTGCACAATTAATACGAGAGTAAAAAAAGCAAATATTTACTCTTGTTTACAATACAAAGGTAAAAATTACTCTCGTTAAGGTTGCGAAAGGAATCAGAAGATAAATAGTAGGTGTTAAGCATGTTGGGGACACGCAATAAAAGCAAAAGACTCGCCCTGATACGCAGTCTTTTCAGACTTAAGCGTGGCGAGTACTGTTAATACAAATTAAAATACCTTTTTTGAATTTTGTAAACATTTTCAATTTAAATTATTTAGCGGTTGATTTTCAGTATTGCCCTTACACTCTGAACCCTCCTGCCATATTTCACTTTATCCTCTTATAATTCTTCAATAAATCAACAACCAGATCATGCGGAAGTGCATAAGCCTTATTGCCGTTGATCCCTTCCATCGTCTCAGCTGCAACCATAGCATTAATTATGGCTTCTTCAACAGCCTGAACAGTTCCTTCAAATAATGGATCGATCAGATCATTGGGTAACTCATCCAGTTTTGTGAAATTTTCACGTTGAAAGGCACTGGGGTTTGCAGTAGAAAATGCAATAAATATATCCCCAGAACCGTTTTCGCCCCTGCCGCCGGGTATGCCTACCCCGATCGGAACTCTTGCTGCAATTCTTTTTAACTGATGTGGCAGTAAGGGTGCATCGGTGGCAACAACCACGATAATGGAGCCATCACCTTCCTGTCTGTACGATGGTGCAGATTTAAATTCATAATTCAGGGTGTCTTTCAATTCTTTTCCAACAGGCACTCCGGCTATGGTCAGATTATTTTTGCGTCCAAAATTAGATTGGACCAATACCCCAACTGTGTAGGTTGAGTCTTTAATTTTCACCACCCGTGATGAGGTACCGGTACCCCCTTTAAAACCTAAACTCATCATTCCTGTACCTCCTCCAACATTACCTTCCTGCAAAAGACCGGTTTTGGCATTGTCTAATGCTTCATAAGCATGATTTTCTTTGACATGAAAGCCATAAATATCATTTAAAAAACCATCATAGGTTTCTGCAACAACCGGGTAAGTGTACCAGAAATCATCTTTATACCAGCCTGTTTTCACGTACCATTTCAAAACCGCATCCCTCACCACACCCACGCTATTGGTATTGGTTATCATCACCGGACCTTCTAAAAAGCCTGATTCTGTGATCCAGGTAGTTCCTGTCATTTCTCCGTTTCCATTCAATGTATACCAGTTGCCGAAAACAGGATTGTTAATTCTGCCTCTTGGCAGGATGGCCGTAACTCCTGTTCTAACCGGCCCTTCACCTCTGACATTTTTGCCCTGCCCCGAAATAATGGTGCTATAACCCACTTCAACACCTTTCACATCTGTTATGGCATTGAACTTACCCATGCTTCCGTTAAATGGAATTCCCAAATCTCTTGCTCTTGGTTTCTGTGCTAAGGTGAAGGAGTGGATTAGGAGGAGTAGGAAGAGTAATTTTAAATGGTTCATGGTTGGGGGTGGTTTTAATTTAGCAGCCAAGGGTTTGCCGGTGCTCCCTCACAATCCCTTTACAAATACAATTTAATAATTTCAATCCGTTAACCAATACTAATCTGATAAAAGCCGGTAGCCCTTAAGTGAGCTGATTTATTTGACAAATTATTCTCCCAAAAACCAGAAGATGTAGGTACATTCTGAACATACAAAACAATGTGCTGATCGGTTTGCCCAGTCTAATTTAAAGAAGGATGCTACTGATGTATTGAGCTGTGCTTTTCTTGTCCAGAATAATTGATTCTGACAAACGGGGCAGCTTAACTGTTTTTCCATTATTTGAATGGGTTGGGGCTCTTTCTTTGCAAATAGGTTCATGATGGCATGGTGTTTATTAAGAGTTTCAACTAACGTTTGGCAGCTACGCGAAGGTGGGTCTGAAGACTCTTACTTATTTAATAATCCGTAGAGTGCTGCACTAAACTGTACAGACAGTGGGAAGATAATCCTCCTTTGGTCATTTATTCGGATGGAGTAAAATGATTTTAAATTTCCTTTTAGTTTTTCCAATTTGTTGGAAGGTGGAACCATTAGATCCGATACATTTTGGGAGTTATTAAGCATTCTTAGCTTTCTCCGGCCAATTTCCTGAATCTCAACAGGAAGCCCTCGAATTCGTTCGCCTTCCCATATTTTACGCGTTTCCTATTTCCAAATGAGTTAATCATTTACTAATGTTTCACGTTACTAACGTCAAAAGTAAGTATTTGATATATAAATTCAAAAAGAGATAGAAGATAGATAATTGTTCTATCACTGTTGTCCGTAGGTCTGTCACCCTTTATTAAAAATGTTTATTATCAGGTATATTCCCTAATCTAAACAATAAATTTAAGTATAGATTAATTTTATTTGGCCATTGAGCTAAGAGTAGATTCTTATAATTGAATAACAGAAAATTAGAGCCACCAATTTCAAAGCAAGAATTAATTTTTTAAAATAGCATATCCTTTTATCAGTATTTTAGCAAAACCTAACCATACTAAGCATATGAACTTAAAAATTAAATTCCTTGCATTTTCTGCATTAATCTTTCTGGCTGCCTGCAATCAGAGTAAGCCAAAAATTTCGGATGAAGACGGACTTGCTGCTTTCAGTGCAGATAGATTAAAATTGCATGTTGCTGAGCTTTCGCACGATTCACTGCAGGGTCGTAAACCATTTACCGTAGGAGAAACAAAAACCATAGCTTACCTGCAAAAGCAATTTAAAGCTGCAGGATTGGAGCCTGGAAATGGGGATAGCTTTATTCAGGAAGTCCCGATGGTTAATATTCAAACTACAGCGGCTGCGGATATGCAGGTGACGACATCAAAAGGAAGTTTTAAACTCAAAGGCTTTGACGATTATGTGATTTGGACCGATAAGATTACTGATAAAGTTAGCTTCGATAATGATGAGGTGGTTTTTGCGGGTTATGGTGTGGTGGCACCGGAGTATAACTGGAATGATTATGCCGGTTTGGATGTAAAAGGAAAGATCGTCATGGTGATGGTGAATGACCCGGGTTTTGCTGCCGGAGATTCGAGCTTATTTAAAGGCAAAACCATGACCTATTATGGCCGCTGGACCTATAAATTTGAAGAAGCTGCACGTCAGGGTGCAAAAGGTTGTCTGATTGTACATACCACCGAGGGTGCAAGTTATCCCTTTACTGTCATCCAGAATAACTGGAATGCATCCAAACTCAGACTGGATGACCGCGCAAAAAGCAATGTTTATACGGATATCAATGGATGGCTTTCGCTTCCGGCTGCAAAGCGCTTAATAGCTGCTGCGGGAAAAGATTCAACTAACTTCTTCGTCCAGGCCGATAAAAAAGGATTTAAACCCCTGGCTTTGGATCTGAAACTGAGTACCAGTGTTGCCGTTAAAACCATATTTAACAAATCCCAAAATGTGATCGGCAAAATAACAGGTACCAAACGCCCCGATGAAGTGATTATCTACTCGTCTCACTGGGATCACCTTGGAATTGGCAAACCCGATGAAACTGCCGATTCAATTTATAACGGTGCTTTTGACAATGCCAGCGGCACAGCCGGACTGATCGAACTGGCACGGGCATTTAAAAGCATGAAAGTCCAGCCGGAACGTACCATTATTTTGCTTGCAGTAACTGCAGAGGAACAGGGACTTTGGGGATCTGCCTATTACGCTCAGAACCCGGTTTATCCAACGTCAAAAACGGTCGCGAATATTAATATTGACGGTTTAAATCCTTTTGAAAAGACAAAAGACATCATTATTGTTGGCGAAGGTCAATCAGAACTGGAAGAGTATTTGAAAGAAGCTGCCGAAAAAGCAGGCAGGGTTATCGCATTTGAAAATCACCCTGAAGCAGGTTATTATTATCGTTCCGATCATTTTAATTTTGCTAAAGTTGGTATTCCTGCACTTTATACTTCAAATGGTATTGAGGTAATTGGCAAAGAGTCCGGATTTGGTGAAAAAAGAGATGCAGAATATACAGAGAAGCATTATCACCGACCATCAGATGAGTTTGATGCTGCAACATGGTCTTTTGAAGGTGGAATTGATGATTTGAAGTTGTTTTTTCAGGTAGGGAAACGATTGGCTTTTGAAGAAAAAATGCCGCAGTGGAAAGATGGTTCGGAGTTTAAGGGGATTAGGGAGAAGAAATAATAAGTTAAATTGCATTTTATGTATTTGGTGCCGGGGCAAGCACAGCATTGCTAAGGTTGTCATGGCGGGCTTGACCCGCCACGACACAAATTAGTATTTTTTTTTAGTCCGATTCCAGCCCCCGAGCCGGAATCTCCTTTTTACCTCCCCAATGCCTTGTTATTGCAGGCTTGACCCGCCAAAAAAGCTCTCGCAGAGAGACGCAGACGCAAAATATATCATCTTAAACAAATGATTTTATAGCCAGCATCCATTTGCGTCTTAGCGTCTTGGCGAGACACCTCTCTTTTATTAATTAGGAGGTCGTGGCATTCGCCACGATGACAATCAATTTTAAGAGAACAGGAGATTCCGGCTCGGAGGCCGGAATCGGAGTGCCCAAACAAATTCGTTGTCACGGCGGGCAACCTGTAATCCTGATCGATTGAAGGAAATCGTCCTAATGAGTCAAAATTTGAACTAAAATCACTGAGTTCCCTCAGCTGCTGAAGGGCAGCTTTCGGGATGACAGTGCTTTTTGTACGCCCAATTTCTCTAAACGGGCTTGTAAAGTACTGCCTATGGCGCGCTCTTCAAATCCCATTTTCAATAAGATTCAATCCTATTGAAACTATATTTACCTTTGCGGCTTCTATGAATAAAGAACTGCTAAGAAAGATTTTTGCGCTCAGCCTTTTAATATTGATTTCCGAAAACGGCTTCGGGCAGATGAAGCTGATCAGGAAACTGCTTTCCAATGAGGCTGACACTACCAGAAAGAGCAGTTTCCTGCCTCTTCCGGCAATTGGTTATGCACAGGAGACTGGAGTAGAGATAGGAGGAGCCGGTCTCTACTCATTTTATACTGACAAAAAAGATAGCTTAATCCGCACTTCGCGAATTACAGGAATGATCACCTTTACCACTAAAAAGCAAAGCAACTTCGCCTTAAAATCAGATATCTGGACACCGGGAAATAAATATCATGTAACCTCGGAAATCCGTTATCGGAATTTCCCTTTCAATTTTTACGGGATTGGTAATTCTACACTTGAACTGAATGAAGACCCCATTACCCAAAAACTTTTCAAACTCAATGCAGGCCTGGAAAAAAAGCTGGGTAAAAATATTTATTCCGGAATGAGTATGGGTTATGAATCCTACCGCTTTGAAGATAAAGCAGTGGGTGGGATTTACAGCAATGATCCTGGCATCAGGGATAAAGATGGAGGTCAGGTTTTTTTTATCGGAATCACACAAATTCTGGACAGCCGTAATACCAATACTTACACCACAAAAGGATCCTTCCTGAAGCTAAATTATTCTTATGCCCCGGATTTCTTTGGTGGGGATCATTTCAGTGGAAGCCTTCTTAAACTTGACCTTCGCAACTTTCATAGTCTCAGTAAAAAAACAACCCTTGGATTAAATGCACATTTTCAAACCATAAGCGGGAATAATACTCCATTCTACCTGCTCCCACAACTCGGGAATGATGAAATGATGCGCGCATATTATGCCGGACGATTCCGTGATCACAATTTATTAGCTCTTCAAGGTGAAATCAGATTAAGACTTAATCCACGATTTGGATTGGTGGGATTTGCCGGTGCCGGGAATGTCTATTCAAAGAACAATTTGAAACTAATTCAGTTTAAGCCTAGTTTAGGCGGGGGATTCAGATATTTCTTTGACATTGAACGCGGACTCAGCGTGAGGATTGACTACGCAATCGGCGAACAAAACCCCGGTGAAAAAAGGCAAAAAGGACTTTACCTTAGTTTGGGGGAGGCGTTTTAATCTTTATTCATCATGATTTCTATAATGAATTTTTGCTCATCGACCCCGAAGGCGGTCGTATGTTTATAGAAACAACGTAAAGCCTTGTTTCGACCCCGTGGTCGCATGTGTCGCTTTGTTACATGCGACCACCTTCCTTCGGGGTCGGGATTTCCGTGTTATCGTATCTATAAACATTTGACCCCGCTGGGGTCAGTAGAATTCCTATCATAATTGCCAATTGGGATCGAAAAAAGCTTGAAGCATTTTTCTAAATTATTAATTGAAGGAGGTTCCAGCTTTCGCTGAAATGACAAGGGTTGTTTGGGGGAGGAATAGGAGATTCCGGCCTTCGCCGGAATCGAACTAAACGAAAACGCCAGCGATCACTTCTAAGGTAAATCACCTCCGATTCCAGCGAAGGCTGAATCTCCTTGCCCCAAATAACCTTGTCATTCCCACGAAAGTGGGAACCTCCAGCAATATATTTTAAGTCGGATCAGCGAAGATTGTATTCCCCAATCTGCCTCCAACAATCTTGTCATCCGATAACCTACAAGATCCATCGAAAGCTGGAACCTCTCAACCCTTAAATAATGAATTTGGGCTTGACCACCACCTCAATAAGGTTCAATTTTAAGAACTTCATCTTAACAAGACACAGTGAATAATGAATTTGCTATTTTGCATTATCATAAATTCAAACAATCAAAGTTCATGCACAAAATCCACCCCCTCTTCCTTTTCATCCCCCTGATTTTCATGATCTCCTGTTCAGAAAAAAAGAATATCAGGGATAAAGAATTAAACAGTCTGGCAGAGCAATATGTTCAACTCGGATTAAGCATCGGTCAGTATGATCCGGATTTTGTAGATGCCTATTACGGTCCGGATTCTTTAAAGCCGAACACCGATCCACTATCAATTTTTCCAAAAGACAGCCTGTTAAATTCTGTCGCCGGACTAAAAACCAAACTCAATGCAATCACTTCAGAACTAAGCGATACAGGCAAAATAAGAGCCGGCTGGATGTCTCAGCAACTCACAGCATTTGATCGCCGTATCAAGATATTTTCAGGTGAGTTCAGGAGTTTCGATGAAGAATCCAAAGATCTGTTTGGTATTGCTGCACCGGTTTATCCTGAAAGCTATTACACTTCTTTGTTAGATTCTCTTGAAAAGATACTGCCCGGAAATGGAGATGTTCAAACCCGATTTCAGAAACTGGCAAATCAATTCATCATCCCCAAAGATAAACTGGATACTGTTTTCAGGACCACAATTGCTGAAGCCAGAAAGAAAACAAAAGAACATTATGATCTTCCTGCTGAAGAATCATTCAGTATTGAATACGTAAATAATAAGCCCTGGAGTGGCTATAACTGGTATAAAGGCAATTTCATGAGTATCATACAGATCAATACCGATACTCAGATCTTTTTAGAACGTGCTATTGATGTAGGAAGCCATGAAAGTTATCCGGGTCATCATGTGTATAATATGCTTCATGAAAAAAACCTGTACCGCGACAAAGGCTGGGTTGAGATTTCATTATATCCATTATTCAGTCCGCAATCATTCATAGCTGAAGGAAGTGCAAATTATGGCGTTGAACTGGCTTTCCCCGGTGAAAATAAGATCCGGTTTGCCAAAGAAACATTACTGCCCATGGCAGGTCTTGATACAACAAATTTAAGCCTGTATTTCAGAGCACTGGCAATCAGATCACAGCTAAACTATGCAAGAAATGAGGCGGGTAGAGGCTTGGTTAATCGCACTATGGATGAAAAACAAGCGCTAAATTGGATGATTAAATATTGCCTTTACAACGAAGAAACAGCACTAAAATCAATTTCTTTCATCCGAAAATACCGTAGTTATATCATCAACTACAATTACGGAATGGATCTGGTGAAGCAGTACGTAGAAGCAAAAACTGGAGGTGGAAGTGACACAAAGAAACAATGGGAAGTTTTCGGACACCTGCTCAGTAATCCCATATTGCCAGAAGACTTGTTGATCAAATAAATAATAAGATATCTTTATAAAGTGAAAAAAATACTCTCAGTACTTCTACTGCTGCCCCTCTTTGTTTCAGCACAGAATAAAGGATTTGAAGAAAAAGCGACAAAAATTGATAGCTATGTGAACGGTTTGCTTTCCGACTGGAATATTCCGGGTCTTGCTCTGGTAATAGTTCATAAGGATCAGGTAATTTATTCAAAAGGATACGGCTACAGGGATCTGGAAAACAAACTGCCTGCGACAGAAACCACCCTATTTCCCATTGCCTCAAACACCAAGCTTTTTACAGCAACATTAGCGACACAGCTTGCTTCTGAGGGCAAATTAAGTCTGGATGCACCCGTAAAGCAGTATTTACCAGAGGTTAATTTTTTTAACTCGGAATTAAATTTCAAAGTAAGTATGCGGGATCTGCTAAGCCATCGAACCGGCCTTCCATCTTACGATGGAATCTGGTTGAATGCTGCATTCAAAAGAAAAGAACTGCTAAGCAAAATATCCTTTATGAAGCCAAGCCTTGGTTTCAGGGAAGGGTATATTTATAATAATAACATGTACACTTTAGCCGGACTGGCAATTGAAGCGGTAAGCGGCAAAAGCTGGGAAGAGAATGTGCAGGAGCACATTTTTAAGCCTCTGGAAATGAATTCAAGTGGATTTACCGGAGTTGGTGCACGTCCGGAGAATCATTCTCTGGCCTATTTTGAGGCAGAGGGTACAAGTAAACTAACTGCCCGTACATTTCTTGCACAATCAGAATTACTTGCCCCGGCCGGTAATATCTATTCCAGTATGGTAGATATGAGCAAATGGCTGATCCTGCAGGTTAATGGCGGGAAATATAAGGGAAAGCAGGTAATTGCTGCATCAGCTGTTGAGGAGACCAAAGTCCCGAATGCTATTTCCGACAAAAGAGGCAGATATGATGAACTATCCAATGCCATTTATGCGATGGGCCGTTCGCTGCAAAGCTATAAAGGCACCAAAATAATCAGTCATACAGGATCAATTGATGGATTCTATTCTAATTTAAGTTATTTGCCAAAAGATAGTATCGCTTTATTTATCATTCACAATGCCGTATCAGCGGGTTCACTTCGTTCAGTAATGAATTTGCCGCTTATAGACATCCTGCAGAACAGGGAGATAACAAACTGGAGTGCGAAATACAGAAAAGATTATCAGGAAGCACAGGAAAGAAACAAAAAGACTGTGGATGAGATCAATGCTTCACAGATTAAAAACACAATTCCATCCCATCTGGCAATGAACTACACCGGCAGGTTTAATCACCCGGTATATGGTGATATCCTCATCGAACTAAAAAACAACGATCTCCAACTACAGTACAGAAGTTTAAGTGCTACCCTTCATCACTGGCATTATGATCAGTTTATTACAATGGATGATGGAAGAGGTTTTCCGGATATGCGAATCAGTTTTCTGACCAATGATAAAGGAGAAATCGACCGGATCAGTACCCGCCCATTCGGAGATCCAATTACTGAATTTGTACGGGTGAAATAGAAAATAAAAACCTTCGTTGCCTGGATAAAATAACTACTTGTATGTAGTGTAATATGCCTTATGGCCTCGTCGTTCCTCCTCCCATGTTTCTTTTCTGCCTGTCTGAACGTGTTCATCCGGGCGGGCTGAAGGAAAAGAAAAAAGAACGATTAGGAGTTAAGAATATGATCTTTACTCTGATAATTCAATTTTCTCCAAAAACTCCTTTGTATTATAAATTCAATTTCCATAATATACAAACCATTATAAAAATCAAACCCCTAAATAATAACCAATACCAAATCCCATGAA
>CAYHGN010000120.1:0-11542 GCA_964356005.1 uncultured Sphingobacterium sp.
ATGAGGTTCCAGCTTTCGCTGGAATGACATGCATTTTTTTAGTATTGGGGAGATCCTGACTTTCGCCAAGATCGCTTGCCCCAAAAAGCACCTGTAATGATACCACTCAGATTCCGGCGAAGGCCGGAATCTCCCTATTCCACCCCATAGGCTGTCATTCCAGCGAAAGCTGGAACCTCCTAAATCTTTAGGAAATTCCATTTCAAGCTTTCCCAAGACACTGGTGATTCGGTAATCACTATTTAGACATAAATTCTGCAAGAAGAAACTCTTTAACAAACTGATCATCAACTAAATGAGGATAAGCTTTACAAACGCGATCAATCTCTTCCATCTGACCATCAGATAATTCCTCCTGAGGATTTAAACACCAACGACCTTCCAATAAGCCTTGTCTGCGTAAAACCTCATGAATTCCAGGTATGCATCCGTGAAAATTATTTGCCGGGTCAAAGATTGCTGCATTCATATCCGTAACTTCAACTCCTTTTGTCAATAGTTCCGAAATACCTTTATTCCCATTCGCTTTACAGGCTTTTATTTCTTCCAGCAATTTAACAGCTGCTCTGGTCCATACAGCCCAATGGCCAAGCAATCCGCCAACAAATTCTTTTTCTACCCTTTTACCCTTGACAACAAAACTGTATTTCGTCAAAAGATCAGGTATGATATTATCATCATTACCTGTGTAAAGATCGATCTCATTGCATCTTGAAGATGCGCATACGGCTCTGACTACGTCGAGCGTTTGGTAACGGTTAAATGCTGCGACTTTTATTGCCTCTATATTTTTGATTTCGGCAAATTCCTGCCAGAATTCATAGGTAAAGATTCGGCCACCAACAGAAGGCTGAAGATAAAATCCAATAACTGGCATAACAGCCGCAACATCGCGAACTCGCTTTAGAATGTCCTTCTCGGTCCATGATTGAAGGCCGCCCATACTGAGTAGCCCAAGATCAAAACCATATTCCAATGCAGTTTTAGCCTCCTTTACGGCCTGAGCAGTTGGACCGCAAATGCCGGCAATTTTAATAAATGGTCTACCCGGATTTGAATTATCTATCTCTTCTGAGACCACCCTCAAAACGGTTTCAAATAAGTTAATTTCCGGATCTCTGATCTCAAACTGTGTTGAATGCACTGCAACAGCAAGGCCACCTGCACCTGTAGCTACATAATATCTTGCAAGTCCGCGCTGACGAGCTTCATCAAACTCACGGGCAGAGTTTAAAGCCAGTGGAATTGCAGGTAGAACTGTTCCGCTTCGTAATAAACTTTTAAGTGCCTGATCTAATGTTTTGGTTGACATATTTTTATTTAGTTTATCGTCAAAATCTATTAAAACTGACCTTTTCTTTCCTGGAAATGAGTCGGCTTATTGATCATTTTGCCACCACCCTGAAGCCATGCTACGGTCATTTCAATCATATCCCGGACTGTTACTCTTGGATAACCAAATAGTTTGTGTGCTTTGGATGCGTTACTTAATAGTGCATTGGGTTGTGAATCATTGACAAACAAGGGTTCCTTGTCCATTAAAAGTCCAAACTGCTCTGCTACCCACTTAACTGATAAGGTCTCTGGTCCGGTAACATTCAAAATATTTGCCGGAACTTCACAATGCAGCAAGGAACGAATAGCAATCTCATTAGCATCACCCTGCCAGATTACATTCACACTACCGGTTGTAAGATCAATAGCCCTTCCTTCATTTACAGATTTTGCCAGCTCCAGCAAAACGCCGTAACGTAGGTCAATAGCATAATTTAACCGGTAAATCAAAGTTGGAATCTGGTATCGTTCAGAAAAATATTGAAAAATACGTTCTCTTCCTAAACACGACTGACCGTATTCCCCTACCGGTGCAGGAACATGATCCTCAGAAAGACCCCCTGACCCAATTGGTGAAAAGGGATAAACATTCCCTGTAGAAAATGCTACAATCCTTGAGTCTTTGTATCGCTCAGCAACACGACCAGGAAGATAAGAATTCATCGCCCATGTAAAAGGTTCTTTTCCAGTGGTTCCGAACTTAGTACCGGCAAGATAAATAATATTGGGTGCGTCAGGTAAAGCAGCAAGGTCTTTTTCATTCAAAAGATCAGCAGCTATTGTTTCAATACCATCTGCTTCAAGTTCTTCACGTGTACCTGCTTCCGAGAAACGAGAAATTCCAATAATTTTTTTGTTGATTCCAGCCTGAGTGATTGCTCTTCGTGTCAATTTCGCCATACTTGGGCCCATTTTCCCTCCTACACCCAACAGAATTATGTCCCCATCAATCTTTGCAATATCATTGATCAAAGCATCTGTTGGCTTTAATAATTCTTGTTCCAATACTTCTAAATCAGTCATCTTTAATCTTAATTATAAAACAATCCATTAACATAATCATCAATTCCGGATGATGATCAGACAAAAAGAGTTTAAACTCCAGCCAATGCTGAAAAATACAAAACTATTTTTGTAACCTATATTCTATCGCATCATAGCCCGGCGGCTCAGTAAAACCCTGTTAATATTTTAAACTACTTTTTTGAAGCCATTTCCGCTGCTTTTGTAGTTGTGTAATACTTAGCAAGCATATTGGGAACCTCCCATGCCGGGAGTTCCGTTCCTTTTAAATAAGTCAGGTATTTTTTTACAACCTCAGCAAAATGCTCTTCATGAGGCACTTTAAGCATTTCAGGTATGATTAATTCCCATTCCTTGCCGGCTTTCTTTACGGCGATGCCAGGATATAAACTTTGTAATCTTCCAATCGCATCCATTAAATGTTTTTCAGAGTTTGCGCCTGAATTCAATATTTCAAGATAAACCACTGGCTTATAGTTCTGTTCCTTTCCCTGCCTGACCAATAGGTTGGCTTTGGTTCCCCTCATTTTTGCAAAATGTGTATCTCCCGATCCTTCAGGTGCTTCATAATTCCATATTATACCAACACGCGCATGAACCCCTTTAATGGTATAATTCATTTCCCCGTTCGACATCACATTCAATATTCCATTTTTGATATATTTCTGCAGGTAATCCGGGAACTGGTCTTTTTTGGTTGATTTTTGAAACTGTTCAAGATTGACCTGAGTAGTCCATTCCTTTGCTGAAAGCATATTGATATCCTTCTTGTAATCAAGAACAACGTCAGGAAAACATTCCCATTGAATCAGGTCGACCATGTGTGTGGTAATATCTACCAATCCGCGACCCTCTTGCTCCACATCAAAGAACCATGCCGGCCTTACCAGGGGCTTACCTGAAACATTCTTATAGAAATGGTGAACACTTTCCTGGATAACTGCCGGATTATCAGGTGTCCCCTTTTCCAGAGAGCCAAAAAAGGCGGTATCCTGACTTAAGGCTCGCTGAAGGACATAATAAATATTATAACGTTCAGTCATGATATCATATAGAACAACGTCTTTCTCATTAGCTTTTGCAAATGCAATTTCAAGGGATTTGAAACCTTCCTGATTAATTGCCAGGGGCTTATCAGCAAGTACATTCATGCCTGAATCAATTGAACGACTTATATAATTCGTTTTTAATTTATTATTACCTGAAATAATAACCACATTTCCCTTCTTCTCACTAAACATTTTTTCAAGATAATCAGGGCCACGATAAATTTCATGCTTCCATGTTGTTGGATTTTCTTCCCTTGAATTATAGCTATCCACCAGTTTCATGTGATTATCCAATTCTGAACCATCAGGAGCATATATACGAACCACTGAATCGATTTCTTCATACATTGATTTTTGCAGTAAGGCTGCATGAAAATGCCCGGGGTCAAGAGTAATAATTCGAATTTTATCGTCCTTCATATCGTTATTAATCAGTTTATTTCCACAGCTGCTGAAAGCGAGCACAATAACTGTTCCCAACATCAGGAATGTATTCCTGAAAACTGAATAAGTCTGTTTGTTCTTCATAGTTCAATTTTTTTGTTCAATTACTATAATTCCTTTATCTGAATATTCTTAAAATAAGCCTTATTCTGCACCTGCTTTTTGTGAATCTTCCAATTTAGAAGGAAAATTTACATCATCTATAATTTGATATTCGGGAGAAGTCTCAATGGCTCTTTTGTATTTCGGATCCTCTACAATATGATAAAATACACCGCTATTGCTGCCTTTGTCAACTTTCCATTCCCATTTTAACTCAAAATTTCGGAATGAGCGTTCGGTAATAATATCTCCCCATCCACTTGGTCCCTTTGCACCAAGGCATACCAGCGAACCATTTTCGATCTTCCAATTTTTAATTTCTTTGGTATTGTTGAAGTGGTGCCAGCCATTAAGACTTTTTCCATCAAAAAGACTGATCCATCCTTTCCCTGTATCAGTATTAGATGTGTAACTGATAAAAATCAGTATTAAAAGTATCAGGGCTTTATTCATTAAAATTTCCGTTTACGTACACGTAAATATAGTAGATTTCATCCTGAATTATAATTAGGATGAAATCTAAACTGGATTATTTGTTTTTGATCAGACCATTCTTTTCTGATAATTTAATTACCTCATTCAGTATTCTTGTCTCGATACCTACTTGCCATTTGGAAGGCAGACCATAAACAGTATGAGATTCACCTTCATAAGATCCTTCTTTAAGAACTAATGATGAAGGAACATAAGCCATAACATCATTTGAGTATCCATATACAAAGGCATCAGCACCAAGCATTTGTTTAATTTTTATAGAATATTCAATCAGAAGTTCCCCACCCAGGCTCACAATGGGCTGATCTCCAATCGACCATACCTGTACAGGATAAGGATAAGAAGTTATTAATTTTTCTCCTGATCTAATTTTACCTCTCATACGTTCTGCCCATCTCTTTTGATAAGGAACAGAAGTAGTGCTGATGAATTTTGTATATTCTGCCTCAGTTGGTGGAGTAGCAAGGGGAAGGTCCAATTCTGAGTAACTGGTAATCAAACCAGAAGGTAATTTTCTCATATCTTCTTCCAAGACGCGCTCGACTGCTGCGGCCAGCTCCTTTCCATATTGCTTAGCTAAAGGAACAGTATGTCTTGGCAAAGGATTCTGATCGGCACCTGCACTTTGAAAAAATAATGCAGTAGCTCCCGGATAAGCTTTTTCAAGCTCTATCTGGGTAAATCCCGGATAATCACCCGACCAATCATAACCACTTAAAACCGTTGGATGACAGGCATATCCAAATGCAATTGCTTTGATATCCCCTTTTGCATTCAAAACTTTGATTACCGGTACTGCGTAATCATTCGGGCCTTGCAGTTCAGTAAGTTGAGTTAGTAAATTCGCCGCATTGTTCCTGCGGTTCACCTGAAATCGTGCAACTCCATTTTGGGCAAAAAGCCCTGCCGGTTCCATATTCTTCAGAGCCTCTCCCACCATGTTTACAATTTGATCCTCCAAAATTTTGGTGTATTGTTTAATGCTTTCAATCTGCTGATTATCAAGAACATAAATATCCATCAGTGCATCCCCAATTACGGGCCCCGAATGGGTATGGGAACTGTTCAATAAAACCTGAGCCCTATCCAATCCATATTTCGATTTTATCCGGTCTCTGATCCGGTCGGATACATCTTTTGGGAAACCCAATAAATCAGAGCTGATCATGACAGCCTTATTTCCCTTTGAATCTTCGAGCGCCAGTGCCTTTGCCCATATCGAATGCAAAGTGCCTTCTGATGAGTGTGTACGGGAAGCATAACCTGCCATAGGCATTGCCATCTTAGGGGTAATATCGGCTTTGCCAACACCTGCTTTCCATTCAAGGGCAGCAGTATTTTGTGCCTGAAGTGGGTTGATGAGTGCAAAAAGAATTATAAGCAGATTAATAATTGAAATTTTCATTTTGTAGGTTTTAAGGTATTTGAGTTTTGAGAATTACTTAATGTTTATGAAAGTTTGAATAGTTTTTGGGCATTCCCGTGAAGAATTTTTCGTTCAATTGCCTTAGTTGGAGATAATTTACGGATAGCAGGTATAATATTGGCCCCAAGGCAGGATTTTCCGATACCTTCAGAATCAGAGCAGTCACTTCCAAAAAGTAATTTATCCTGATGACGTTCTAAAAATCCGCGGGCATGATCCTCGTCTCTGGTCAGGGAGCCTAATCCGGAACCTGCTGAGAAATCCCCAAACATATTAGGATAATCAGTCAGAAGAAGATCTGTTAATCCGCCTCTACTGACAGTACCCCTTGGATACAAAATATTCTGATCACTGTGATTCCTATCAATATCTGCCCACCAGGTTTGGGCATGGCCTATAAAGTTTACTTTTGGGTATTTCTTAAGCATAGTGTGGAAGCGTTCAATACCCCTGTTATACATATTATGCTGCCAGTGCATCAGTACAGGAACATTATAGGATTGTGCCAGTTCATAAATACTTTGCATTACCGGAGAATCACAATCCAGCCCAAATTTGAGCTCGCCGATTACAGGAGCACCCAGTTTCAGATATTTTTCAATTTCCTGCACTGCACCCGGCATATCCGGAACTTCATTTGCACCAAAAATAAATTCATCAGAATGAGCTTTTGCAAATTGGTAACATATTTCGTTCCCTGTAGCTTTAGCCTGCAATCCATTACTATATCCATAATAGGTTGAACCATAACTTAACGGACGTCCTGCAGGCAATAAAATGGTTTTTGTTACTCCCATTGCACGCTGATGAGGAATCAGCATGTCATTTGATCGTCCACTGTAATCAGTATGCTGGTGAATATCAATAATTGGCTCAGCAAAATTTCTAATATCCAAACCTGCGTATAAATTCAGGGTATTTGCAATCAGAGAAGGAACAAACCCCATAGTTAAGGCAGCACCGAGGCCGGCACATGAATTTTTGATTATAAATTCACGTCTTGAGTAATTTCTTTTTTGCATCTCAGAAGCAGATTAAATTATTTAAATTCTGTAAATCTGGGTGTATGACTCAGTATTTTATCAATAAAAGCATAAGCCTCTTTACGATTTTCAACTGGGAAATTGTGTTCATCATCAGGATATCGTACCTGCAGTTTATCTAAGGAATTGAGATTGCGGTAAATTGGTTCAACTAATGCAATTCCTGCCTGAACTCCTTTATAATCAAAATTTGCATCTCTGGTCGGAGAAACCGAAAAGAATGCCCTTGGAGCTATTGCCGAAATCATCAGATTAAAATCGAAAGGAATCTTTTTATTTTCCAGATTATACTTTGTTCTCAACAATGGCATATAGCGGGTTTGTGCCCAGGGACCAAGCCTACCTCCATATTTCTTTTCAGCTTCAGCTCCAATATTATAATAATCAAGTTGTGTCCAACCGCAGCTGCTAACAGCAACTTTTATGCGATCATCCATTGCCGCAAGGAATATAGAATTATGACCACCAAGCGAATGGCCCAGTACACCAATATTTTCGGCATCCACATCAAGTCTGCTCTGAAGTAAATCAATACATCGCATGTGGTTAAAAATACCTTTCATAGAACCTGATTTATAACGATCAGTCTCAAAATTATAATCTTCAGTATCACCAAAGCTTGGGAAATCAGGAGCTATTACAATGTATCCCCGCTGAGCAAGTTCCAATGCATGTGAGCGGTTAGCTTTATTTCCCTGTCCATCAACAGCCTTTTTACCCAAGGGATCAGTTTCATGTAAAACCAGCATTGCCGGCATTTTTTTGGGAGTACCTGTCTGTACCGGAACATACAGATATAAAGGAAGAGCCTCATCATTTGCGACGGTGAAAAGTATATTAAAACGAGTAAAAGTTGCTTCCTTAATGCTGTCAACTACTAAGATTTCAGATCCGTTTAAAGGTGTCATCTTAGGTAGTTTGCCCATTACCTTCTGCATATTCTTGATTACTTCTTTTCTATCTTTTTGTTGTCCTTTGAGGTCATTTTGAGCAAAGGTGTAAGCAGGAAGAAGCAGGAAGAGAATTAATAAAGCTGAGCGGGAAACTTTAATTTGGAGGCTTTGATATTTCATTTTGCAAGACAATTAATTTTATTAAATATATAATCAAAAAATCAGAACAACTTATTTCACAATAGTATATAATGGTGAATGACCAAGTATTCTATCTAAAAAGCGATAAACCTCATTGCGATTTTCGACCGGAAAATCATGACCAGCATCCGGATATCGCACCTGGAGCATATCCCCCGCTCCCAAATCGTTGTAAACCTTTTCAACTAATGAAATACCCGCTCTTACCCCATTCACATCAAAATTACTATCCTTAAGAGGCGACACAGAGAAAAAAGCTCTGGGAGCAATTGCAGTAATAATATTATCAAAATTAAAAGGGATCAGTTTCGCATCCAGTTTATATTTTGTACGTATCAAGGGCATATACCTTGTTTGTGCCCAGGGACCAAGTCTACCACCATACTTCTTAGATCCTTCATCTCCGATATTGTAATACTCAAATTGAGTCCAGCCACTACTGGATACCGCAACCTTTAAGCGCGTATCAAAAGCGGCAACAAACATTGCGTTATGTCCACCAAGTGAATGGCCGATCACACCAATATTGTCAGGATCCACATCAGCCCTGCTCTGGAGCAGATCAACACAACGCATATGATTAAATATGGCTTGCATCGTAGCTGATTCATATCTGTCGGTTTCAAAATTATGATCCTTTAAATCACCAAAGCTCGGGTAATCAGGGGCAATGACAACATAACCACGTTGAGCGAGTTCACGGGCATGCGCACGATTGGGCAATAGGCTCTGTCCATCCACAACCCCTTTGCCAATTTCACTTGTTCCATGCAGAACCAGCATAGCTGGAATTCGTTTAATTGTATCTCTTTGGGTAGGCACATATAAATAAACCGGCAATCTTTCATTTTTGGCAACAGCAAAGGTTAGGGTATAGCGGGTAAATCTTTCTTCCTTTACACTGTCAGTAATTTTTATATCAAAAGGCAGTAAATTGGATCGATCAGGAAGTTTGCCCATCGCCTTTTCCATATTTTTCAGGATCTTCTGTCGCTTTTTTTCATGCCACTTAAGCGAATCTGCAGGGCTTTTCTTAGGCGTGATTTCCTGAGCCATTGCTCTGATTTCTTTCATATCCAGAGCGAAAATCAACACCGGATTAAAAAGAAATAAAATAATAAAAAAAAATTGCCATCGTCTTGAAATAGTCCATTTTTCCCTTTTCATATTCAAATTAGCTCAGAAAGTTTAAACAATAAAACAATGGTAAATTAAAGCCTGTAACTGTAAAGGTGTGAACCGCTAACAAAATAAATGCGACCATCCAGATAATCACCTCCTGCATTGATCGGAACCGGGGATTCTGCTACCATAGTCATCTTGAATGAACCAGGCTCAATCCGCACAATGCCTTTGACAAAAAGAAGGTAGATTTCCCTTTTAGGGCCAAAAACGAAAATTCGCGGTGACTGCGCTGAGGTTGTTCTGCCGAAACTATCTTCTACATCCCGCTGGTGAACAACCACGTTTTTAACAGGGTCAAAAACGAAGAGTTGTTTAAAATCAGTTATGCCGTAAACCAATCCATCTGGTCCAAGACACATATCGCTGTATCCCTGTACGCCCGGGAAGAGTACTTTATGCCATTCTATGCGTTTGGTAGCCATATCCATGAAATATAACTCTGCTTCTGTCGCTTTCTTTTCACCGCCTGTTCCCGGTGCAGTACTAGTACCTCCCAGCAGCTTGCCTTCAGGCAGAGCCACTAAGCTCATAGTTGATTGGTCAACGATAACTGCACTGTCCTGAAGTACTGTTTGGGTCTTTTTCTCACGATCCCAGAAAAGCAACCCGCCCCCGGTGTAACCATATTCCGGTGTGCCACTCATGATTATTGTTTTGCCATCGGAATAAGCAAGAATCCGGTACGGCCTATGGGTTACAAGGCTTGAACCTGCCAGAAGAAGCGGATTAGTCTTCACTTCCTTTTTCGTATTAACCCAGGGTTTTGAGGGATCCCACTCCAGCAAAGAGCCGGTGGGGTAATCTCCAAAATAAAAGCGATCTCCTTGGCGTGCCAGCGCATTAAATTGGCCAAAGGCTTCTTTATTCACTAATTTGTCTGTTTTCGGATTATAATTGAAAAAACGCATGGGGAAGGTTGTCCCTCCTGCAATCGTGCCATCCGGAGAAGCAGCTACACCCATTACTATGGCGCCATCGCTGGTATAGTTAAAGCTAACTTTCTTTTCAGTATTTGTTTTGGGATCTTCAACAACAAGCTTCTGTTCCAACAAATCCAGGACTTTGATTTTCTTGCCGTCAGGGAATTCACGATGAAAAAGGTTCTGGTTCCCTGTTATAATTGGCTTAGGACTAAGCAGGTCGTGTTTGCCGATTTTACGCCCGTTTCCCTTATAAAATTCATACCAGTCTTCCCCTTTACTGCCCCGCAACGGCTGACCATAAACTTTGCCATCCAAATCCCGATAGACGTGGGCAGATCCCCGTTTACGCTCTGATTCCTCTAACATAGGATTTGCTTTACCGGAAACAGGATCAAACGCGATAATCTGACTAAAGGTATTGCCCAGACCAAAATAGACCCATCCGGCATTATCAGTTGTCAGGAAGTTGGGATATTGCCGCCAGTTTTGCTTATACACATATCCATAGTCCTTAAATTCCCGTGAGTTTGGATTAAAGGAAAGCACACCGCTGTTTGGATAAGTGACTGCCCAGATAACGCCCTGATCGTCCTCGGTCATCCCCATTGCCATCTGCGGCATAGCCTCCTTACTAAAAGTAAATGCCCTGCTGACCGGATCAAACTCCGCGAAATGGTTATTGAAAAGCGTATAGAACTTATTTTTACTGGAAAGAATGGAAGAATATGGAGTATCACCATATGGAGTATCGAGGGAAAATGGTATCGGAAATTGTTCGCTTTTGCCTGTCTCAGCATCAACCATCAGCAGGGCGTAGCCACCACGGTGATCAAATAACCAAAGCAGCACCACATTCCGTCCGTTTCCATCAATCGTGGCAACCGTACCTCTTTGGCTGCTGACCGGAGAGGCTACTCCGTGATCAAAGAAACCTTTTCCCAAGTCCTGAGAAGCAACAGGAATTGAGTCGGCCAGACTTAAAATAAAACTGAGCAAACTTAACGTAATAAGTTTTTGACCTCGGTTGGAAATGGATTTGCAGAACACGTTTCTTCTATTAAAGATTAATTATTTTACTTTGTAGCGATAAATACCTCGGCCAATATGACCCTGTTCATTTATACCTTCTACCACAACTTTATAATTTCCCGGGCCATCGGCATTGAAAAATCCGACCGAAGCTTTACCAGTAGCATCGGTAATTACCTGGGGGTTCCAATAAATAGTTGTACGCAGGTCCGAAGCTGTAATACCTGTAATAGGATCGTCATAATTTGGTGAATAAAATTCACGGGTCTTATAAAATCCCTTTGGCGTAAATTTAATTATCCCGGGTGTATAGGTATTACTGCTGCCAAGAGTATATTTCCCTTGTTTCATTGTAATAACTAATACGCCTCCAACCCCTTTTGTTCCATAAATT
>CAYHGN010000121.1:0-11472 GCA_964356005.1 uncultured Sphingobacterium sp.
ATTTCGGAGCATTTTTACTACACCGGTTTACACATTAAAAAAGCCGGCTTTTGCCGGCTTTTTTAATGTGTTTTTAAGGATGTTTATACCCTGATTTAATCGACGATTGTCACCTTTATCATATTGGTCTTTCCTTTCTTCTCGATAGGAATTGCGGCAGTATTGATTACGACATTACCCGGTTCAACCAGTTTCTCAGCTTTTAGAATCTGGTTTACATCCCGGATTGTTTTATCTGTGCTGTCAAATTTATCATAATAGAATCCACGAACACCCCATAACAGACTGAGTGTATTCAGAAGTTTACGGTTACTTGTAAAAATAAAAGTTGCTGCTTTGGGGCGGTAACTGGATATTTCGAATGCGGTGTAGCCCGATGAGGTCATTGAAATGATACCAACTGCATGGGTTTTTTCTGCAAGGTATACAGCGGAGCCGCAAACTGCATCACCCATATAAGTTGGTGAACTTTCCTTTAAAACTTTCGTGTTATTATAGGGATAATCATTTTCCTCTACGTTCCTCACAATTTTGTGCATGGTTTCAATAACAATCAGCGGATATTCACCTACTGAGGTCTCACCACTTAGCATCACCGCATCAGTGCCATCCAAAACAGAATTGGCCACATCATTAACCTCAGCACGGGTAGGACGGGGCGAAGTGATCATGCTTTCGAGCATCTGGGTTGCCACAATTACAGGTTTCGAAGCCGCACGGCACTTTCTGGCGATCATTTTCTGCAGCAATGGAACCTGTTCCATAGGCATTTCAACCCCAAGGTCGCCACGAGCTACCATTACCCCATCAGTTACTTCAATAATTTCATCAATATTATCAATAGCCTCCGGTTTCTCGATCTTGGCAATCACACGCGCAGTTTTGTCGCTTCTGGCAATAATTCTCTTCAATTCAATAATATCATCTGCCGAACGGACAAATGAAAGTCCGATCCATTCTACATCATTATTCAGTGCAAATTCAAGGTTTGTTAGATCTTCTTCCGTCAAACTTGGGATTGAAACCTTGGTATTTGGAAGATTTACCCCCTTTCGGGAAGTAAGAATTCCACCATAAACTACCTCGCACTGAACTGAATCTTTATTATTTGTGCTCAAGACCCTCATTTGGATCTTACCATCATCAAGAAGAATAATTTCTCCCGAACGGACATCACTTGGAAAACTCTGATAGGTAATATAGATCTGCTTATCGTCCCCAATGAGTTCTTTGGTTGTAATTTCAATCTTGTGCCCGCTAATCAGGTTAATTCCGCCGTCTTTAACCAAACCGATCCGGATCTTTGGACCCTGTAAATCTGCAAGGATCCCAACATTTGTTTTATACTTTTGATTTATATCACGAATAATGTCAATCACCTTTTGATGATCTTCCGGCTTACCGTGAGAAAAATTTAACCTGCAAACATCTACACCAGCCTTAATCATGTTCAGCA
Organism: uncultured Sphingobacterium sp.; assembly: GCA_964356005.1. Taxonomy (GTDB): domain Bacteria; phylum Bacteroidota; class Bacteroidia; order Sphingobacteriales; family Sphingobacteriaceae; genus Daejeonella. The sequence continues at coordinate 1,457 of CAYHGN010000121.1, forward strand.
ATACTTCCTTCTTTGAAGAAGCAGGACCTAATGTGGCTACAATTTTAGTTCTATTATGAACCGTCTTCATCTGTTCCTATTTAATTTAAATATCATTTGGACAATTAAGTGTACTTAATACACCATCCCAAGGGGCTAAAATATGAGATTTTCTTTGGATTTCAATTTTTTAGGGTCAACTTCCGCAGCAACGAGTACTTCCGGAATCTTATTTAAGCCAATAATCATTGCTTTAATATCTTCCGGATGAATATAATTCTGAATTAATAAAAAGAAATCTACCTTTTTCATTTCGGGCACCAGAAAACCTTCCGTACCTTTATTTGCGAGGATATATAGTTCTGTTTCAGATTCGGGCAACAGAAAAAAATATCTGCTGAAATAAAATGGTTCTTCATCCGTATTAAAAGGGAGCTCTAAATCAGCAATTTTGCAAAAGTTGGTACCGAGTTGTTTATTAGTTTTAAAACAAAACATATAGTCTTTAAGCTGTGTAGTAATAGCTACCAGCACAAAATCGAGGTCAAGTTCAAATTTTAAAGTAGTTTTGTTCAATGTATATTTTCAATATATTGTACAAATGTAACATGCTTTAACCTTTAAAATGTCGCTATGTTAAAATAGCTAAAACAAAAAGGTTTGAAAATTGCCAGAATTTATTTTTCTTTGCACAGAATTATTAAACAATTAAATCAAAAAACCATGTCTGATATCGCTTCAAGAGTTAAAGCAATTATCGTTGAAAAATTAGGTGTTGACGAAAGTGAAGTTACACCAGAGGCATCTTTCACCAATGATCTTGGTGCCGATTCATTAGACACCGTGGAATTAATCATGGAGTTTGAGAAAGAGTTCAACGTGGCCATCCCGGATGACCAGGCTGAAACTATCGGTACTGTAGGTCAAGCCATCGCATATTTAGAAAAGAACGTAAAGTAATTTTACGATATCCTAACTATAAATGGAGCTTAAAAGAGTTGTTGTTACAGGACTAGGTGCGCTTACTCCAATCGGTAATACTGTTCCGGAATTCTGGAACAGTTTGATCAATGGGGTAAGCGGCGCCGCTCCTATAACGCATTACGATCCTGAAAAATTCCGTACAAAATTCGCTTGTGAAGTCAAAAACTTTAATCCTGAGGATTTTTTGGATAAAAAGGAGGTTCGTAAACTCGACCCTTTTGTTCATTATGCAATTGCTGCATCTGATGAAGCAATTAAAGATGCAGGTTTAGACTTTCCCAGTCTCGACACTAACCGGATCGGTGTGATCTGGGGTTCAGGAATTGGTGGTTTAAAAACATTTACCGACGAAGTTGTAAACTTTGCTCACGGAGATGGAACTCCACGTTTCAACCCGTTTTTCATTCCTAAAATGATTCTGGACATTGCTCCGGGTCATATTTCCATCAGGCATGGCCTTCGAGGCCCGAATTTTTCTACAGTTTCTGCCTGTGCTTCTTCAACCAATGCCTTAATCGATGCATTCAATTATATTCGACTGAATATGGCTGATGTGATCGTTTCCGGAGGTTCTGAAGCTATTATTAATGAGGCAGGTATGGGTGGTTTCAATGCCATGCATGCCCTTTCGACCAGAAATGATGATCCTACAACGGCATCCCGCCCATTCGATAAAGATCGTGATGGTTTTGTGGCCGGCGAAGGTGCAGGAAGTATCATACTTGAAGAACTTGAACATGCAAAAGCCAGAGGAGCAAAAATTTATGCTGAATTAGTTGGCGGTGGCATGAGTGCTGATGCAAATCACATTACTGCACCACATCCTGAAGGTCTTGGTGCAAAATTGGTTATGACCAATGCGATGAGAGATGCAGGAATCTCAACTTCCGATATTGATTACATTAATGTTCACGGAACCTCGACTCCGCTTGGAGATATCAGTGAGGTAAAAGCAATAATTGATCTCTTTAAAGATGATGCTTTCAAGCTGAATATTAGTTCAACAAAATCAATGACAGGCCATCTTTTGGGTGCTGCAGGTGCTGTTGAAGCAATTGCTGCTATTCTGGCAGTTAAAAATGATATTGTTCCCCCAACGATCAACCATTTCACAGATGATCCCGGTTTTGACTCGCGTTTAAATTTTACATTTAATAAGGCTCAAAAACGTGTAGTCAATGCTGCTTTAAGCAATACATTTGGCTTTGGAGGTCATAATGCTTCTGTAATTTTCAAAAAATACAAAGCCTGATTTTGATATCCATTATTCCGGATTTATTAAAACCTGTATATTTTTATTTTATCATTAGAATTATCGGTCATTAATGCCATTTTCCAGAATTTATAAACTTTATTTCTCACCAAATCGCATTTACATACGGTCTTTAGAGAATCTTTTAGGTTTTGTTCCCGGAAATCTGCGACTTTATCGCATGGCATTCCGGCATCGTTCAGTTGCTGTCGAACTTAAAAACGGCACAAAGAACAGCAATGAGCGCCTGGAATTTCTTGGCGATGCTATTCTGGGTTCAGTTGTAGCTGAGATTCTTTTCAAAATGTATCCATACAAGGATGAGGGCTTCCTCACAGAGATGCGCTCTAAAATTGTAAGTCGCTCAAATCTGAATCAACTTGCCAAACGCCTTGGACTGGATGAGCATATTGAATATGATAACAGGTTGATTGGCCATAACAATAAACAGGGTTCCTTATTGGGTGATACTTTTGAGGCGATGATTGGGGCTGTTTACATGGACAAGGGTTATAATTTTACTCGTAGCTTCCTGATTAACAGGATTATAAAACCCCATATCGACATTCATACCCTTGAACTTACTGAAACCAATTTCAAGAGTAAAATAATAGAATGGTGCCAACGCCATGGAAAAGACATTAGCTTTGAAATTATTGCTAATGAAGAAGGTGAAAATTCCAAACTGTTTACGATCCAAATTAGTGTGGATGGAGAAAATTGTGCAATCGGGAGGGATTATAACAAGAAAAATGCAGAAAAACTCGCCGCTGAAAAAGCATGTGAGTACTTAAAGATCTGACAAAAGAAGTGTATTGAGTTAGGCAACACCAAATTCTGCTGCCGAAACCCTTCTAGTTCAAAAATAAATTTCCATATTACATCTCTTAAAAATGCAAAACAGGAATAATTCCTGTCTGGTTGCAAAATAAGTTGAATCTAAGACAGTAAAATGGTGAAATTCTTAAAAAAAGTAGCTGCATTCCTGTTCCTGATATGGGGCTTTCTGGTATTCATCTCAGCGATGATCCTCGTGTTTCCCTTTATTCTCCTGATATCGGCAATTTTTAAGAAGGAAAAAGCACAAGATATCCTGTTCTTCTTCCTCAAAGTATGGGCTTGGATATTCTCGGTATTGGCTTTCTTCCCCGTTAGAACTAGAGGAAGAGAAACCCTAAATCCTGATAAAGCCTGCATCTACGTTTGCAATCATAATTCTTATCTGGACGCCATAGCCGTTGTTTTATCAATTCCAGGCTCATTCAAACCATTGGGTAAGATCGAAATGGTCAAAATCCCAATTTTTGGGATGATTTATAGGAGAGTGGTGGTACTTATCGACCGAAAAAGTCAGGAAAGTCGTTCAAGAAGTGTGGAGGAGTTGAAACTTGACCTTGGCAATGGTCAGTCCATCCTTATTTTCCCTGAAGGAACAATGAACCGTACCGATGCAGCACTCTCTGAATTTTATGATGGCGCCTTCCGGCTTGCAATTGAAACCCAAACCGCCATTGTGCCCATGGTTATTTTGAATGCAAGAAAACTGCTTCCCAGGGATAAACCCTTAGCAGTAAGGCCGGGAGTATTGAAATGTGTTTTTGCGGATAGGATTGAGGTATTGGGATTGAATCCCGATGACATGGGAGATTTGAAAAACAAGGTCCACATGCGAATGGAAGAACTAATAAAAGAAAATCCTGCTTAATATTTAAGATTTTTCTCCGACAAATCAGGAGCCTTTGGCAGAGGAGGTAAAGATCTTATCGCTGTTGGTCTGCCGGTATCGTTAAACATTTGAAGGGACTTTTTTAGATAATTGATCATTTCATACTCATCAAATTTTGCAATAAGTTGATATTCAGGTCGATAGAGTATCATAAAATTCTTAAGATCATTACCTTCCAGACCAGTCACATTTTTTACAGCATAAGCACTAAACCTTCGATCAAGCTCCGATTCCTGAAGTTCTTTTGTATAATAAGCGTTGAAACGGCGTGCCTGTGACGGAGTTTTCCCAATCAGTTCATACAAGGCTGTAAGTGGTCTAAAAAAATACGCCAGGAACGGAGGTTTTCCGGCATAATATGATCCCTTTTTCCGGTATTGGTCTCTAACCTCATCGAGTTCCTGCTTTTTACTCTGCCCCAGCACCTTTACTTCTGATAGACTTATTACGGGCTGAAGCATCAGAACCTTATCGCTAAGCTCCAAAAGAGGAAGAATCAGATCTGAATAACCGGATTTGGATATATTCAGAGTATCCCCAATTGAAGCAGAAATCCTGAATAGACCCAGTTCATTGCTAAAAGTAGAAATTCCTGTCTTTTTGTTCAGAATATTTACCCCGGCAATTCTTGATGCGCCCGATCTTTCCATGATTAAACCCTGAACGGTATTCTGCTGGGCTATCACCGGGCTATTCACCACAATGGCAATGATTAATAAAAAGATGTTTAAAACTTCTTTCATCAGGCTTCTGGTTCGGAATCAAATTTACTAAAACGGGCTTGGCTTTTAATTAAATGAATTACTTATAAGCTCTACAATCTGTTTCAAAGCCTTTCCAATTAAATCTTATCTTTGCAAAATGATAAAATCGATGACAGGTTATGGCTCGGCAGCCAATGATTATTCACGTGCAAAATACACAGTAGAGATCAAATCATTGAACAGTAAGTTCCTGGAGCTTTCTTTAAAACTTCCAAAATCATTTTCAGATAAAGAATTTTTATTGAGAAATGAATGCAGCAAGCAAATTGAACGAGGTAAGGTGAACATCAGCATCAATGTGGAATATGCAGAAACTACGCTAAAAACTTCAAGTATCAATCAGCCCTTGCTCAAACATTACTATGATCAGCTTAAAGAAGCTACCGATTCACTGGGATCTACAAATAGTGATCTGTTTCAAATAGCTTTAAATTTTCCCGATGTCATTCAATATGGATCGGATGAAGCGAGTGAAGATGAATGGAAGACAGTTTATAAAACCTTTGAGGAGGCACTGCTAAACTTTCAGAACTTCCGCAAGGACGAGGGAAATGTTTTGAAACAAGACCTTATCCTCAGAATAAATAACATTTTAGAAGGGATGAGACTTGTATCCATCCAGGAGCCGCTTCGTATACCATCAATCAAAGAGCGACTCAACCAGTTTCTGGAAGAGGCTGTTGGTAAAGAAAATGTAGATCACAACCGCTTCGAACAGGAGCTAATCTATTTTATTGATAAGCTAGATATAACTGAAGAAAAAATCCGTTTAAAAAGTCATTGCGATTATTTCATTGAGGCCCTTAAAGACAAGGATGCAAATGGTAAAAAACTTGGCTTTATTTCACAAGAAATAGGCAGAGAGATCAATACCATGGGTTCGAAAGCCAATGATGCAAAAATGCAGCAAATCGTCGTAGGAATGAAAGAAGAACTCGAGAAGATTAAGGAACAATTACTTAACGTTTTATAACTTACAACTCCATTGAAAGGCAAACTCATCATATTTTCAGCTCCTTCAGGTGCGGGTAAGACTACAATAGTCCACCATTTATTAAAAAAGATCCCCGATCTTTCATTTTCTATTTCAGCTACAACCAGGAATCAGCGTACTGATGAAGTGAACACCAAAGACTATTATTTCATCAGCAAAGAGAGTTTTCTTCATAAAATTGCACAAAAAGAATTTGTGGAATTTGAGGAAGTTTACACGGGTACCTTTTATGGAACCCTACGCTCAGAAATTGACAGAATCTGGGCTGAAGGCAAACACGTTATCTTCGATATTGATGTGATTGGCGGACTTCACCTGAAGAAAAAATTTGGCGATAAAGCACTGGCGATTTTCGTGCAGCCCCCATCTCTTGAGGTCTTGATTGAGCGATTAACTAGCAGAGGCACAGATCTTCCCGAAAAACTCGCCGAACGAATAAAAAAGGCCGATAAAGAATTGCTTTATGCCGATCAGTTTGACGTAGTATTGAAAAATCACAAGCTGGAAACAGCCTGTAAAGAAGCAGAACAACTGGTTACCAAATTTCTTGCCCAAAAATAATTACAGCATGTCCGGATTATCCCGTCTCATATCTCACATCTCCAATCTCATATCTACTGGCATATGAAAATAGGATTATTCTTCGGTTCTTTTAATCCAATACATATCGGCCATCTGATTATCGCCAATTATATGGCTAATCATACTGATCTTCAGCAGGTTTGGCTGGTTGTTTCGCCGCATAATCCATTGAAAGAAAAGAGTGATCTGATCAATATGTACGATCGACTTGAAATGGCAAAACTCGCCACGGAGGATGCTCTCAACATCCGGGTTAGTGATGTGGAACTTAAGCTTCCGCAACCATCTTACACCATTGATACCTTAACCTTTCTTAGTGAAAAATATCCCGAACATAAGTTCAGCCTGATTATGGGTTCTGATAATCTGGTATCACTAAAAAAATGGAAAAATTATGAGCTCATTCTGCGCGACTATCACATACATATTTACCCGCGCCCCGGATTTGACAATCATGATTTTCAACAACATCCTTCTATCAGTATAACTGAAACTCCATTAATGGAATTGTCGGCCACTTTTATCAGGAAGGCTGTTAAAGAAAGAAAAAATGTTCAATATTTTGTCCCTGAAAAGGTGCTAAAATTTATTGAAGGAAAAAATCTGTATCGTTAATTCAACCCTGTCAGCCTTAATATTTCAAAACGTGAGCAAGGAAAAAACCATTTTAAAACTGAAACTCCCTACAGATCCGCTTTGGGTTAAGAATGTGGTGGAAAGCAATATTGAAGAAATTCTGACTGACCATGCTTTTTGTGAGCAGAAAGCTGCCAGTAATGCCATTACCCTCATTGTACAGAATCCGAACTTATCTGATCTGGTGCAGGAAATGGCTATGCTTGTTCAGGAAGAGATGGATCATTTTAAGCGGGTTCATGACCTGATCCTTGCCCGTGGATACACCCTTGGACGTGAACGTAAAGACAACTATGTCAATGAGTTAATGCAATTTGTAATTAAAGGTGGCAGTCGTCAGGATCAATTGATAGACCGATTATTATTCTCGGCAATGATTGAGGCACGCAGCTGTGAACGTTTCAAGGTGATGTCTGAACACATCAATGATAAAGAGCTCTCAGATTTTTATTATGAGCTAATGGTAAGCGAAGCCGGCCATTATACAATGTTCATCGGCCTTGCCCGCAAGTATGCAGGTGATATTGATGTGGAAAAACGCTGGAAAGAATTTCTGGAATATGAGGCTAAGGTAATTCAGAATTATGGGAAATCGGAAACGATTCATGGGTGATTGATCGTCATTTCGAACACACAAACCTTATTGTTATTATTTACTGAAATTACGATGGGTGGAGAAATCTGACAGTTTAAGGTTACAAATCAATTAATCTTGTGCTGAAAACATAGGGGTTCCTCAGTCGTGCCTGCCCGTCCGGTCAGGCGGGCCTCCTTCGGAATGACGGAGTATAGTCTTACTTCTTATACAACAAAAATATCGCAGGCCTCTTATGCAGATCCGGGACTTTATTCTTCCAGTCTTTGATGCTTTTTGTTTGAATAAATTCATCTTCCGAATTCAGATCACAGGCAATACACAGTTTTGTTTCTGCTTTACAGCTTCGCAAAATCTCCTCCAGCATTGGATTATTACGAAAGGGGGTTTCAATAAATAACTGAGTCTGGCAATGCCTTTCAGCAAGCGCCTCAAGTTCTTTAATCTTATTTGCCCGCTGGACTTTATCAATGGGCAGATAACCATGAAATGTAAAACTTTGCCCGCTAAAACCCGAAGCCATCAATGCCAGTAGAATTGAACTGGGTCCAACCAGCGGCACTACTTTTATTCCCTTTTGATGAGCCAGAGCAACAATTTCAGCGCCAGGATCCGCAACACCGGGGCAACCTGCCTCACTCATCAGGCCCACATCCTTACCGGCTAAAAGTCCTTTGAAAAACTCATTTAGATTACCTTCCCGCTGATGCTTACCATAATCATGGATAATAAGTTCACTCTGCGGAATCTTTAAGCCTGCCTCTTTTAAAAATCTTCGTGCAGTTTTACTGTTCTCTACAATATATTCATGGATATGATTGATCGTTTCAACGAGATAGGGCGTGAATGACTTTGCCGAAGCATTTTCTGCCAAAGGCACAGGAATAAGATAAAGAGAGCCTGGAAGCATGTTTAGTTTTTGTACAAAATAAAACAAATTCCGCTCAAATGAGTTATATGTATAAATCGTGTAAAAATCCGGAACCCATTAATATCGTACAAAATGAGTTTACGTAATAATTTAATTACAATACAACCTATTGCAAAATTTTATTGTCTTATCTGTAAGATCACACAAATTAAATTTTAGGAGCTATGAAAACGAAAATCAAATTCCCGGAATATTTGGCTGGATTACTTTTATTCCTGTCATTCTTATTACCGGTACAGGTAAAGGCTCAGTATGATGACGTCTCTCTAGAAACTTTTTACGAGGAACTATCCCCATATGGAGTTTGGATAAATGACCCGCAATATGGTTATGTATGGCGTCCTGATGTAGATCAGGAAGAATTCAGGCCCTATTATACAAATGGCCACTGGGAAATGACAAAATATGGAAATACCTGGGTCTCTAATTACGAATGGGGATGGGCACCATTTCACTATGGTCGCTGGCACCACAGCAACCGGAGAGGCTGGATATGGGTTCCGGATACCAGATGGGGACCGGCATGGGTGAGCTGGAGAAGTGGTGGCGGCCATTACGGTTGGGCACCGCTGGGTCCCGGCATCAACATCAATATTAATATCGGATCAAGGATTCCTGATTACTACTGGGTATTTGTACCACAACGAAATATCTATTATGACAGGTATCCCCGTTACGACAGATACAGAAACCGGAACATATACAACAACACGGTCATTATTAACAATACCTATGTTTACAACCAAAACCGGTACTATACAGGTCCAAGGGTTGATGAGATCAGAAGAGTGACCCGTCAACCGGTTCGTATTCATGATGTAAGGGATAACAGGCCGACAAATTATGGAAACAACAGAAACGACCGCCCGCAGGTAAACAGAATGCCCGACAGAAGCGGCAATCCCGGACAGAATCCACGTCCGGACCGTCCGACTGACAATTCGGGAGGCCGGGGAGCTGTAACCGGAAGAGGATCTGACCCTGTGACTGATAATTCAGTGGATCGTGGAGCAGTGCGACCTGAAAGCAGACAAATTCCAGCTTCATCACAGAGATCTGACAGAACCTATGATAATCAGGATATCAGGGGAAGCCAAAGCAATCAGAACGGCCAGCGCCCTCCAATAACTGACCGTCAGGAACAAGTCAGGCAGGCACCTGTTCAGGCACCAAGAGAGCAAAGGCCTGAACGGGTTGGACAATCACCGGGTCAAAGTCAGGCTCCTGAGCGGGTACAGAGATCTGTGCCGCAGGAACGTCAGGCTCCTGCTCCGGAAAGAATTCAGAGAACTGCACCGCAACAACGCCAATATCCTGCACCTGAACGGGTTCAGAGAAGTGAACCGCAACAACGCCAGGCACCGGCACCTGAACGTGTTCAGAGAAGTGCACCACAGGATCGTCAGGCTCCTTCACAGAGTTCAGAAGGACGAGGTAATTCTTCTTCAGGACAAGAAAATGACAGGGCTGGCCAGAACAGGCCCTCCAGAGGTAATTAAACAAAAAAACCGGCTAATTGGCCAGTCATGGTCGGAAGAAATTCCGGCCATTTTTTATGTTTTAAAAAGTAGTC
>CAYHGN010000122.1:0-11388 GCA_964356005.1 uncultured Sphingobacterium sp.
GGTTCTAAATTGTTTTTATAATTTAGTCCAGTCTTTTAGGGGGTTAGTACAAAAGCATCTGCAAATAGCGATAAAACAATTATCAATTTACCTCGAGGACAAGAAAAGATTATTCATTTTAAAACCGATGTTGAAAATCACTATTTCGACAGGATAGATGAACCCGGAGAATTAAAAATTGGATTAGTAAGCCGACAATCTAAAACCAATGACACCACAGGGGGCAATGCCCCTGGTAAATCTGAAAAGATTGAAGATATTTTCAATATAACTACTTCAAGTCCTCATGAAGGAACGGTACGTTTAAACCTTACAACTAAGCACGAAGTTAAGGTTGGTGATGAAATAGAGATGAAAGTTACTATGACAGGTGCGGGTGAAGATTTTGAAGAACTATTTTGGGTGAAGATTGTTGATCCAGAACAGAAAAAGGAAGAAATAAAAAAGGAGGAGAAGGAAGATGATCAAAATATCGGCTTACCTCCATTTGTACTAGTCTACAAGGAGGCAAAAGAAGGCTTTCAAGTTTGGGAGGAAGTTTCAGAAGGTTTAGATGCTGAAATTGATTATGATACAGTGATGGCACCTCAAGTTAGTGGGGGAAATCTGGATAAAATCATTATCAATATGGATAGCCATGTTCTAAAAAATTTCAAATCAAAATACAAAGATCAAACTCAATTAGAGGTGGCTGAAAAGAAATACATTTCCTCGGTCTATTTCCACACACTATTCCTCTATACTATTACGAAAAATAGAAAATATTCTATCCATCAAGGTGAGTACACTCAGGATAAGGAAGTTGATTTGGAAACTTATTTGAGAGATTTGTTTTCTAGTTTTTATTCTGAGTTTATCTTGAATTTTGGGACTAATGACTTGTTGCAGATGATTAGTGAATAGAAGTTATAACCAATTATCGACCATTGTGATGGCGACTATTGGAAACACTCTGATATATCAGAATTAGCAGAAAATTATATTTTTATATATCTTCTTCAATTTCTGCAGCCCACTCATTTAATAAATCTGCATCGATTAAAGTCCTATCTTGTCTAATCGCGAAATTTATTATAGAACTGAAAAATCTGTTGATCTCTCGGGGAGTCAAATTGCTGGTAGGGATCATTCTAACGATTTGTGAAGAGATCGTTTGATCAAACGGTGCAACCTTAGCAGAATCCAACCTTGAAGAAGTTATTAAGTCATTGACATATAATAGCGCATCTTCTGTTGTGACTTCGGTATACCTGATTTTTTTTGTGATTCGGGACCAAATCGCTCCCCCCAAAATCGTTTCTATTGTGGATTCCTCACCTTCAGCCAAAGTGAAATTGAGAAACAACATGACATTGCTAGAAAAACTATCGTAGAGGTCACGCAGTACCTGTGAGAAAGCCTTGTAATTTTTAGCCGCATAATATATAATGTCCTCCATCTCATCCAACCAAAACACAAGCTTCCCATCATAGATATCGGACTCACCCGCGAAGCATGCCAATATCCCAGATAAAAACTTTACTGCGTCTGAATCGCTTTGGATATCCTTTGCCAATCCTAAACCTTTTAATTCTGTTTTAGTGAGTCCTGAATAGATAAAGCGATTCATTAAATTAATAATACGGGGATCATCGCTTCCAATGAGACATATCGCCTTTGCGTATTCTGATGTTGCTTTTGGGATCAGTAACTGATACAGTTCATCCTCGCCGTGTTTTTCGATTAGGCCTCGTATATGTTGATTGATGACATCAAATCTTAAATCATCTACAATCCCTTTGAAAAATTCTTTGGTAGTCCTATTGCCGTCTTTAGGACTTCTCAGGTATATATGCTTTAACGAAGGTTCTGACTCGTATTTTTTTATGAAGTAGTAAGCACTAAACGTTTTTCCGCCTCCGTACGGACCCCAATTCAGTATCATTTGTTTGGAATCTTCCACCAAAAAATCTTGATAACTTCTATCAATTTTTCGTTTCAAAGTGGCCATACCCGCCCACTTGAGTGCGCTACTTCGGCGTGGCGTCATGTCTTTAAATGGGTTATGACGAAGATTCAGATCTGTTAGTGTCATAAGTACTAGTTGAATATTTGACTAATATGTTCAATCCTGTTGTTATATGTCTTAAGGATTTTAGTGAATTTAATTGTTCCTTCCTCGGTTCTTTCGGTCATTCTAGGTGCCAATGCTGCAATAATATCTTTAATCATTTCAACTGCAATATCCTTTGATGGAATAATATTTTCTGCATATAAGTACAGAACTACGTCATATGAAGACCAATGCTTGACAGCGGGAAATGCATCCATCCACACATTTAAGTTACCGTTAAGTGCATTACTATCATCAGTGATATAAATTAGTGTTCCTCGCTTTATTTGATGAACCTGGTCAATCGCCACTATAAAGTTGTCCAATTCTCCTTTGTTGCCCTTTTTTCTACGTGATGGTAAAACTCTGCCTATCATTTTAGTTTCATATTGATCGATAGAATACCTATTGGGCTTAATGACCAATTTTTTGCTTTGTATAAATGTAGGTAATCCCTTGTCTTTATGATCAATAATCTCCAGATTGACTTCTTTACTTACACAAATATTTACATTGTCATATAAATGTTTTAACAAGGATTTTTGTCTAAATACTGCATTACTAAGGTAGATACAGCTACAGGTATCAATTATGCAATTAAGTTTCATTACAAAAGTCGAGTTGAGATATAACTTTCGTTGATTCGGCCAGCATTCTTTATTATGTATTGTTTGTCATTAAAAGAGAAGCCGGGATTCAAAAGTGATATAATATCAGAAAAGTTTATGATAATTTGATATTTAGTCAACATATTCAAACACACAAAAAGCATAGAGTCAAACGCAGGTATTCTAAACAAATTGCTAGATTTAACAACCTTAACCGCTGTTTCCAACGAATACCCAAGTTCAGTGAAGTAAGTTGGGTTAAAATTTTGAAAGGAATCATTTGATTCCCGAGCATAAATACTAGCTAATACTGTAAAAACTCTTTTAGTCATCCATGAATCATCTATATCTGGCAATGAACTTCCGGGTAAGGTTGGGAGCAATTTTAGAAAAAGTTTTCCCTTATCAGTTAGATAGTAGCTAGTAGAGTTTTTTGATTTACTAATTGCAATTAGATCGAGTTGGCTCAGCCATTCACATCTAGGGATTAATAAATGTTCAGCATATTTCTCTGGATTCTGCCATAGAAAGTTGATCGCTCTAAACTTCTCGCCTATTTGCTGTTTCACTATACCAAATGAAAAATTTTGCTTAAAAAGCAATCTTTCGTTAAGATTAACCAAAAAGCCTCTTTGCAATTCTTGTTGAGTTTGAGCTTGTTTCGATAGAATTGATAGCACTAAGAAGATACCATCTGCATCTTTTTTTAACAAAAGATGTAAATAAAAAAGTTTCTCGTATTGATTCAGATTTATGTCATTCCTTTGTTCCTGATAGCACAGAAAATAGGTCAACACAAAGGATAGTCTGGAATTCGCATATACCTTGTTGAATTCAGTCACTAGGGTTAGGGATTTACATAAATCTAAATAGTGACTAAACGCTGTTGTTGGTTTCCCATTATTCGTAAGTCTACCCTTACTTTCACCGTATCGAGAATTTGAATTTTCAAGCCTAATACTCCATTGTATTAGCGCTTCTATTAGAGATATCTGAAGTTTTGAGGTTCCATTCAATTCTAAAAGGATTTGAGAACAAATTTTCAATTGCCGCGCAGTGGTATGCAAATGGTTTATAAATCTAAATCCATCTACCTTTAAAATATGTTCAGTAAAATCCACTATATAAAGCACGCCGCACAACCCTCTTCCTCAGCATCCAGAATATCTATTAGCTTATTAGATCGGAAGTTTTTAACGGCAGTTTGTTGTTTCACTAAAAAATCTTCTTTAATCTGATTAATTCGTTCTGGATTAATCAACTCTTCCAAACGTTCATCCTGCATCCAAGTATATCCATCTTTTTCGTATTCCATTGCCAAAAAGAACTTAGCCGGATTCTGCTCATATAACCACACCCATTCTATTTTACGCTGGAAGAAACAGAAGAAACAGCCTGAGCGGCTACGGTTGTATTTACCTGTTTGACCATTTACCTCGTAAGGAATTTCCTCATAATAAGCAGGAACCCCTACACCACTTTCCTTTAAAATCTTGTAAATATCATCCCTAATTAAAATTTCCTCATTATTAAGTAAGGGAAAGTTATCTACTAATGCAATCGGGAAAGACGACTCTTTTAACGACTGGAAAACCACATGGTTAAATTCTTTTATCCCTATGCCCATTAAAGCTCTTTGCTTCTGCGATTGGGTATATGAAAGAGATAATGGAGTTTTAAGAATATCAATTGCTCTCTGATAAAGATTATTCGCTAATTGTTCTTTATACAATACTTTAAGCAACTGCTGGTTGTCATTTTTAAGAACCCTTGATATAACTTCCTCACTCCAAATATTTTCTCGAAAAGGAAAGATAGATTGGACGTGAGGCTTGGTTGATATATAACCCTCACGCTCTTCATCACCGCGAATACCTACATAGGAAATTACCGGTGTATCACCAATATAATTCTCAAAGGGCTCAATTTTTAGTTTCTGGGTGCACCAGCGAGCATTAGAAGATGGCAAATAACCTCCATATAAATTATGATAGAAATCAAAAGGGGTATCACGATCTCCAGTTTTAGCATAAAGCTTTTGTATTGAAACCCCCAACTTGGATTCAAGATTTCGGATAAGCTGATAAGTTTCATCTAATTCCTTTCCTGTATCGCAAGTATAAAACTCAATATCCATTTCCGGATAAAGGTTTTTCATGTATATAGCTAAAGCCGCACTGTCTTTTCCTCCTGAAATCCCCAATACATGCCTGACCTTGTTATTTTGCATCTTTATCTAATTCCTTTTTAAGCAGATTAGCCAATATAGCGATTTTTTCAGAATGATTTCTTCCATCAATTAGCAAAGTGATCTCATTTTCTAGTGAACGGATTCGATCTGTCTGTTCCTTTGGAAAGCGTATTAATTTCTGTTTGATAGAATGTCCAGGGGAGGATAATTCAAATTTAAAAACTTCCTCTTGTTCAAGGTTAACCTGCTGCAGAGCAATATCATTTAAGTTATCCAATTCATGGATTAGGCTCAAGAAGCGTTCCTGTAACTGATCTACATCCTGATCAGACACATTATCTAATGTTTTACCAATTGTTGCCTGTGCTATGGATGAAAGCCAAGCTGCCCGGTCTTCCAATGGAGAGCATAGCCTGTCATAAAAAGTCTTTTGATAAGGTAACAAAAGATATTGCTTCAGAGAAAATTCATAACGTAATCTCAACTGTGCCTTATAATCTATAAAGCTGTAGTTCTTATTCCATAAGGAATTTATAACAGCTTCAAACTCATTAAGCAGTTTATCATAGGCACCACGCAGTTCTCGAATTGCAACTTGAAGATTTGCACTAAATTCCTTTAATAACTCTGGGGTATTATTAAGCTGGATGATATCGTAACCAAGAGCATTTGGAAAATCTTCAAAAAAAAGTTTCTCTGGATCTGTAGCCACTGTAAGTGCTTTTCTAACGGCTAAAGTATTTCGCTTAAGTGTTTTCGTTTGTTTAACATATGGCTTAAGTTCCTTGTAGAACTTAAAAAATGGAATAATGGTTTTTATAAAGGCTTCATTTGAAGTCTGCTTTTCCTCACTCAAAGCCAAAAACTCTCTGTATTGATTAAACAAGCGGATTTTTATTCCGTCTGTATCAAATGCCTTAATGCTATATTGGGTCGGATTTTTTACCAATAACTCTAATACCTCAGTATCAATCTCAGGAATGAACCCATTCTGACCGTATAAGGCAAAATCCTCTCTTTTAATCAGTAGATAAATAGGAATCCAGAAATCTAAAAAACCCCTCTTAAGTTTGAATCCGGAATGTTCAAGAATTTCATAAAGCTCTGATAGACTACGTTTGGCACCTCTCGTACTTAGCACAAAAGTATTAGAGGCTTCAAAAAGAGGTTTAAAATTACATGGGTCATTAGCTGGGTCTGTTATTTCATGTAGGACCCAATTCTCACCAATGCTTATATGTATACCTGTCTCTATTAACAGTGATAGGTATATACTTTTTTCCGGCGGGAACCGACTGATATCCAGGCCCTCCTTATCTTCATTATTAATGATTGCTTCTAGCAAATTCTTTCTAGCAATTGAAATTGCGGGTGAAAGTTTTGTCTTATTGGCTAGTTCGCTAATAAATATTGGAGTTAAAGGATAAGATTCTTCAATAATTTCTGATAGAAAGCCATTCAGGTGTTTACTATTCAAAAATCGTTGTTCCACTCCTCTATAATACCATCTGACAGATTCCCAATCAAAAAATCCTTCGTAGAGGTAATAGTTTAATAGGTTTTTCTGAATATCGATGATTGAACTTAATTCACGCTGAATAATTCTGTCATTAAGATATTTTGCCTTCGCTATTTCTGCTTTCTCAACCTCTTCAATAGCATGTTGAATATCTTCAACTCTCAAAAAATGAGCGTATAGAACTGCATGCTCATTTAAAGCTGAAGCTTGTTTCACATCCTCGCTTGTAATTTTCTCATTAAAGACCAAGTTGATAAATCCATCAACCTGTCCGATTGGTTTTGAAGCTGTGTATGGTATATCGGTTATTTTATACTCGAAAATCCGGGGTGTACCCTTATCGTAGTATGCCTTTTTCGCTGATATCGGAGGTAGGGGGAAATAGCTGTTTAAAAACCCTACAATATTTTTGGACCGGCTTATTTCTAATCCAGCCTCTTGTATGGCATCATCTATATCAACTACAGTAGTCTCAGAATAAAAATACCTTAGTGAATGCTTATTATATGCTATCAGATTTCTTTTCTGAAGATCTTCTATTGCTTCTAAAACACCCTCTCTTTTGCTTGTAAGCTCTATATAATGACTCAGAAAATTCTTTTCAATCTTAGCTCCAGCATGACTGAAAATGTTCAAAAGTCCGATAGTTTTTATAATTGTGTGATAAATGGCATGCTTACTTTCTTCAATCTCACCTTCTACTCTTTCGAGTGAATTCTTGATTTCTGCCCATTTGTTATAGTGTATATTGGCTTTTGAGTTTAAGAAGGAATAAAGATTGTAGTTTAGGTAGTCATAAACATTTGCTATCGAATAGAAATTTTGTTGCTTTCCTTTAAAATCATCGAGACCATAAAAATTATTCGTATCAAGAAATGTGAATAAAGAGCGCTCATTTTGACCATATTGCTGTAATGCAAGAACTAAAATACTTGCTGAGAGTAAATCGAGAGGATATATTTTTTTTGCAGTATGCTCATCAAAATAATCTTTCAGAGGGAAGGCCTTTGCGTTAGCAATGATATCCAACAAATCAGGAATACAACTTTCCAGTTTATCAGGAATGGTAGCATTTATCCTTTTGCTCGCCAATAAAAGAAGTTGTTCTACAGGCTCATTAAAAGTTAATTCTCTGAATCTGCCCTTTACCTTATTCCACTCATTGCGCTGAGTATTACTTAAATTAACTGCATATGCAGAAAAATCTTGATGTAGTGTGGTTATAAAGGCTGCTTCGTAGGCAGGATTATTTATAAGCTCAGCAATTTGTTGCAGATAGTATAATTCTTTTTCAGCACCGTTTACAGAAGCATATTCTAAAAATTTGCCAAACTCATCGATCATTAAAATGACACCTTGGCCTTTTGAATTTGCTCCCTTGATAATTTCTTCGAGATCGTTAAGCAATTCATGAGGTTTGGCCTTTTTTGAGTTTAGAAGTAATTTAACACTATCAATAATGGAATTATAGCTGCCAACTAATTTTAAAATATCAAACCTCTTATACTTCTTCCAATCCTTGCCCTCTATAAATAGCTTTTCTTCGTTTAAATGATATTCAAGAGCATTAAGGAAAGAGGATTTACCAGTTCCATAAGCCCCGATCAAATTAATAGATCGCAGTCCAGAACTATAATTATTTACAATAGCATCAAATACCTCCTGGACATTCGGGGTAATAAGATATTGAGCAACATCAAAGCTGTTAATCAATATGTTCTGTGAAGGTGAAAAGTTCCTAAGCATAATACCTATCTAAAACTTCCCATTTATCTATTTGTTTTTTAACCTGAAATACCCGGTTACCAGCGGTTTCATTGTAGTTATATTCAGCAGGCCATACTTCTGCTAACTCTTTCAACTTCTCTTCAAGCCCCTTTTCTGTCATGCAGAAAATATTTCCTAATGAATTATAACCTTCCAACAGATCTTTAAATGCTATAGACTGAACATCACTGCCATAATTATCCAAAATAGCAAAAGCAATAATTTCTCTAGGTATATGATCTCTACTCTCCCTAATTACCCTAAACCATTGAGTTGCTTTATCAGTTAATGTAGGTCTTGTAAATGGCCTTATCAAATTCAGCTCCACTAATAGGTTCGCAGTTTCATCTTCGATGTCGGCTTTCCCGTCATCTGAACGATGATAAGTTCGCAAAAAGACCTTCACATCAGATTCATAAGTCTTATCGCTCAAATACTTTTGACCATGCTCTTCTGTTTTTCTCTTTAGAAATGAAATTAACTGCTCTCTCGTAAATTCATTCTTCTCTTTTAAGAACTGGTTGAAGAAGGCATTATTAATAAAAACCTTTTCATTTTTTATAATCGAGTAATGTAACAGCCAAAGAGATGCAGTATCTTCTAAATAAGGATCGCTTTTTCCGAAAAGATAATGCGCCAGTTCTGTTGGTTGTTCAGTTGTTGTATCCAATATATTGAAACCCTTAAGCCAGAACCGGATAGCAGTAACCATATTCTTACCTACCCCTAATTTGACTACTGCATCTTCCTGAGAAAAAGATTGTCCTTGCAATACGAAATTATATCCCTTCTTAAGCCATGAATGCCGGCAAACGAAAGTTTCATGACCGCTGAATCCTATTCTCATTACCTAATTGATTAATGTAAGTTACAAATATCTACATTAATTAAACTTAAATAGACCCAAACCTAATCCTCATTTCTCCACATTTTTCATTTGGTTTTAAGTCTTCAAATTCCAAATTCTCTATTTTTCCAATATTCCCAAATCAATTCCTACCTTTCTCATTCAAATAATTACAAAATAGTATCTCCATGAAACGCCGCCAACTCCTCAAATCCCTCACCCTCCTGCCCCTCGCAAGTGGAATCACCAACCTTTCCCTACAAGCAGAACCTGCCCCGGCAGAAGATCTGTACAAGGAACTGGGAATCCGCACATTCATTAATGCAGCAGGCACTTTAACCTATATGACCGGCAGTATTATGCAGGATAAAGTTTTGAAGGCGATCAATAGTTCGGTGGGTAAGTTTTGCATGCTGGATGAGCTGCAGGATAAGGTGGGTGAACAGATTGCAAAAATGACTCATGCTGAGGCTGCCACGGTAACCAGCGGTGCCTATTCGGCAATGACCCTGGGTTTAGCGGGTGTCCTCACCGGACTGGATATGAAAAAGGTCGGGCAATTGCCAAATCTGGATGGAATGAAATCGGAAGTGATCTGTCAGAAGGCTCATAAAGATGCCTATACTCAGGCCTTTTTACTGACCGGTTGTAAGATCATCACCGTAGAAACCCTGGAGGAACTGGAGAAGGCCATCAATGAAAAAACTGCAATGATGCATTTTCTAAACATTGCTGTTAATGGTGGTAAAATAAAACATGAAGAATGGATAGAAGTCGGTAAAAAACACAATATTCCTACTTCCATTGATATTGCAGCAGATGTACCGCCTATAGAAAATCTGTGGAAATTCAATGATATGGGCTTTGATCTGGTCTTCCTTTCGGGAGGCAAGGCAGTCCGCGCACCCCAAAGCACCGGTTATTTAATGGGCAGAAAACACCTGATCGAGGCTGCACGCCTCAGCGCCCCACCAAGGGCGGTAACCATCGGCCGCGGACATAAAGTGAATAAAGAAGAGATTCTGGGAGCTTATGTGGCTATCAAAAACATGATTGCTATGGATCATGATAAAGAATGGAAGAAATGGGAAGCGGGTATTGCCCTGATTGAAAATGCTGTAAAATCCATCGATGGAATTACCACAAAAGTAACGGTCAACCCTTTGGGAAATCATACCCCCTCACTCCGCATCAGCTGGGATGATACTAAGATCAAACTAACCGGCCATGAACTGCGTGAAAATCTTCGAAACGGAAATCCATCCATTGAAGCAGGCTTTTCAGGCTTACCGATTTTCAAGGGTCAGGCAACACCACCCAAACCCGGAGCAAAAGGAGGCAATTCTGTATCCATAACCGTCTGGATGATGCAGCCGGGAGAGGAGAAGGTTGTGGCGAGGAGGTTGAGGGAAGAGTTCTTTAAGCTGAAAGCTTAAAGCTAAAAACGAATCAGGAAGAACTCAGAAGACCACCGATTTGTATTTTGTTAACCTGATGATCTGATTTAGGTGTAAAGAGTTCTCGTACTTGAATATTCAAGGCTTCTGATATCTCAACTAAAGTGTCTATTGTGAAATTATGAGTACCACTGAGCCATTTGCTAATTTCTGATGGATTCTTATCCAATTTGGATGCAAACTCGCTTTTGTTCAATCCACTTTCCATTATTAAATCATCAAGTCTGGCAGCTAATTGCATTTTTATCCTAACCTGCATTTTCTCGGCAGAACTTATTTCACTAAGCAATTCAGCAATAACAGAGCTGTTATATTTCTCTGCCCTTTTATTCGTTTTCATTATCCGAAAAATTTAAATTTCCTGTTAATTCTCTTTTATATAAATATGTATTTTTTTATTGATATTTCACTTATAAGTGAAATATATTAAAATATAAGGGTGTTTTCCTAATTACAAGACCAGGCGTAGCCATCTAGGTACCAACATCATACCATGTTCGTACCTTGTTCTTAGAATAGTGCTCTCAGGGGGTCGTAAAGGGGGTGTTCTACGAACATTTACGAAGGAGGTAAGAACAAAACCTAATTTTTAGACTATTTTAAAATTTAGTTCAAAAATTACATTTTAGGATGTTCTATGGCAGAAAAGCCTTGAAACAGATCTCTCCTCGCGGAAAAGGCATTATTAAACGACAATTATTTCGCTCGTCGAGATGACGGACTATTAATGGAAGTATCTTTAAACCCTCTCCTTTGGAGAGGGCAGCACTAGTTTTAAAACCAGTAGCTCCGTACTCAGGGTGAGGCCCTAAAGCAATGGTGTGACTGACGAAATCTACTTTCCGCTCGCCCTGAAAAATCTGCGTGAAAGTGAGCCACCAATCTGCTCAAAGTGAGCCACCCAGAA
>CAYHGN010000123.1:0-11349 GCA_964356005.1 uncultured Sphingobacterium sp.
ATCTGGTTTTAGCAATTGACTATTGTAATTTTTGTAATTCATGAACGTACATAACGATTTTCCACCGTTGCTCCGGAGATAATTGAGATTTGTGCTGACCCATCAGGTTAACACCATGTGTGATTGTATGATAAATTTTACCATCTGTAAGATCCTTCATGCTACCACCTCTGGAAGAGTTTCCTGTTGAATAGGAAGGAGGTGCAGGAAATTTGCCAAGATTAACGATAGAACCATCACCCTTTCCCTCCATACCATGACAATGAGAACACATGTTTAAATACAAAGTTTTTCCCTGTTCAAGAGTGGCTATACTTACAGGAAGTGGATTTGTCATTCCGGCACTTGCTGCCTGATAGCCTTCAAGGGTATTAGGATAAACATCATATTTATCAAATCCAACAGGCATTGTACCGGCTGGTGGATCCTGAGCAGTTTTACCGTCCTTAAAGTTCTTATTTGGCTGATCCGGATTATAACCAATGGGATCATACATATTACGGGCAAATTCAAGCCCCGTACTTCTATTGTTTGAACAGGAAGAAATAACCGTAACAGCGGCTACAGTTAAAAAAGCGGTACAAATTATTAGGCGCTTATTCATAACTAACATATTTCCTTTCGTTGTGCTTAATTTCAACAGCACCTGCTTCTTTTAAAATGTTATCTATTTGATCATGCGAGGTATTTGTTCTTGCATCGATAGCAATCACAAATCTATCATTGGTAGCCCGAAGGTCCATTACTCTTGGAGCTCGACCCGGAGCCAGGTGATTCGCAAAAAAGTAAGTTCCAACCATTCCGAATGCAGCAAACAATACAGTTAATTCGAACATAATCGGAATGAAATCCGGTAATGCAAAATGTGGTTTACCACCGATATTCATGGGCCAGTCATAAGCCATCATGTACCAAATCACAGAAACAGCTGTGATTGTTCCAGATAGGCCAAATCCAAAGGCTACTATACCAAGCCTTGATCGTTTAATCCCTAACTTATCTTCAATACCATGAATAGGCATAGGAGTGTATACATCGTAAATACTTACGCTATTCTCCTGCAGTCTGTCTATCCCGTGCATCAGATCATCCGGATCCTCAAAATGACCTAAAATATATTTTATATTACTCATCTTTAAACTTTTTGGAATTCAGCAACTTTTGGAGAAATACTATCATACTTTTCAAGGGATTCAAGGTAATAATCAGCCTCACCGCTATCTACAGCCTTCTCAGCGATCAATTTTCTCTTAGCCTGATCACTTGAACTCTTCAGCAATAATTTGACTTCTGCCATTGCAATAGCCGGGAATACTCTGAGGAAAAGGAGGAATAAGGTAAAGAATACTCCGATAGATCCAATGAATATTCCAACGTCAATCCAGCTCGGGTAAAACATAACCCAACTTGATGGAAGGTAATCACGGTGCAATGAAGTTACAATGATGACAAAACGCTCGAACCACATACCAATATTCACAACAATCGATAAAATCCATGACAAAGCGATGCTGGTACGGATCTTTTTGAACCAGAACAATTGCGGAGAAATTACGTTACAAGTCATCATGATCCAATAAGCCCACCAGTATGGGCCGCTCACCCTGTTCAAAAATGCGTACTGCTCGTATTCAACCCCTGAGTACCAGGCAATAAATAATTCAGTTAAATAAGCTACACCAACAATTGAACCTGTAAGAATGATGATTTTATTCATCGATTCAATATGGAACATAGTAATGTAGTTTTCAAAGTTCATCACCTTACGGGTAATAAGCAATAAGGTTTGAACCATTGCAAAACCAGAGAAGATCGCTCCTGCAACAAAATATGGAGGAAAGATCGTTGTATGCCATCCGGGAACCAGAGAGGTTGCAAAGTCCATGGATACAATTGTATGTACCGAAAGTACAAGGGGAGTAGAAACGCCTGCCAAAATCAGGGATACTAACTCAAAACGTTGCCAGGTTTTGACTGAACCATTCCATCCAAAAGATAGAATAGAATAAACACGACGACGGGTACCCACTGCACGGTCACGAATGGTAGCTATATCAGGAAGTAATCCAGTGTACCAAAACACCAATGAAACTGAAAAATACGTTGAGATTGCAAATACGTCCCATACTAAGGGCGAGTTATAGTTAACCCATAATGATCCGTACTGATTAGGAAGGGGAAGTGCCCAGGTAAACAACCATGGACGACCCATGTGCGAAATAATGTATGTTGCGGCACAAATAACGGCGAAAATAGTCATCGCCTCGGCCGAACGGTTAATTGAGTTTCGCCAGTTCTGTCGGAACAGGAGTAATACCGCCGAGATAAGGGTACCAGCGTGACCAATACCCACCCACCAAACGAAACCGGTAATATCCCAGGCCCATCCAACGGTTTTATTCAAACCCCATTCGCCAATACCAAACCAGAAGGTCCAGCTAACAGAGAAAACCCAAAGTCCTGCACCAAGGGCGGAAACAATGAAACCAATCCACCAGGCTTTATTTGGCTTATTTTCTACAGGAACCAATATATCTTCGGTGACCTTTGAATAGGTAATATTTTCACCGGTTACTAAGGGTTCTCTAAGTATAGACTCGTGATGAGATGACATATTCTTTTTTATTTCTTGTATTAAACCTCTACAGTATTTCTAACTTTTGTTTGATATCCTACACCCGGCTTAACGTTAAGTTCTTCCAGGACATAGTATGTACGCTCGCTCTTCAGTGCTTTTGAAACTTCAGATTCAGGATCATTTCCATCTCCAAATATGATTGCATTGGTAGGACAAGTTTGCTGACAGGCAACTTTAACATCCCCATCTTTCAGGGTACGCTTCTCTAATTTAGCCTGAAGCTTTCCAGCCTGAATACGCTGAACACACATTGAACATTTCTCCATTACCCCTCTTGAACGGGAAGTAACATCAGGGTTCAACACAAGTTGTGTAAACTCATTATTCATGTAGTTATCAAAACGTGAATCATTCCAGTAATTGAACCAGTTGAAACGACGTACTTTATACGGACAGTTGTTCGCACAATAACGGGTACCGATACAACGGTTGTAAGCCATTTGGTTCAAACCTTCAGAGGAGTGTACCGTTGCTAAAACCGGACAAACAGTTTCACAAGGAGCATGATCACAGTGCTGACACATCATTGGCTGATGTATAACAGATACGTTATCTATGTTTTCAAGAGCTTCTACTTCCTTTTCCTTAGTTACTTTAGTTCCACCTTCATTAACGGTGTAGTAACGGTCGATACGGATCCAGTGCATTTCACGACGACGGCGAACCTCATCACGTCCAACAACCGGAATATTATTTTCTGCATTACAAGCGACAATACAAGCACCACAACCTGTACAGGCATTCAAGTCAATTGCCATCACCCAGGCATGTCCCGGTTGTTCAAACTCATTCCATAAATCATAGTGATTTACATGAGCGTGACCTGTTCCAGAGTTAGGATCCTTTAAATAATCCTTTAAAGTAGTCTCTCGAACAATATTTCTACCTTCAATTGAATGATGTGTCTGTGTTTGAGCAAGCTCATATGTTCCGGAAGCTTTAGACAAGCTGGCGGCCGTAGCTGTGTGGAAAGTTGCATTCACCAAACGAAGGAATGGATATGCATTCTTACCAACCTCAGATCCGGCTTTTCCGGCCTTAGTTCTGCCATAACCCAGGGCAACAGAGACAGTTCCGTATGCTTGTCCGGGCTGGATAAGTACCGGTAAAGTAATTGTGTATTTATCTGTTTTGATCTCTACAAGATCATTTTGTGAAATTCCCAATTTTTCTGCAAACTTCGCATTGATAGCAGCATAGTTATCCCAGGTTACTTTCGAAACCGGATCAGGTAACTCCTGCAACCATGGGTTATTGGCCGACTTACCGTCACCAATAGAAACATTCTGATAAATATGTAATTCTACAGCATTATCACCACCTTTTGCAAGTGAACTGCTTTCAGCGAGGATAGTCTGAACAACTGAATCAAGTTCGCGGGAGAAGGTAAAAGCACCTGCTGATTTTTCAGGAAGACTAACCGAACCTTTTTGTAATAAATCCTTCCAGCTTGTACCTGATTGAGCAAGAACTGTTTTTGCCCAGTTATTCTGGATATACTGATAGTAATCAGTTACAAGACCTTCAGACCAGATCAACAGACCCTGCTCGGCATTACGTGAATTATTAACAGGATTAATAGCAGGCTGAACGATAGTATAATATCCTTCAACCGGATTAGAATCACCCCATGATTCAAGATAATGATGATTTGGAGCAATTACCTGACAGAGTGAAGATGTTTCATCTTTGCGGTCGGCAAAAGAAACACGCAATTTAACTTTTGCCAGTGCATCTGTGAATGCCTTGGTATCGTTGAATTCGTAAGCAGGATTTGCATTCAAAAAGAAAACTGCATCCACTTCAGAACGGTTCATTTCATTAACGAACTCAGCGAATTCAGCGTCATTTCCAGCATACTGGTATGATGGATTATCAAGATCGATTGTAGTACCGTAACTGCCCAAAATTGAATTGATCGCATTCACAACGATTTGGGTAGAAACATCATTTGAACCGCTGATTACAAGGGCTCTTCCTTTCGCTGCAGCTAATTCTTTAGCAGTTAGGGCAATCGCTTTTTCTGCATTCGGATTATTAGCAAGAGGTTTGGTTCCGGTAACGGCACCACCCAGAGCAGCATATAAATTCAATAGGGCAATACCTTCTTCAGATGGCTTTAATGGAAGACGCGCATCAGCATTAGTACCTGTTAAACTCATTCCTGTCTCGAATTGAATATGACGGGACATTTTTTTGCCTTCAAGGGCAGTATTGTTTCTTTTAGAAGTATACTGGCGACTGAACTCTACCGGAGAAATCCAGGTACCCAGAAAATCAGCTCCAAAACTTACAATTAAATCTGCTCTGTCAAAACGGTATTTTGGAAGAACTGCCTTACCAAAACTGTTTTCATTTGCTTTGATGATACCGGTATAAGAAACCGCATCAACCTGGATGTGTTTTGTAGTTGGGTATTGAGCGGTAAAGTCGGCAATAGCTGCTTTAGTCGAAGGACTATTAACAGTAGAGGAAACGATATGAATTTTTTTGCCGCCTGCCATAATTTTAGCAAGTTCAGCTTTTACGTACTCATCGATTTTCGCCCAGCTTGATTCAGAATCATTTAGGACAGGATTTTTTAGTTTGGAAACATCATAAAGATCAAGCACTGAAGCCTGGCCTTTTGCATCCAGACTTCCTTTGCTCAGAATACAGTTAGGATTCCCTTCAATCTTAATAGGACGACCTTCGCGGGTTTTAACCAGAATGCTATGGCCATTAAAAGTAGAAGTATAATAATTGGGGATACCGGGAACTATTTCTTCAGGTTTAACCAAATAAGGAATTGACTTATGAACCGGAGTTGTCTGACAAGCAGCAAGAGTTACTGCTCCCAAACCAAATCCAAGCGCCTTCAAAAAGTCGCGACGTGGAGTTACGGTACTTAAACCGGCTTCATTCAGAACTTCTTCCATAGGAAGTGGTTCAGCGAACTCGTTTTTGTTTTTTTCAACAAAATCCTTAGTGTTCTGCAGCTCTTCTAAACCTTTCCAGTATTTTTTATTGCTTTCCATTCAAGCTATATAAAGTATACGTATGTTATCTTAAAATTATTTTAATTAGTAATGACACTTTGCACATTCCAGCCCACCTAAAACAGCAGCCGTAACCTTTTCACCTTTTTTCAATTTATCGTGCGCAGCAATCAGCTTATCGTAATAAGGATTGTCCTTATGATTAACCTCTGTCTGTCTGTGGCAATTGATACACCATTTCATGGTCAGAGGAGAATACTGATAAACTTCTTCCATGGTTTGAATCGGACCGTGGCAATTCTGACACTCAATCCCTGCAACTGAAACGTGCTGAGAGTGGTTAAAGTAAGCCAGATCCGGAAGATTGTGAATTCTGATCCATTCAACCGGCTTGGTATTAGAACCGTAAGCTCTTGTTTCCTCGTTGTAATCGAGAGCAGTATAAATCTTCATGATTTCAGGAGAAGTCTTTCCTTCATACTTTTGAGATGCCGTAACATAATTATGGCAATTCATACAAACATTAAGAGATGGAATGGATGCATTTTTAGAGGTAAATGCGCCGGAGTGACAATACTGACAATCAACTTTATTTATTCCTGCATGAAGCTGGTGCGAAAATTTAATTGGCTGGACCGGCTGATAACCAGTATGAACACCTGTTTCCCACATACCTTTCCAACCTGCAGAACCGAGGAAAATCACACTCAACAAAACAATAAATAAAATGAATTTTTTGTTTTTTGATAACTTTTTGAGTCCTTCGAAACGATCTTTTGTTGCAGTACCTACTTCCTCCTCAACAGCAATACCCTTTTTCTGAAGCATCACACGCTCCAAAGTGGTAATCACACGGTTTAAAACCAGAATAACCAAAAAGGCAATGATAATAACTGCAATCAGACCAAATAACATAAAGTTACTTACACCTCCCTTATCTGCAGGAGCTCCAGCTGCACCAGCGGCGACATTTGGATCTGCTGCAGGTTTGACATCACCAACTTTAACATAAGCTACAATGTTCTTAATGTCATCGTCTGATAATTCAGGAAAGGCTGACATCATTGCCGGTGAATACTCCCCTGCTTTTACTGCAAGAGCATCGCCAGATGCAATGAATGCAGGGGCATTTTTGATCCATTTGATCAGCCATGCCTCGTCATACTTTGTATCAATCCCCTTTAAGGCCGGACCTACAACCGCCTTGTCAATACCATGACAGGCAGTACATTTTTGCTTAAAAATCGCTGCTCCTGCTGCTGCATCCTGTGCATTAGCCGAATAAACAGCCATTGAACACAATAAAGTAACCAGTACCAATGATTTTGTAACACTTCTAAAAAACAATGAGATGCTTCTCATATTGAGTATTTGTTGCTTAAATTTTGAAACGTATAATTAAAATTTGAATATAAGAACATATTCGACATTTTCAGTTGACAAAAGTATGCTTTATTCAAATACCTATGACATTAACATGACCTATTTTATCAATTTATAATCATTCTAAATTAATTCATAAGTATTTGAATATCAGTCTATTTAAAACATTTTTTGATTAATTGCCTTTTTAATACCAGCCATAAGCCTTGTTTTTAAAACAGAGAATCACTACTGCTTCAAAACCCAGGCAAAAATGAGCGGAACCACAATTGTCGCATCTGATTCCACAATAAATTTTGGCGTATGGATATCCAGTTTACCCCAGGTAATCTTCTCATTTGGGACAGCTCCTGAGTACGATCCATACGATGTGGTTGAATCAGAAATCTGGCAGAAATAGCTCCAGAAAGGAATGTTCTCCATTTCCATATCCTGATAAAGCATGGGTACTACACAAATCGGGAAATCACCGGCTATACCGCCACCAATCTGAAAAAATCCAATGCCCTTTCCCGCCGAATTAGCGATATACCAATCAGCCAGCCAGCCCATGTATTCAATTCCACTTTTCATTGTTGATGCTTTGAGTTCCTTTTTCATCACATAGGAAGCAAAAATATTCCCCATTGTTGAATCTTCCCATCCGGGTACTATGATCGGTAGATTTTTCTCTGCGGCAGCAAGCATCCAGGAATTCTTAGGATCAATTTCATAATACTGTTCCAGCACTCCGCTCAAAAGCATTTTGTACATAAATTCATGTGGGAAATAACGCTCGCCAGAATCATCGGCATCTTTCCAGAGCTTGTGAATGTGCTTCTGAAGCCTTCTAAAAGCTTCCTCTTCAGGAATACAGGTATCAGTAACACGGTTATAATGGTTCTCAAGAAGATCCCATTCATCCTGCGGACTTAAATCACGGTAATTTGGTACACGTTTGTAATGTGAATGAGCAACCAGATTCATTATATCTTCTTCCAGATTAGCTCCTGTGCATGATATAATTGATACTTTATCCTGACGAATCATTTCGGCAAGAGAAATTCCAAGTTCGGCAGTACTCATTGCACCTGCAAGCGTGATCATCATTTTTCCACCTTCATCCAGATGGGTTTCATACCCTTTTGCAGCATCCACCAGAGCGGCAGAATTAAAATGCAGGTAGTTTTTTTCTATAAAATGAGAGATTGGTCCTCTTTCAGTAGTCATAATTAGAATTTAAGCCACGAAATTACCCTTCTTTAGTGTATGAAGCAAATTTAGCGAGTAGTGAGTAGTGAGTAGTGAGTATTGAGTAGTGAGTAGTGAGTAGTGAGTATTGAGTATTGAGATTAGATACAGGTTCCCTGTGGTTGGTGTTCTCACCGACCAATGATATGATCGTGCCTGGTACGGCGAGAACACCGACCAGACGGGAATTATAATCGTCCAGACAGGGCACTGGAGCCACAATAATTTGATTTTGGAAAGCAACACCTGTGTATTATAGGTAGTTAAGCCCTTTCCTCCGTAGTAGTTCCGGCATGAAATAACGTTTTGATTCAAAATAACGATAGCCGGAAGCTACTTACTCCGGCAAGGTTTATTTTACCCAGGGCTGTATTTCATCGGAAGGGGCAGCCCGGCAGAATCAATGAAATCCTTTAGTACAAGAAACTTAAATAAGCAAAATTCACAAATGGCCCATTAAACTAAATTATCAGTTAGAAACAGGTGTCATTAATTTGCGAGACCAATCATAAATTATCTCCTGCAATTCCTCACTAAACCTATTGAAATCATCAGGCGTATTAAGAATGAGCTGATCAGGGGCACCTAATAATTTATAAATTTTTCCGGCTTCAGTAACGGTAGCTCTGATGTCTTTAAAATTGGCAGTCTGGTCTAAAGTTGGGGTAATAAGCAACACAGGTCTCGGAGCAATTGCTCCTAATATATCCTGATAATCAAATGGAATTCGATCCTCATGCCCAGCAAAGAAACCCAGGCGGGGAATCAGTCCGTGCAAATGCGAAAAAGCTTTGATCCCTTCCCTGCCATTAGCATTTGCTCGCATTGGAGTAAAACCGCTCACTGAAACAAGTCCGGCAATTCTGTCATCAAGTGCAGTAGCGTAAAGTCCGACTGTTGCACCCAAAGAATAACCCGCGACAAGAATTTTAGAGCTACCAACAAAATCCAGATTACTCATTGCGTCAACTGCACCTTTAACATCAGCTACCATCTTTCCCATTTTCGACCAGTTCGGATAGCGTTCATAAAAACGTGTACCTTCTTCAATGCGATTCCCAAAACCGATCATATCGTATGAAAAAACAACATAACCAAGATCTGTCATACCCTCAAAAAAGGACTGAACATCATGATAAGAGGAAAAACCCTTAGAATAATCGTATTCATGCTGGTAAATGATAGCCGGCAATTTACCCGCCTTAATATTACCGGCTTTATCCTTAGGATAGTAAATGTAGCCATACAAATAATCGCCAAATTCCTTGTAAGGTGTGATGGCCATTCGGCCCATACGCGGGGTCACAAGGGGCCGTTTGAGAACAGTCCCGAAGTACTCTTCTCCGGCTCCTCCGTTTTCTAAACGCTCCGGACCGGGATTTTTCAGACCGGGAGGCTCATCCCCCAGGATCCATCGTAAGTGTTCTTTAATTTCGGTTTTTTTAACCGCCCAGTTTTCCTTTGATAGCTCTTTCCCTGCAATGGACTCGATGCCTTGCCCGCCTTTGGAAGGATATTTTAAAGGATTTATATTTTCCTTGCTTAGCTTCCGCCAGCCTTCAAACGTATAATTATATAGAAATTTGTTCTCCGGCCTGTTGTCAGTTCGTTTGAAAATATAATCAAAGAAATCAATATAGTCTTCAATATCCCCCGCATTGGTCCCATGTTCACCATCCCTGAACCTGATTGCCAGATTATCTACTGAATTAAGAAACTTATAAACCTTCTGCGCAGAGCCATAGGCCTGCTCAATACCCCATGGATTGCTCGCTCCTTCATTGACCGCTGTACTCAGCATTAAACCTCTGGGTGCAATCAGCGCCATAAAATGATTTTGATCAATGGGAAGTTTATTCTCCCGGCCTATAAAAAATCTTAAACGGGGATGCAACCAGGATGGTTGTGCAGCGGATAATAATGCAATATCTTCAACATCATATTGCTGGCTTGCATACCGCCAGGGAACTTCAGCACCTGAACCACCACTGCTCGGAATAACAGCCGTAATTCGTTCATCAAATGCGGCAGCCATCAATGCTAATTTACCATTCCTGGAATGTCCCGTTAAGGCGATTTTGTCCTTATCAACCTGAGGAAGTGTATGTAAATAGTCGATTGCCCTGAAAGTCCCGAAAGCCCTTCGCATCAAACGGGTAAAGTCATATTTTCCAGCCCATATTTCGGAATACTTTTCAGTATCATCCTTTGCATCCGAAGCTGCATAAACACAGGCCATATAGCCCCGCCTTACCGCGATCTGAGCCCAGCCCCTGTGGTTCCACTGAGTCATAAATACCGGGAAGGGTCCCTTACCCTGCGGAATCATTAATTCTATAGTTAGTTTGGCCTGCTCCTGCGGACCGAATGACAGCTCAACCACACGAAGCGTAGTTGAACCCTCCATCTTTTCACTCAGAAACTTAACCTTGAAATCCATGTTAGATTGCGGATAAGTGCCGGTAACATAATATTCCAGCTGCTCCTTCATCCAGCGCCGCTTTTCATCCCACTGCACAGCCGAAGTAACGGGAATATTTTTACCACCCTCATCCAGAATAAGCGGATCAGGAAGAAAAGGTATGGAAGGCATTGTATCAAAATCCGGCGGAAGCTCGCCCGTCCGATTGAGCCAATCCTTAAAATTCTCATCCAGAAAAGACACCCGGCCGTTACTAATCTTATCAGCAGGTAACACCTTCATTATCCTTGTAAGGCTGACTTTTCGTTTTAATGAGTCTGATTCTGCAGTTGCAGGGATTTTATTTTGAGCAAAAGATATTGTTGTGAGTCCGAAGAAGAAAATCAGGCAAATTATTCTGATTGAACGTTTCCTCAAAAATCCAGTGTATTGATTATTCATCATAGCATTGATAATATATTTCCGGATATGAAGATATAAATTCGCGGCCATCTTGGGAGTGTACCATTTTGTCTGAACTGTGATTTTTTTGATTAGCATGATTTTAATGATTCATAATAATCAAATAAATCATCTGAATCATGGTTCAGACATTAAAATAGGCGGAACTACATTAACTACCGAACGATTCTGCATTTCGATTCCAGCGGAGGCTGTATTCTCCTGTTCCCAACCAACCCTTGTCATTCCCGCGAAAG